>DASVOE010000121.1:0-13022 GCA_036383515.1 Chitinophagaceae bacterium | reverse complement strand
CTGGGCAATGTCTTCCGATTTATCCTTACGGTTTAATCGTTTGAATGCAGCATTCACCAAAGAGGGCCAGTATCTTTTATACAGTTCACTGAATGCATTGAAGTCATCATCCTTAACCCGACGGAACAGTTCAAAGTCCGTGTAACTTTTGTAAGTCATATTAGCAATATTCATGCAATCGCATTTATTTCAGCTTAATAAAATTCGTGTTGGTATTAGTTGGCCTTAACTTATTCCACTATGTTCTGCCGCCACAAATTCCTCGTTGAATAGCTTGTTTTGTAATTCAGAAAATTTCAGCGCCAGCAATTTACGCATAGCAGGCGAATTTTCTTCAAAGAGTTCTTTTTTATTTTCAAATGAAGCATACCATTGATCCAGCTCAAGCTGCTGATCCCTGGACAGTTTACCTGCGAGGTACCTATCTATCATTTCAGGTAGTCTATGCTTTTCCACAGTTGGTTTAATTTTTAGTAAGTTAATCATTTTTCAGAAAGGAAATAAGATTTAACAATTATTATATTGATGGATAACAGCAGCTATCCTCAAGTTGAATTTCTGACAATCAACCGGGTCTCTTTTATCTCCTGGTTGGTTTTTTTATCTGCATCATTTCCGCTCTCGATATTCCTGATCAGTATTCCGACGGCAGTGACAGCCATTTCATGGATCGGTTGCTCTATCACGGTGATCGAAGGTTTGTATATTTTAAAGAAGTCATGATCATCAAAACAAACAATAGCGAGGTCCTGCGGGATGGACAGCTCAAGATTTCCTATGCTCTCCAATCCATATACACCGAGGTAGTTTGTTGCAAAGAATAGTGCATCTGCTCCAGGGTTCTCCTGAATAAAGCCAGCGATCTGGTCAACAAATGCCTGGTGAGGTTGATCATAAGACATCTTGAGCACTTTTGAAAAGGGAAGACCCAGTTCCTCAACAGCATCATGATAGGCATTTTCCCTTTCGTGCATTTGTACCTGGTCAAGATCTATCGTAATAAACGAAATGTTGTTATAGCCTTTTTGTGCCAGGTGCTTCATCCCTTCTTTCACTCCTTTGTAATTATGCACTGTAACGGAAGAGGCTTTTATATCCGGGAAGTGTCTGTCCATTAATACCACCGGTTTTTTTTGCTTCAGCAGATCTGCCACCGATTTTTTCATTCCCTTGCAAGGTGTGATCAAAAAGCCATCCACCTGCTGATCCAGTAATGTTTTTACCAGCTCGTTCCCTTTTGAATCATTGTTCTCCGTACTGCAATAAAGCAGCTTGTAGCCATGCAAATAAGCTTCATCTTCTATTGCTTTGGCTAGTGTTGCAAAGAACGGATTAGAAATATCTTCTACTATCAGTCCAAGAATATTTGATTTTCCTGTTCGCAGGCTCACTGCTGTACTGTTGGGACGAAAACCCGCCTTTCTTGCAATGGTTTCAATAGAACGGGCCAGTTCATCGCTGATCCTTCTTTCTTTTGCTTTTCCATTAATGACGCACGACACGGTCGAAGGTGCTACCCCGGCCTGCCTGGCAATATCTTTTATGGAAATTTTTTTCATTTTTTAATTATTATCGAACACGGATGACACAGATTAAACTGATTTACACGGATGCTTTATTAAAAAACTCACATGGTCAACACAACTCTTTGAAGCCAGATCCAAAATAAAATCTGTGTTGATCCCTGTCTGCCGACAGGCAGGCTTCCAATCCGTGTCATCCGTGTTCCTAATCAGCAAATATCAAGTTACTAATACTCTCCTGTGCATACAACCAATAATAGTTATATGCATCAGTTCAGCTCTTTCTGCTTTGTGAAAAACCGGCTCGCTCCTCCTATCAGCGCCGCATCTTCCCAAAGCCCCGCAGTTCGTACTTCCACTGTTATTCCTTCCGCAATGAAATAGTCATTAAGCGCCGAAGAAAATAAAGAGTATGACTTTGCAATATTTCCTCCCAGTATTATCATTTCTAAATTATGCGTCATTATATGCCGCAATAGAAAAGCTCCGAGATTAATGCTAAACTCCTTAAATATATTTTGTGCACAGCTATCCTCTCTTCCCAACAATGCCAGTTGTTTGACATCTTTTACTACAACACCGGTTAATTCACTGTAACGCCTGATAAACCATCTTGCCGATAAGTATTCTTCTGCTATTGCGTCTTTAAATTTACTGCGCCACAGATCTGCATCTTTCACTTCACCATCTATGGCGATAGCACTTCCCAATCCTGTTCCTATAGTAAGACCTATCATACGATTGTATCCAATTCCCGCACCACTAACCACCTCACCCCTAAGATAACATTCAGCATCGTTCGTAAAGACAATATTGTCTTCATCAATGCCTAATCGTTCTGCCAGCTCATTCTTTACATTTACGCCATATAGTTTATCAAATTTCTCCTGTCCCTGTATAAAAGAAATTCCCTGTTCATAGTCGAACGGACCCGGCATAGCCACTCCCACTTCACTAACCGGTTTCCCAACCTCTGCAAAACTTTTTTTAATCAGCGATGACCATTGATCAAGCAAACTTCCGGCGTCAGCAGATGCATCAATATCCCTGCGCTTTCTTGTACAATCTATCACTCTTTTCGTTACCGGTTCCACTAATGCAACAGTAATATGCGATCCTCCTATATCAACCCCGGCTACCAGCTTTCTGTTCATGTAATATCTTTTAACTTTCTTAGAATTTTATCCCTGCAATCATTTTGTATAAATATCCACTTTCGATCCGTTCAAAAAACAGTCGTGTGAAATGAAGTATCCATTTACTTCTTTGCCATCAACAATTACCTTTTCCAAATTGCTACCCGTACCCTTTTTTTTTATCAGCAGCGTTTTCCCGTTTGTTTGCCGCCACTGCACTTCATCAAAAATGGGTACCGTAACTATGTAAGAAGGATCAGTTGCTGAAAATGTATATAACCCCAATGCATTCCATACATACCAGGCCGACATTTCTCCTGCATCATCCATACCACTAAGGCCAAGCTGTTCTTTGCCGATGCCATATAACTTGCTCATGATCGTGTCTATAATGCGTTGTGATTTTTCCGGCTTGCCAATAAAGTAGTATGCATAAGGAGCTTCGTGATCGGGCTGGTTACCGTGGCAGTATTGCCCGATCATGCTTTCTACATTCCTTGCTATGTAGGAAGGATTCCAGGGAACAGTAAAAAATGAATCTAACTTTTTTTCAAAGCGATCTTTACCTCCATAGAGTTCAACCAGGCCCTGCATATCATGAGGAACATAGAAAGAAAGTTGCCATGCATTCGCTTCCCGGTACATATATTCATAATAAGGAAACTGGGGATCGAAATTTTTGATCCAATCACCATTCTCCAGCCTGCCCCTCATGAAAGCGCTGGCTTTATCAAAAACGTTTTTGTAATTCTTGGCCCTTTGCATAAACAGGTGATAGTTCAGTGAATCACCCAGCGATCTTGCCAACTGCGCTACCGAATAATCATCATACGCATATTCCAATGTTTTTGAAACAGCGGCCTTTGCTTTTGTTTCTACAACCGGTGCAGCAATGTCCTGCTCACTGATATATCCTTTTTGTATGTATTCGCTGATATAGGGTCTTGCGCCTCCTTCGATAGTTGCGTTTCTTAATAAGAGTTTATAAACGTCTTCTACATCAAAGTTTTTTATACCGCGGAGCCAGGCGCCCGCTATAGAAGATGCCGCATGATCTCCATGAAAAAAAGTAGGAATAAATCCTTTCTTATCACCTATATCTTTCATTGATCTGATCACATCCAGTGTAACAGCCGGTGATATGATGGAAAGAAAAACATCTTTGTTACGGTACGTATCCCATAAAGAAGGAGTTGTATAATAATTAAATCCTGCTTTCACCACTTTGTTATCTGCACCAAAGTATTCGCCATTGCAATCGCTGCGCAATGCGGGCCATAGTAAAGACCTGTAAAAAGATGAATAGAACATTTCCCGCTGCTTTGCTGTTCCTCCTTTTACCTGTATAGCCGACAACGTGTTTTGCCATTTATTCGCACCAGCTTGTTTTATTGCTTCAAAGCTTTTGTTCCCGATCTCCTGCTCAAGATTTTTCTTTGCATTCTTAGCGCTTACAAAAGACAAACCGATCTTTAATTCAACAATATTATTTTCATCAGCATTCAATTCAAGAATAGCATAGCCATCCGGTAATGCTGTATTCTTTTTTTTAATTTCTTTGATCCGGTTGCTGATCACAGCATAGAAGTAAACTTTTTCTCCCTTCGACACCTGGTAGCCCGACACTGCATAACCGTTTTCTTTTTTTATCTGCCAGTCCTCTACTTTTTTATTTGCTTTTCCCAAATGAAAAAGAATGTTCTTCGCTGTTGCGTTTGTAAAAGTGTAGCGATGAAATCCGCAGCGAAGGGTAGAAGTCAGTTGCACATCAATTGAATAATCCTTAAGATAAACCTGGTAATATGCAGGTGATGCTTTTTCCTGCTGGTGAGAATAAGATGATCCGAATGTTTCTTGGTTCACTTTATCTGCGGGAAGAGGAAGCACCGGTATGTTACACAGGTTCCAATGTCCTTTATTGGTATGTGTAAACGATAAGATCATGCTGTCCTCGTATTCATAGCCGGCACCTGAACCATATTCTGTCATCGGGCTTAGTTGCACCATTGCATTGGGCAGTGAAGAACCCGGGAATACCAATCCCGACCAGGGACGCCATCCTCGTGGCAGTTTATATCCAAGAATAGCCGGGTCAGTTACAGGAGTAGTACCGATAAACGGATTTACATAAGCACAATAATTTTCCTGACCCTGCATATAAATACAGGAGAAGAACAGAAGTACTGTTATCAATACTTTCCGTACCGGGATCATTATTTGAGTTTCATTTTTCAACTCGTCATTGTTTATCTGCCAAAGTCATCCTGCAACCGGACAATATCATTTTCATTACTCGGTTGCAGCATATCGGTGTGTTTCCATATTTCAGCAACCACACCCCAGTCATCCATCCCGATCAGGCGATGGCGCTCGCCCTGCTGCAATTCGATCGTATCACCGCAGTGAAGTACGTGAGTACTTCCCTCTTCATCCGTAAAACTTCTTGCTACGCCAACAGGCCCGCCTATACATGTCCATATTTCGGAGCGGCGATAGTGATATTGCCAGCTCAACCGTTTATGTTTTTCGACTACCAATATTTTCGGGCTCAATTTATTTTCCTGTTTTAAAGCAGAAGCATCCATTGCGGGAAAAAAAAGAGAGAAGAATTTATCTGTATGTTTTTCTTCTATCACAAAAAAACCACCCCAGGGTCTTGTATCATCAGCCAGTGCGTAACTCAATCCCTCGCTGGCCAGGTAGTCGCTTATCGTTGCAAAAGCATTTGCTTTTGTTTCACCATTTATTTTAATCAGCATTGCCGGTATCGGTTATCGGTTAGTGTTCAATTATTATTTAAGGATGCCAATAGCCCGGCGATACGGGAAACTTACCGGCTTCCTTCAGCGTAATAAAAAAATAGTTGTTGCCTGTGTTATTACCCGTCGCTTCTTATGCCAGGATATTTCAAGTATAACATGCAACGCACCGGTTAATTTCTGTGTACCGGTACTTCTAATGTTATCCGGTACCGCTATTCATTTGATTTTTTTTGATCCCCCGGCCAATTCAAATCCTTTAAGGGATCATACCTGTTATAAATCAATAGTGCGGTCCTTCCTAATTCCTGATTCCCGGTTCTCTTCTATTCGCTCCCTTCTTCCCTGTCAGATCATCCCCCAAATCCTCCCTTGCCTTGTTTGCCACCTGCGTCAACTCTTCAACCACATCCGGATATTGCTTACTTAGATCATTCTTCTCTGCCGGATCCTTTGTAAGATCATATAAAGCCAGGCCAGTAGAAACTTTTTGTCCCTTCCCAACCCTTCCATCTTTACCCGGAACAATAACAGTATTGTAATTGTGCGGAAAGACCAGCTTCCAATTGTTCTTGCGCACAGCCTCCAGGTCATTATTGTTAAAATAGTACAGGAATTCTGTACGTGGTTGAGCCTTTTTATTACCCTTGAAAAGCTCAATAATATTGACACCGTCAATTTTATGATCCGGAAGCGCAGCACCAGTTATGTAAGCAAATGTGGGTAACAGGTCGATGGTGCTGGATAAAGCATTATTGACTGTACCGCTGGGCACTACATCCGGCCAGCGTACAATACAGTCTTCTCTCACTCCCCCTTCCCAGGTTGTCGTTTTTCCTTCGCGTAGGCCGCCTGCTGAACCGGCATGGTTCCCATACATGAGCCGTGGACCATTATCACTGGTAAAGACCACCAATGTATTTCGATCGATCCCTTCTTTTTTTAAGGTGCGTAGGATTTCTCCCACAGACCAATCTATTTCCATCATCACATCGCCATACATGCCTCGCTCGCTTTTACCTTTAAATTTATTGGAAACAGCAAGCGGAATATGAGGCATGGTATGCGCCAGGTACAGGAAGAAAGGTTTACCCTTGTTTTCACTTATAAATCGAACGGCACGTTCTGTATACCAGGTGGTGAGCATGCTCATATCCTCCATATTATCTATGGTCCTGATTATCTTATTGCCTTCCATCAAAGGCAATGGAGGATTGCGGGCCCTTCCGCGATTGGAATCTACAACAGGTTCGCCCAGGTCGGTCTTGTTCCACATATCATTTGAATAGGGCAATCCAAAGTATTGATCAAAGCCGTGCTGTAAGGGAAGAAATTGTTGCGCATCTCCAAGGTGCCATTTGCCAACGATAGCCGTGGTATAATTCTTCGTCTTGAGTAATTCCGGAATGGTTACTTCATTGCTGTTCAACCCCACTTTGGACCCGGGCGTTAGTGCCCCCTTCAATCCAATCCTGTTAGGATAGCAACCCGTTAACAATGCCCCCCTTGATACGGTGCATATAGGCTGTGCCGCATAAAAATCCGTGAACCTCATGCCCTCCTTTGCCATCTGGTCAATATTTGGGGTAGTATATCCCGTAGCACCATAACTGCCCACATCGCCATAACCCATATCATCCATGAAGATCACTATGATATTGGGCAACTGCTTAGGCTTCTGGCCAAACAAGTGCTCTGAACACATAAATGTCACAAGACAAATAATGCAATACAGTGAGTTTCGTTTCATTTAAATAATAGTTTATGCCGGGTTAAAAAAGATAATCTAGATATCATAGAGACTGCTCACAGCATTTATAAACAAAAAACAATTTTTTAATTCAACAGGATGCGTACCCTGTCCAGGCTGTTCAACGCTTATTTTTGGTAATCGTCCATTCCTTAGGAGCCACAAAACCTTTTTTACCTTCATTAAAAGGCGGCGCCTGTGCTGGTGATTTGATAGCAGAAAAAGGTTCCAGCTTTTTCTTCAGTTCTTCCGCAACAAGCGGTTCTTTTTTGATGACATTATCTTTTTCTGTTGGATCAGTTACGATATTAAATAACTGGTCTTCGGTAACGTTCATGTTCTGTCCGCTGCCGGCTGCCCTTACCAGTTTCCAGTTTTGTGATATGATCACATCATCACCAAGATAAAATACCCTGTCTTTTGGTTTCGATCCATCTTTCAATGCATCCAATACCGATATACCATCAAGTGTTTTTCCCTGTTTCAGTTTTATATTTTTTACACCGGCTGCATCCAGCAGTGTCGGAAGCACATCAATGTAACCCATCAGTTGATCAGATTTGCGGCCTCCTTTTAAACCATCCGGCCATTTAATGATAGCAGGCGCTCTTACGCCTCCTTCCCATTCTGTGCCTTTTTTACCTCTTAGCTCACCGGCTGATCCGCCTTCATTTACTTCGGCGCCGTTATCGCTTTGAAATAATACAATGGTGTTATCATCTATCTTAAGATCTTTTAAAGCCTGCAACACCCTGCCGATGTTTTCATCGAGATTTGAAACCATCGCAGAGTAGGTTTGTCTTTTTGTGTTGCCTCTTCCTTCTACATTATCACCTGTCTTATTACCAAATACCGGTTTGGTTTCATCAAAGCCGTATTTCAGCAGATCTTCTTTTTTTGCCTGCAATGGTGCATGCGGTGCATTAAAGGCGAGGTAGATGAAGAAAGGAGATTGCTTGTCGTTATATTGCTTTATGCACTTGATGGCTTCATTGGCCAGCAGGTCTGTTGAGTATCCTTTATCATAACTGGGCTTGTAATCATTGTGCCAGTCCAGTTCGCCTTCCCGCACATGCGTGAAGTAATCGAGGTTGCCATTCAGTAGACCATAAAAATGTGTAAAGCCTTTTTTCAATGGATGAAATGCAAGGGATGCATGACCTAAATGCCATTTGCCTACAATCGCCCTGTTTTTATATCCGGCTTGCTCAAGCAATGCAGGAAGAAATGTTTCTGTTGTATCTACACCAAATGTTGACCATGGTGGTATCACACCACGAAGACCAAAGCGATCAGGATAACGCCCGGTCAATATACCCGCCCGTGTAGGTGAACAAACCGGCGCTGTATAAAAGCGGGTCAATTCAATTCCTTCCTTTGCCAGGTTATCAATGTTAGGTGTTTTGATATCGCTGCCATGATAACCCACATCTCCCCAACCCAGGTCATCAGCAAGTATGATAATGATATTGGGCCGTCGTTGCTGTGCGGGAACATTCGTAACAGTACATGCACATAGAAAAAAAAGTGTGATTGTATAAAAGATACTTTTCATTCTAATCATTTTGTTTTCATTAAAGAGGTTTACCAACACTGTATCCCTGCGTCTTTTGTTTTTCCAGCAGGTCTTTCAGTTCTTTCACGATCGCCGGGTATTTGTTATAAAGGTTGGTGGTCTCCTTTGGATCCTTTTCCATATCGTATAGTTGAGCCGGTGCATTGTCGGCTGGATCTTCCGGTGACCAGCCACCGCTTCCTTTACCATCTACATATTTCCATTTACCCTTGCGGATGGCAAACATTCCTTCGTTGGAGTGATGTATGATATTTGGTCTTTCAATTTTTTTATCTTCTTTTATCAGCGACCAGTAGTTATAACTGTCTGGCCCGGCGCCCGGGGGAAGTTGCTGGTTGGTCATGCAAGCCAGTGTCGCCATCATGTCCGTTAAAGAAAAAACAGCATTGCTTTTGCGCCCGTTCTTTAATACACCTTTCCACCGGAACACAAGTGGTATATGATGTCCTCCTTCCCAGATATCCGATTTTTCTCCCCTGAAAATATAATTGGACTGGTGTAATGGAAATTCTTCCATATCCTTTTTCTTCCAGTCGGCGCCATTATCTGAACTAAAGATGATGAGTGTGTTTGGTGTTAATAGCAGGCTGTCAACACAACGCATGATCCTGCCGATCGCATCATCGGTGTGAGCAACAAAGTCACCATACAGTCCTGCACCGGATTTACCTTTGAATTTATCAGCAGGCAGCCAGGGTGTATGCGGAGCCGTTAATGGCAGGTACAGGAAGAAAGGATGATCCTTGTCTTTGCTTGCTGAAGTAATGTATTGTTTTGCCTGGCTTACAAAGTTATCGAGTGTGTTTTCAATTTTGAAGCTATTGGATTTCCATCCCCCGCGCCAGAATACTCCCCTGCCTGTATTATGATCTTCTTCAGGAACAAGTGTTGCATCCGTTACTTTTCCATTTTCAATATATGTATAGGGCGACATATCAAGCGAAGCAGGAATGATATAACTGTAATCAAATCCAAGATTATTGGGACCATTGGTTATCGGCTTGCTGAAGTTCACATTACTGAAGTCGGCCTGGTTTGCTTTAAACTGGATTGCTTTTTTAGAACTATCAACCGGTACCCAATCCAAACCCAAATGCCATTTACCGATGATGGCCGTTTGATAACCGGCGCCTTTTAGTAAGTCGGCGATCGTAAACCTGTTTTCTTCAATAAGCGCAGGGGCATAACCACCGAGTACACCTTTTTTCAATGAGCTTCTGAAACAGTAACGACCTGTGATGATACCATATCTTGATGGTGTGCATACAGAAGATGCCGAATGCGCATTGGTAAACATAATGCCCTCATTCGCCAATTGATCCATATTGGGTGTAGCTACCTGGCTCTTCGGGTTGAATTTTTTTATATCACCATATCCCAGGTCATCTGCCAGGATGAAAATAATATTGGGAGGTTTTTTGTTTGTTGCTTTTTGTGCCACACTCATTACCGGCAATGCCAGTACAGCTAACCACAAAAAGAGTATCGCATGTTTATTCCGTTTCATATTCATACATTTTCATACAGGATTAGTCATTCGCTGTTTCATTATATAGGATCTACATATTGCACACCGATAAGATCAACATATTTTGTTTTTGTTCTGTCCAATACATGGGAGCCTGCACTTAAGTTAAATGGCCAGAATGCAGTGAGGCCTGCTTCAGTTCCTGTAAGCGTGCTGGTCATGGATGCAGCGACCTCAACATCAGTTAATGCACGGCTCCATACACGAACATCTTTAATTCTTCCTTTGAAAGTACGTCCTGTAAATTTTGAACCTTCCCCGATCCTGAAATTCTCGCCATTGTCTGTAAGGGTGAATGTAAGCGCCTTCGAACCAACCAGTACTCCGTTCACAAAGAGTTTCATCGTTGTTCCGTCAAACGTACCGGCAATATGTGTCCACTGGTTGAGTGTAATGCTTGCTGTGGCTGCTACTGATGATAATGCACTGCCGGTACCGATCACGAAGGTTGGTTTCCCGTTTGGCGCCTGGAGTTTATAACCGGTTTGCTGACCTTCTGTGGAAATAATATACATGCCCGTTTTATTTTCGGTAGCATATACATAAGCGCTTACGGTGATCTTAGCGGTATTGTAGGCTGTGGCCCTGCCGCCATCGAGGTATCCAACTCCATCGAAGTAGAGTTGCTTGGCTATTTGTACACTGCTTAAAAAATTATTGATTGCATTTTGCAGGAAGATCTCGGCCAAATCAATACCATATTGCGTTACCGAATTCTGCGCCACTGTTTTTGCTGAATCAATGTAATGCTGAAGGTTGGCCAGCGAACCAACAGGGTAAGTGCCGGGATCAACTCCTTCTACGGCCCCTTTCATTTTCGCATTGGCACTATCGATCAGTGCATTTAACCTGTTTTCATTTTTCGACGAGGTAATTTCTTTTTTACAACCAAGTGTAATGAATAATGCCATTAACAGGCTGCCGAAAAGTAATATGTGCTTTGTCTTCATATACTAGTTTGGTGGTTTGTAGTTTTAATAACCGAAATTTTGCTGAAAACCAGTTCTGTCAATTTCACCAAAAGGCAATGGATATATTTCATTTTTTCCTGCCTTCAGCAACGACATAGGATCAGTTGGATTATAGCCATTGTACTCGTTCACAAAAGCATTCACTTTGGTGATCAATGTGCCCCAGCGCTGCAGATTGTAATAATGTTTGCCTTCGGAAACAAATTCAAGTCTCCACTCTTTACGGATAGCCGTTCTGAATTCATCCTTGCTGGCTATTTGCGCCGCAGGCAGATCCAATAAAGCTGCCCTGCGCCTGATTTTATTTACAGCAGCGATGGCACCCGTCTGCGGACCATTGAGCTCATTGTCTGCTTCTGCATAAATAAGAAATGCTTCCGCCCAGCGATAAAGAATAACATTTGCTTTTTTATCATAATGCGGATAGGCAGCAGCGCTTCCTGCGTTATAAGGAAAGTCAGAACGATATTTCCCGGGATAAACAGTTCTGTTGACTGTTTGTGATGTGTATAAAGATGGAGTGGTCAAATATTTGAATACATCATAGTAGCTGGGCAACAATCTTGTGGTAGCATTCCAGGTTCCTTTAAATGGCCAGAAGGTAGGATAAAAGCGGCCATCCACACAACTCGATGCACTGGGATATAATGAAACGTCATACGCTGTTGTGTTGGGGCTTACATTACGGATCTGCCTGTTAGGATTGGTCATGTCGATCGGGCCGCTAACATCAAATTCTCTTATCAGGTCAAATGATAAAGCGCCATAAGAAAAATCTCCTGCTGCCCCCCATATTTGTCCTGAACCGATACCATAGTTTTGAGCCGATAATAATATCTCACCCCTGTTTTCATTAGCTACACTAAAAAGTTTACCGAAACTTACTAACGCAGGAACTGTAATACCTGCAGCTCTTGCATTGATCAGTGTGTCGGCTTCATCTTTAGCATTCTGGTAGTATTGCGTACCTGCTTCCAATGGCTTGCCGGCCATGGTAAGGTATACTTCTGCAAGCATTAACCTGCTTAGTATTTTGCCGGGATACCCGGGTGATCTTGCTTCTTCCTGTATGTATAATGATTTAGCTTCTTTCAGATCTTTTACGATCTGTGCATATACCTGTGCAACCGGGGTTCTGCCAATAGCAATAGGACCTTCGGGAGAGTTGTCTTTAATATCAATTACCAACGGAACCGGGCCAAATAAACGTACCAGTTTAAAGTAAGCCATGGCACGTAGTGTCAATGCCTCTGCTATGTATTGTGGCCTTTTAGCTTCCATGGCTCCTGACCATGTACTGTTTTTAACGTTATATATAAATCCATTACAGTTATAGATACTCGTATAAAGGTCTCCATAGACTGTTTGTATAATGTTATTGGTAGCCTTTACATCCTTGCGCGGAAATTGGAGGTTATCATCCTGCTTCAGCACACGGGAAGCGTCGTTCAATACATTGTCCGTTCCATATTCTTCAATGGTGATCAGGCGATAGTTGGCATTCCCGCTATATAAGTTCAGAATGCCTCTTAATGCACCGTCTGCTTCTTCTGTATTTCTATAAAAGTTTCCGGGTGTGTACTGGCTGTATAGTTTTTCATCCAAAAATTTTTTACAGGATGAACCCGTAACAATCAAAGTGAGTAAACCGAAACAAATTTTTATGGCATGCTTTTTCATAATTCTTTTTTTCAATGATTAAAAGGTGAGCTGTGCGCCGAAGTTGTAAACCCGGGCCCGCGGGTAAGCAAAGCGATCAATTCCTTTGCTGATGCCGCT
>DASVOE010000120.1:0-31704 GCA_036383515.1 Chitinophagaceae bacterium | reverse complement strand
CGCAAAGTATATGCGCCGGCTACCTCCTTGTTCTTCGCCATAAAAGGAAGCCGGAGAAATGGTCATCATTTTATTGGTGATTTGTATAAAAAAGGAGTACGGCATTTTGTGGTATCAGAAGAGGTTAATCGTTCCAATTATCCGGAAGCCATTTTTTTAGTAGTAAATGATACGCTGGATGCATTGCAGCAGCTGGCGATCTATCACCGGCAACAATTTGACATACCCGTGATTGGTATTACCGGAAGCAATGGAAAAACAATGGTGAAGGAATGGCTTTACCAGCTACTTCATCCCGATCATAATATTATCCGGAGCCCTAAAAGCTATAATTCACAAATTGGTGTGCCGCTGAGTGTATGGGGTATGGATGCACATCATACGCTGGCTATATTTGAAGCAGGCATTTCTTTACCGGGCGAAATGGAAAAGCTGGAAAAAATAATTCAGCCTGGCATCGGTGTATTGACCAATATTGGTGAAGCACACAGCGAAGGGTTCAGCGATCAACTACAAAAACTGCAGGAAAAAATAAAACTGTTTGCACATAGCAACATTATTATTCATAACGGAGATAATAAACTTATTAGCGATGCGATCAGGCAAACCGGAAAAAAGAGTTTGTCATGGGGTAAAGGACCGCATTGTGATATCCGGGTAACCTCACTTAAAAAAAGCAGCGGCAGCACTGCGGTAAATCTCGCCTTTCACAATTCGTCCTACGACTTCATGATTCCTTTTACGGATGAAGCATCTATAGAAAATGCTGTCACGGTTTACGCAGTATTATTATACATGGGAACAGACCCGGTTATCATTAAAGAAAGAATACAGCAATTGCAACCAGTGAATATGCGGCTGGAACTAAAAAAAGGAATTAATCATTGTTCCCTGATCAATGATAGTTATAGCGCCGACCTGAGTTCACTGGATATGGCATTGGATTTTTTGGATCAGCAAAGCGGAAGTACTAAGAAAACGGTGATTCTTTCCGATCTGCTGCAAACAGGTATTCCTGCTTATGAGTTGTATAGAATGATCCTTGACAAATTACAAAAGCATCATGTAACGAGGTTAATAGGTATCGGGGAAAAGATAAATAATGAATTACAACAGTTGGTTCTTTCTCCGGATAGCAGTCTTGCTATTGAACTATTCACTTCAACAGAAAACTACCTGTTGCAATTCCGTTCATCGCAGTTCAGGGAAGAAACAATACTGGTGAAAGGAGCAAGAGTTTTTGGTTTTGAACAGATCGTGCAATTGCTTGAACAGAAAGTTCATCAAACAGTGTTGGAAATAAACCTGAATGCGATCGTTCATAACCTAAAGCAATACCAGGCGCTTTTAAAACCCAGCACTAAAGTAATGGCCATGGTGAAAGCGTTTGCCTATGGAAGTGGTGGTGCCGAGATCGCAGGTATATTGCAATATCATAAGGTAGATTATTTAGGAGTGGCTTATGCAGATGAAGGTATTGAATTAAGAAGAGCCGGCATCTTGTTACCCATCATGGTCATGAACCCGGAAGAGAGCAGTTTTGATGCGCTGGTGGAAAACAACCTGGAACCCGAAATATATTCATTCAAACTGCTGCAGGCATTCAATAGTTTTTTGCAAAAAGAAGGACTGCAGCAATACCCGGTGCATATTGAAATTGAAACAGGCATGAACAGGCTTGGTTTTGCTGTCAGCGATATGGAAAGACTGGGTGATCTGTTGAACCTGGTATCTTCTTTTAAAATACGATCTGTTTTTTCTCATCTCGCAGCAAGTGAAGAAGCCAGCCAGGATAAATTTACCCAACACCAATACCAGCTTTTTATTGAAGCTGCCCAACAATTAAAAAATAAAGTCAACTATTCTTTTGACCGGCATATTTCCAACACGGCTGCTATACTTCGTCATCCCGATCTGCAGTCAGATATGATCCGGTTAGGTATTGGCATGTATGGAGTGGATAGTTCAGGTTCGGGTAAGCTGGATCTTCAAACTGTTGCAACACTTAAATCAACTGTAGCGCAATTGAAGCAGTTGAAAAAAGGAGAATCCGTTAGTTATAACAGGAAAGGCATCGTGAACAGGGATTCAATTATTGCAACAGTGAGACTGGGGTATGCAGACGGTTATTCAAGAAGATTGGGAAATGGAGTTGGCAGCATGTACCTGCACGGACAACTTGCACCTGTTATAGGATCGGTTTGCATGGATATGACAATGGTGGATGTAACAGAGATAGCAGGTGTTCAGGAAGGAGACGAAGTAATTGTTTTTGGAAAAGAATTGCCGGTACAGCAGGTAGCTGCCTGGGCAGGCACCATACCTTACGAGATCATGACGGGTATTTCACAACGGGTAAAAAGGGTTTATTTTGAAGAATAACCAGAAAGCTTCCCGCTGCTTGCTTCTCGCTTCACGCAATATGGTTCAATAATTTTTCAATCAAAAATAACAGTATGAAAAATTTTAAAGAGCTGCGCATCTGGCAAAAAGGCATGGATATAGCGATAGATTGTTTTAAGGTAACAGAATTATTTCCCAAGGAAGAAAAGTTTGGCTTATCACTTCAAATTAGAAGGTGTGGCGTTTCCATACCTTCTAATATTGCAGAAGGCAGTAGCAGGAAAAGCGAAAAGGACTATTCAAGATTTATTGAAATTTCTTTAGGCTCGGCGTACGAATTAGAAACACAGTTATTGATAGCACAGAGAGCAAATTTCGGAAACCTGGAACAGCTTGCTAAAACCCTTGCAGATGTTAATGATGAGCAAAAAATGCTGATGGGTTTCGGCAATAAACTTAATCAATAGTAAATATTCTATTTTAGTGTTCAGCGAGAAGCTAGAAGCAGGTAGCTTATAGCTTTCTCCGTATATTTGGTTCTTAATTCTGCAAACAGTGAAGCTCCGCAACGTATTTTTCATTATTCTCTTAATCATAATAGCTGACCAGGCCATTAAGATCTGGATCAAAACAAGCTACTCCCTGGGTGACACTAATATCTCACACCTATCCTGGTTTCGCCTTCATTTTATTGAAAACTCCGGCATGGCCTGGGGCTGGAAGTTTGGCAATGAAACCGGCAAGATGGTATTGACATTGTTTCGCCTCGCTGCAGTCATTTTTGGTACATGGTATTTGGGAAGGATCGTTAAGCAGAAATATAAAAGAGGATTTATTGTTTGTGCTGCATTGATCTACGCCGGGGCTTTAGGTAATCTTATTGATAGTATGTTTTACGGGATGATCTTTGATAAAGGACTTCATTTTGATGCCGCTTTGAATGATTATATTCCTTACTCCGGTATTGCTTCTCTTTCTTCCAACGGTTATTCTTCTTTCCTTCATGGCAGTGTGGTGGATATGTTACATTTCCCGATCATTGATTCTCATTTTCCTTCCTGGATACCCTGGATCGGTGGAGATAAACTTGAATTCTTCAGCCCTATATTCAATATAGCCGATGCTTCTATTTCGGTGGGAGTGATCACTCTCTTATTATTTCAGAAACGATTTTTTAAACATCCTGTTCAAACGGAAAAGCATCCTGTAGTGGAAACGAATACAGAGATAAGCGATAAGGTCCAGGTATTGTAAATACTTTTCAGAGCTACAATTATTCTCTTTTAGAACAATCTTTAGCGGCACCGTTTTCACTGTTCATTAGTGTAGACTGTCCGGCTATGAATATAAAAGACAAAGCTCCGCCAAATCGGTCGGAGCATTTGTTTTTGTTATAGCTCAAGGGTTTACTCGTAATGATTGAACCACTCATCCCCAGTGGCTTCTATGTTTTTTGAAAGCCTGGCTTTTCTTGCTGTTCCTTCAGAAGCTTTGTAAGGATTGGTCATCGGAAATACTCTCACGCGGCTGCTGGTCCTTATATTACTGCTGCTACCCGCCGCCAGTATTGATCTTAAATAAGGTGATTGATTGGCCGTACTTTCTGAAGATTTCGGTATCGCCTTCAGCGGATAAGCCGAAAAGTAAAAGGGTTGGTGGTGATTACTTTTCATAGCGTTGGATTTAGGTACAAAAATGTGGTGGTTTCAAAGAGTAAGATACTCCACTAAAGGCCCCTTTTACAAGCATTGGAGTCAAAAAAATGAGAAGAACTGGTAATTCTTCTCATTTCTGAATCGTGATTTTACGATCAAACAATTAGCTGATCTTTCCTACCATCATTTCGGGCTTCACCCACTCGTCAAACTGTTCAGGCGTAACATAACCCAGTTGCACTGCCATTGCTTTCAGGGTAGTTCCCTCTTTATGTGCTTTTTGTGCAATCTCCGCTGCTTTATAGTAACCGATCTTTGTATTGAGTGCGGTTACCAGCATCAATGAATTGTCAACATGTTTTTTAATATTCGCTTCAATTGGTTGTAAGCCTTCTGCGCATTTATCATTAAAAGAAACGCAACCATCGCCGATCAATCTTGCGCTATGCAGGAAGTTATAGATCATTACCGGTTTAAAAACATTTAGTTCGAAATGACCATTAGCGCCTCCGATTCCAATCGTTACATCATTACCCATTACCTGGGCTGCGATCATCGTTAATGCTTCACATTGTGTAGGGTTTACTTTACCCGGCATGATAGAAGAACCGGGTTCATTATCCGGGATAAATAATTCTCCAATACCACTTCGTGGTCCGCTGGATAACATTCTTATATCATTAGCGATCTTCATCAGGCTTACAGCTATCATTTTTAAAGCTCCATGTGTTTCTACTATTGCATCATGTGCTGCTAATGCTTCAAATTTATTTTCTGCTGTAATAAAAGGTAAGCCAGTAAGCGCCGCAATATGTTTGGCTACATTTTCTGAATAACCTTCAGGCGTATTAATACCGGTTCCTACAGCCGTACCGCCTAATGCCAGTTCACTTAAATGTGCCAGTGTATTTTTTATGGCTTTCAATCCATGATCCAATTGCGAAACATAACCGCTGAATTCCTGGCCCACTGTAAGAGGCGTGGCATCCATAAAGTGAGTACGGCCAATCTTCACCACGTTCATGAATTGTTTGCTTTTTGCAGCCAGTGTATTCCTTAATTTTTCTATGCCCGGAATGGTAGTTTCAATTAAGATCTTATAGGCAGCTATATGCATCGCAGTCGGAAAGGTATCGTTGGATGATTGCGATTTGTTCACATCATCATTCGGATGCAGAAATTTTTCTTTATCGGTTAGTTGCCCGCCTTTCAATAGGTGCCCACGATAGGCCACCACTTCATTCACATTCATATTGCTTTGCGTGCCGCTTCCTGTTTGCCACACGACGAGAGGGAAATAGGCATCCAGTTTTCCTTCCAGTATTTCATCACATACTTTACCGATCAGTTCACTTTTTTCCTGCGATAATACACCGGCTTCAAAATTGGTGATGGCAGCTGCTTTTTTCAGGTAGGCAAATGCCCGTATGATCTCTTTGGGCATCTTATTAATATCCTGTGCGATCTGGAAATTGTCGATGCTTCGTTGTGTTTGGGCACCATACATGGCATCGGCGGGAACTTTTACTTCTCCCATAGTGTCTTTCTCAATCCTGTATTCCATATTTATAGCTTGTATTTTTAGAAACAAAACGGGCCTGCGGCAACCGGCTGCAAAGGTAGAGGAATTGACTTTTTTAAAAGGTCAATAAATAGCAATTCAACCCTTTACTTCCTTTTTTGGACAACTGGAATTATGAACTGGTAAAGCCGTTAATTTTATGATTGACCCGATAAAAGGGAAATGCTTATGAAAAAATTATTGCTTATTACATTCCTGCTTTTTACCATGCTGGTAAATGCACAAATTTATCAACCCAACTGGGAAAGCCTTGATAAAAGACAAATACCCCAATGGTTCAGCGATGCAAAGTTTGGAATCTTTATTCATTGGGGGGTATATGCTGTGCCTGGTTGGTGCACCAAAGGCAATTATGCAGAATGGTACCAGTATGGACTGCAAACGAATGATTCAGCAAGAAAGAAATTTCACCAGGCAAAATTTGGTAACCGCACTTATTATGATCTTGCTAATGATTTTAAAGCCGAATTATACAATCCCGATGAATGGGCTAAACTATTTGAACAATCCGGGGCAAAATACATTGTGCTTACGTCCAAGCATCATGACGGGTATACTTTATGGCCCAGTAAAGAAGCTGATAAAGCATGGGGCTTTAAATGGAATGCGGTAGATGTGGGATCTAAAAGAGACCTGTTGGGTGATCTGTTTAAAGCCGTAAGAAAAACTTCCGTACATGCCGGTATGTATTATTCATTGTATGAATGGTTCAACCCACTATGGAAAACAGATCAACACAAATTTGCCAATGAGCATACCTGGCCACAAATGAAAGAGCTGATCAATACTTATCAGCCTGATGTTTTCTGGACCGATGGCGATTGGGATGCGCCTGCTGAAACCTGGCGGTCGCAGGAATTCCTCAGCTGGTTATACAATGAAAGCCCCGTAAAAGATAAGATCGTGGTGAATGATCGGTGGGGCAGGGGTATCCGGTTCAAACATGGCGGTATCTACACACCAGAGTACCAGCCTGATCTTGATTTTGAAGATCATTACTGGGAAGAGAGCCGTGGAATGGGATTCAGTTATGGATATAACCGGGAGGAAGATGCATGGGATTATAATTCTACGCAATCTTTAGTGTTGCAACTGATCGATAAGGTAAGCCGTGGCGGAAACTTTTTACTGGATATTGGTCCGGATGAGCATGGGAAGATCCCACCCATCATGCAGGAACGTTTATTACAGATAGGGGAATGGTTACAAATAAACGGGGAAGCGATCTATGGCACATCACGATGGAAAGAACATAGTCAATGGAGTGAGGGAAAAAGAGATTACAAAGACAAAAGTGGGGATATGTTGCTGAAAATAACAGTTGATCCAGATCCGGGTTATGCAGTAAAAGAAATCTTTTATACCTATAACGCTACGACGAATTCGCTGTATGGCATTTTTCCTAAATATCCTGATACTAAAAAGCTGGTACTTCGGAACCAGGTATTGCCGGCAGGAACAGAGATCATTTTTTTATCTACTAAGAAAAAACTCAACTGGAAGCAGGAAGCTGATAATATAGTAATAGAATTGCCGGAATATAATCCCAATACGATAAAAGCCCCGTTTGCTTATGCCATTAAGATCAATAACTATGGAAAATTTGCCCTAAAACCCAGGTTGACCATCAACTATAAAAAAGGAGAACTATCACCTGTTATCAGTATGGAAGCTGAGGCAGGAACTACGCTGCACTATACGCTGAATGGGGATGAGCCTACCACATCATCAACCCAGTATACCACTCCATTCAGGATTGACCGGACCAGTATCATTAAAGCAAAAAGTTTTGCTATTGATAAACTGTCAAGTGCAACCATTGAACAAACGGTTACCAGGTATGAATGGCTGAAGAGTATAAAACCAACGTCATTGCAAAAAGAGATTAAGTATAATTATTACGAACCTGCAGGCAGGATCGATCTTTCTGTAATGGACCAAACCCCGGTCACGAAATCGGGTGTGACGGGAATAATATCGGTAGCAGAAAAACAACGTGCCGATAAATTTACTCTTTTGTTTGAAGGGTATATAAAAATTGAAAAAGAAGGCTGGTATGATTTCTTTATTGCCTCGGATGACGGCAGCAAATTATTTATTGACGATGTTGAAGTGGTGGATAATGACGGCGATCATGGCATGGTGGAAAAAGGCGGGAAAGCTGTCTTGCAAAAAGGCTATCATAAGATAAAAGTGAGTTACTATGATTCCGGCGGAAACAACGGTTTAAAAGTAAGCATGCAACCTGATGGTGGTAAAAAGCAAGAGATTTCCGCCGCAATTTTGTATCATTGATTTTTATTCTCAACAACCCAGGTAAAACACCCGGTAGCTGAAAAGATCATACCGGGTTCAACGTGAAAAAATGAAAAAACTCTTTGCGGTAGCTTCTCTTTTCTATTGTATCCATACCCAGGCGCAAACCAATGTTTCTGCTCCCTTGCCTACTCGTCAGCAACTGGCCTGGCATGATATGGAATATTATTTCTTTATTCATTTTGGTCCCAACACATTTACGGATAAAGAATGGGGACATGGTGATGAGCCGGAAGATGTTTTTAATCCTACGCAATTGGATTGCCGCCAGTGGGTTCGTATAGCCAAAGCAGCAGGCGCTAAAGGAATCATCATTACCGCCAAGCATCATGATGGTTTTTGTTTATGGCCCAGTAAATTTTCTACTCACACCGTAAGGGAAAGTAAATGGAAAGAAGGGAAGGGTGATGTATTAAAAGAATTATCGCAGGCCTGCAAAGAAGGTGGATTAAAATTTGGTGTTTACATCTCTCCCTGGGATCGTAATCATCCTGATTATGGCACAGATAAATACAATGATGTATTTGTAAACATGATGAAAGAAATTTTTCAGAACTATGGTCCTATTTGGGAATTATGGTGGGATGGTGCCAATGGCGAAGGACCCAATGGAAAGAAACAGGTATATGATTGGAAAAGATTTGAGAATACAGTCCGGCAGCTCTCTCCCCGCACTGTTGTGTTCAGCGATATAGGTCCGGACATACGCTGGGTGGGAAATGAAAAAGGAATAGCTGCTACCACCAACTGGAATTATTTAAATACGGAAGGATTTAAAAGAGGAAATGGCGCACCACCAAATGACACACTTCAACAGGGAAATGTGAATGGCAAATACTGGATTCCGGCAGAATGTGATGTGAGCATTCGTCCGGGTTGGTTTTATCATGCCAATGAAGATGATAAAGTAAAATCAGCTCAACAATTATTTGATCTGTATATACGATCAGTGGGCAGAGGCGCTAACCTGTTATTGAATATTCCTCCTGACCAAAGAGGACTTATTCATGAAAAGGATTCAGCAGCATTGGTAGCGTTCAAAATGATGCGGGATGAAAATTTTTCAGATAATATCTTAAAGCAGGCGAGTACTTTTTGGGAATTTGGTGCAAAGGATTTTTTTCCTGATACATTGACCTTTCGCAGTTTTGACGGTGCGCCGGAGGCCTACGGTATCAATGTGCAGAATTTTATTGTGCAACTGCAAAAGCCGGAGAAAATAAACTGCATTGTATTGCGTGAAGCTATTCACCTGGGTCAAACCGTTCGCCGGTTCCGATTGGTATTATATAATAACAATAAAGCCGTAAAAGAGATTGCGGGCACTACGGTGGGACGAAAAAGAATACTGACATTTCCTTCAGAAACGATTACTTCCTTTAAAGTGTTTCTCGATGATGCAAAAGGAAATGATAATATCAGCGGGGTGGCTGCCTATTTAATTAATGAAAATCTTGTAGAGAAACGATAGGCAGCTATCTGCCTGCCCTGGCCGGCTTCCTGTTTATTTACCCGTGAAATGAGCTTTACGTTTCTCTAAAAAAGCTGTGGTGCCTTCTTTCATATCTCCGGTGGCAAAGGCGTTTCCAAATTCTTTCACTTCGAGTTCATAGCCATTGATATTTTCATCAAACACCGCATTGGCTGATCTTATGCAGGCTGCTATTGCCAATGGGGCTTTCGTGTTGATCGTTTCAAGAATGTCTTTGGTTTTAGTAAGTAACTCTTCCGGTGTTACCACATAATTTACCAGGCCATATTGCAACGCAGTAGCCGCCGTAATCATATTGGCAGAAATAAGTAATTCAATGGCTCTTCCTTTACCAATCAATTGAGTGAGCCGTTGCGTGCCTCCATAACCGGGAATCAATCCGAGATTCACTTCAGGCTGTCCAAACTTTGCATTCTCACTGGCTATTCTAAAATGGCAACTCATAGCCAGTTCGCAACCACCGCCCAATGCAAAACCATTTACAGCGGCAACAATAGGTTTCGGTGAGTTTTCAATTCGAAAAAAAGTATCCTGCCCGTTTTTTGCAAGCTCCATTGCTGTTTCTCTACTAAACCCCGAGAATTCAGCAATATCTGCACCGGCAACAAATGCTTTGGAACCGGCACCGGTAATGATTACCGATTTAATTTGATGATTGCTGTATACTTCATCCAATGCTGCATTCAATTCATCAAAAACAGTTTTATTCAGGGCATTCAATTTATCGGGCCTGTTGATCGTAATTGTAAAGATGCCATTTTCGAGAGAAGTGAGCAACGCAGTATACATGTGTAATTGTTTTGCCAAAAGTAATGATAAAAGAAAATGAATGATAGGTAGGTCCTAAGGAGATGGTCTTAAAAACTGCGATGCTCTTTTACCCAATCTGTAATATAAGAACTGATCTGCGAGGTAGGAGTGCCGGGTGCAAATAATTTTCCAACACCAAGCTCATTTAGTTTTTGCATATCATCTTCAGGAATGATACCTCCGCCAGTCAGCAACACATCATCCATTCCTTTCTGTTGCATCATTTCTATAACTTTTGGAAAGACGGTCATGTGTGCTCCCGAGAGAATACTGATGCCGATCGCATCCACATCTTCCTGCAAAGCGGCAACTACTACCATCTCCGGTGTTTGACGCAGACCTGTATAAATGACTTCCATACCCGCATCTCTCAAGGCAGTGGCGATTACTTTGGCACCACGGTCGTGGCCATCGAGTCCAACTTTAGCAACCAGTACACGAATAGGTCGGTTCATAAAAAAGTACTTAGTTGTTCAAAAATACAGTTCTTTGGTGAAGAGCTTTGTAAATTGCAAATATGCAATACAGGAAGTTTGGCAACACAGATTTGCTGGTTAGCGAAATTGGGTTTGGCGCATGGGCCATTGGTGGTGCTGCCATGATCGGGTCTACAGCAATCGGCTGGGGTGATGCAGATGATAAAGTATCTGTGGCTGCCATTAATGCTTCAATAGAAGAAGGGATCAATTTTTTTGATACGGCCGATATCTATGGATTGGGTCATTCAGAAAATTTATTGGGTGAAACGATTGGTCATAAGAAAGAAGTGGTCATTGCTACCAAAGTGGGCAATGTTTCCCGTAATGAACAATTCACTACCGATTATTCAAAGGAATACATTCTTGCAGCTTGTGAGGCAAGTTTAAAAAGATTAAGAAGAGAAACAATTGACTATTACCAATTGCACTCAGCAAGAACACAACACCTGCAGCAGGGCGATTGTATTGAAGCGATGCAACAATTGCAGAAAGAAGGAAAGATCCGTTATTGGGGATTGTCGTTAAATACGTTTGACCCATTGCCTGAAGCGGAGTTTTTAGTAGAACAAAATTGGGGGAATGGATTTCAGTTGGTTTTTAACCTGCTTAATCAAAAAGCATTGACCTTGATGAGACAGTCAGCAGCGAAAGGTTTTGGTATTATTGCAAGAATGCCGCTACAATTTGGCTTGTTGACAGGAAAATTTGATAAAGGCTATTCATTTACCAATAATGATCATCGTAAGAACAGGTTGACAAAAGAAGTGATCGAAACATCAAATAAAGCTTTGGAACCTGTGTGGACCTTGTGTTCAAAATACAATTGCAGTAAAACAGCACTGGCCCTAAGCTATGTTTTGGGCCATCCTGAAGTGTCCACGATCATTCCGGGTATAAGAACAGCGGAACAGGCAAAAACAAACAGCAGCGGGTTGTTTAAACTTCAGCAGGAAGATATAACGATGATCGAACAATTGGGAGCAACTGACTTTGCAACAGTGATGGCATTGATACAAAAACAGGGATGAACAACAATTAGAAACTCAATAACGCTTTTTCAATACGGATAATCGTTTCATCTGCGCCAAGTAATTCAGCAATATTAAAAACAGGCGGACCAAATTTGCCCCCTACCAGCATAATGCGGAAGGGTAGTTGCAACTCACCCGGTTTGATATTCTTTTCTGTTGCGAGTTCTTTAAAACTGTTTTCTAATGCAATAGCATTCCACTCAGCCGTTGATCGTAGTTTTTCAGAATATGCAAGGAAGAAATTTTTCTTCTCCTCATTCCATTTTGGTTTTACAGCAGCCAGGTCATACTCTTCCGGGGTTTTGAAAAAGAAGGAAGAGTGCTGCACAAAATCAGGTAACAATGTGCAACGATCTTTCACCAATTCAATTACCTTATCCAGCATTGCATCATCAGCAACAGGAAAGCCTTTTTCTGTCAGCAGGGTTTTAACTCCCGACTCCAAACTCGCGACTCCCGACTGTTTTATCCATTCATGGTTGAACCACTTTGCTTTTTCATAATCAAACTTAGCGCCACCTGAATGAACTCTTTCAATAGAAAATTTTTCAATTAATTCTTTCTTTGAAAAAATCTCCTGTTCTGTGCCATCATTCCAGCCTAGTAAGGCGAGCAGGTTGATAAAGGCTTCGGGTAAAAATCCTTTTTCTTTAAATCCTTCTGTTAAGTCATTTGTTTTTGGATCTGTCCAGTTCATGGCAAAAACCGGGAATCCATATTTTGCACCATCCCTTTTACTCAGTTTACCGTTGGGTCCTAATATTAAAGGAAGATGTGCCCATTGGGGCATACTTTTCAATCCAAATAAATATTTCCATAATAAAACATGAACGGGTGCTGATGGCAGCCATTCTTCGCCGCGAAAAGCATGAGTGATCTGCATCAAATGATCATCCACTACTACAGCTAAATGATAAGTAGGCATTCCATCTGCTTTGAGTAGTACTTTATCATCCACCAGTAATGTATCAAAACTTATTTCTCCTCTTATCATATCCGTAAAAGAAACTGTTTCCTGGTCGGGCATTTTGATCCGGATGACATGCCGGGTGTCTTTTGTTAAAAGATCTTTTACTTCAGCCGGCGATAACGATAACGAGTTTCGCATTTTCATTCGGAGTGAACGATCATATTGTGGCGAAGGATTTTGTTCAGTTTTAAAATCATGCCTCATTTTTTCGAGCTCTTCTGTCGTATCAAAAGCATAATAAGCATGACCATCCTTTACCAATTGCTCAGCATATTGCCTGTATATTTCTTTTCTTTCACTTTGACGATAAGGTCCATAAGATCCACCGTGCAAAGGACTTTCATCGGGTTCAAGTCCTGCCCATTTCAGGCAATTAAAAATATATTCTTCTGCACCTTCTACATAACGGGATTGATCAGTGTCCTCGATCCGTACTATAAAATCACCACCATGGTGTTTGGCAAATAAATAATTATATAAAACGGTTCTTACGCCACCGAGATGGAGACCTCCGGTAGGACTGGGTGCAAAACGAACTCGAACTTTCTTCATAAGGGTGCAAAGATAAAGAATGAAGATAGAAGCGCTGAAGCATAGATTGTATCAGAAAGGCTTTATTGGTTTTGCTGATACTTGTATCTTGTGACTTGTATGAAGTATTTTGTAAACACGCCCTGGCTTTTCAAAAAAATGTGGCCTTCTTATACATGGAATATAGATACCAGCGATGCGTGCATCTACCTCACATTTGATGATGGTCCCCATCCTGTTGCCACTCCTTTTGTTTTAGAGCAGTTGAAGAAGTATAATGCTAAAGCCACTTTCTTTTGTATCGGTAAAAATGTAATAGCTCATCCTGATATATACAAAAGAATACGGGATGAAGGTCATGCGATAGGTAATCACACACAGCATCATTTAAATGGGTGGAAAACCAACAATGAAAATTATTTAAAGGATATAAGGCAAGCTGAAAAATATATTGACGCTGATTTATTCAGACCGCCTTATGGAAGGATAAAATCATCACAGGCAAAAGAAATAAGAAGTCATTATAAAATTATAATGTGGTCGGTGTTGAGCGGCGATTTTGATCACACCATAACGAAAGAAAGATGTTTGAAAAATGTAATTGACCATACAAAACCGGGTTCAATTGTTGTTTTTCATGATAGTGAAAAAGCATTGCCGCACTTGCAGTATGCATTACCTGAAGTGTTAGCGTTTTTTAAAAGAGAAGGTTATAAAATGCAGAAATTATAAGGATAATTCAGTGGTTATTCCATGGTTTAAAGATAATTTCCAATCGTAGTTAATTGACTATAAGTAATTGGCAACCACTATAAAAGGTTAGGGCCTGGGTAGAAACCCTGGCCCGTTTTTAATCCGTACCCTATGAAAACTGGTTTAAAGGTATAATAATTTTTTAATTACGGCAAAGTAATTTCATGGGGAACCCCGTTGACAGTGATGATGGCCCGATTCTCACAACTGCCAGTCCCAAAATTTAGTACTGCTATCCACTTTGCACTGGTGGTAACGTTTGCTCTTACCGTTTTAATGGTCCCTTTAACGATCCAGCGGCATGCAAAACGTTTAATAAGAGGTTCAACAGTACTGGATTCCCAGGCGACCAGCAAATTATCCCTTAGCACTTTTCCTCTTGAGGCGCCTTCAATTCTAAAAATATCATCCAGCGGTCTGTCCACAGTCAAAAGCCCTTCTATTTGCGTAATTGTTTTGGTGCTGTTCCATTCAATGAAGTTGCTATTGGGCCTTGTCAATTTTGCATTTATAACCTCCAGTTTGAATGCCCGGGAAAGGGGCACGGTGGCTATAGGTGAACTGGTATTAGTGATCTTATGGGTACCTTCTACTTTTATACTATCGAAATAAAAGTTTTCAAAAGTAGTGGCAGCAATGGCGCCGGGTATAATGAGGCGGTTAGTGTATTCGCTTATGATCTTTCCACGACGGGTGTGACCATCAGGTCCCATACAGGCTACCGGTCCAAAATCAATAACTACTCTTGCCGGAAAAAGTGTATTACCGGGATGAGTGATCGTTACAGTAAAGCAGCCAGTAAGTCTTTGTACTTCATTAGAACCAGAGGTGGCTGCCCGGCCAAAAAATCCTGTACCAGACATACCTACGTCATCATTTACTCCCATAATATCATCAAATACCCCGTTGAAAATTGTTTCTGCGTCTGCATCAGATTCACTCGAAGTCATTGATACCAATTCCTCCTGGGCATCGGAGCCACCATTACTTTTTTCCTTGTTACAGGAAATGATAAGGACAATGAAGAAAATACAGAGGATGGTGAGAAGGCGGGGCAGGACAAATGTTGGTTTCATAAAAATAGGTTTGTACATAAGCAATTTAACGCCAATAAGATGGGCTTTATTCACTAAAGTTTAACCCTTTCTTAATTTTTTTTACTCAGTTTTGCTCCAAAATACAAAAATGCTGATAGATAGTCATGCGCATATTTATCTCGAACAATTTTCTGAAGATCGGTCAGCGATGATTGGAAGAGCTGAAAATGAAGGCATTGGGGAAATACTATTGCCAGCTATTGACTCATCCACGCATGAATTGATGCTGGAACTGGAAGCACTTTACCCAGCAATATGCCGCAGCATGATGGGTTTACATCCTTGCTCTGTAAAGCAAAATTTCGAGGACGAGCTTTCTGCGGTTAAGAGTTACCTGGAAAAAAGAGCTTTTGCAGCGGTTGGAGAAATTGGACTGGATTTTTACTGGGATAAAACTTTTACTGATCAGCAATATGCGGCATTTCATCGCCAAACAGAGTGGGCTTTAGACTATGCTATCCCGGTAGTTATTCATTCCCGCAATGCTACGGATGAATGTATCGGGGTAATTGCCCAGCATCAAAAAGGGAATTTAAAAGGAGTGTTTCATTGTTTTTCAGGTGATGCTGATCAGGCAAAGCAAATAATTGATCTTGGTTTTTACCTTGGGATCGGAGGGGTGCTGACGTTTAAAAATGCCGGGCTTGATAAGGTAATGATGGAAATAGATCTTGACCGGGTTGTTTTGGAAACAGATGCCCCTTACCTGGCACCTGTGCCCTTTCGGGGAAAGAGGAATGAGCCTTCCTACTTAAAATATGTAGTGAATAAACTGGCGGAAATAAAGAATACCAGCATTGAAGAGGTGGCTACTATTACCACAGCAAATGCAAAGAAATTATTTGGAGGGCAATAAAAAATCTATGCCTATGATATCTCTTCAGCTAATCTTAAAGATCATTTAAATACTCCTTATCTCACTCCCACACCTTTTATTAATGACTCCCCGACTGAACTAATTGAAATGCTTTTACAATCGCTTCATGACTCTTTAAAGCGTTTGATGGCAGGGGGAAATCCGTACTGAAAACCTGTTGCGAAACAGCGGTTTCAATCTTGATTTTTGATTCATCGATCATTCCATCTTTACCCGTTATTTTCTTAATATCAAGACCAAAGGTTTTCGCAAAGAATTGATACATGGGAATTCTCTTTGTTTTGCCATAATCGTGTTGATCATCCGGCAGGTGAACATTGGTGATTTGATCTGCTGCTCCATAAAACCCGTACACTTTTTTTAAATACGGGTATTCAATAGAGGGCACTGTTTGCGTCCAGTCGCTGCCATCAGAAATAACCAATTGCGGATGGGGAGCAGCCATAGCGGAAATTTCAGCATTGTTGGTATTACCGCAGGAATGGATAGGTAAACCACTTTCGCAATTACAACCGCCATAAAAACTTGCCGAAACCATTACAACAGGACAACTCGCCGTAATTCTATTATCCAGTGCCGTTACTATAAATGTTTGTGTGCCGCCACCTGACGCACCGGTAACACCAATTTTTTTTGTATCAACGTCCGGCAGCGATGAAAGAAAATCAATAGCCCGTATACTATTCCATGTTTGTATGGCAATAGCAAAATTGGTCTTATGAAATTTATAGCTGCCGCTTTGCAAAACTGACTCCCCATAGGAATACATGTCGTAATCAAAAACAATGGCGCCCATTTTTGCGAGGGCAGCACACCTGTATTGCATATCCGGTCTGTACCTGCCTCTTTCGTCCGGTATGGAGGGATCAACCTTATTGTAAAAATGACCATGAGGACAAAGGATAGCAGCATGTTTCCCTTTCGTGGTGGGTCTGTACAATGAACCGCATACAAAGTAACCCGGGATGCTTTCAAAAGCCACGTTTTCTACTGTATATCCATCCATTTCTCTTTTTGAACGAAAGATCGGGTTCAAATTCGTCCGAGGTTTTACCGGATCAATTCCCAACGCTTGAAAGATGCACTCTTGTATTTCTTTTTTCCTGGCTTCAAATTGTTGTGTAGTTGAATACAAGGTTAACAAGTGGTCTAACTGTTTTTGCCCCTCTGCGAAATCTTTCCGGAAATATTCATACTTCGTTATTTCAAAACTATCCTTGCCTGTTTGTTTCCAAACCATATCCAATGGTTTCAATACATTATCCAGTGTTTCTTTTACATCCGACCGGAAACGCCAAACAGCATAACTAACCACTTTGCCTTTTGTATTTTTTGCTTCGTATAGTAACGTGACGCCATATTGCTGTTGAATCGTTTTCAAAACATCGTCCAATGGCTTTTGGTACACATCTTTCGATTGCTGGGCAGACATTTGTTCAGGAGTTTGTGCCATTGATGTTCCGCATGAAATTGCTGCTAATAGTAAAACAGCGATGCTTTTTTTTATCATAAAATTATTTTTATAAATAATTGTTTTAGTTATTGAAACCGGATATTTTCTGTTGCTGTAAGCGGCCGTTCCAGCGATATCGTTTTTTTCATTTTTTCTATTTCTTTTGGCGGTACGTTTGGATCAACCGGTAATTCAGTTGGCGCCAGGATAATTTTTGCATCTTCTGCTGACAGGCAATGCTTTCCTTCAATCACAAGATTTTTAAACAACACATCTGAAACTTTATGCAGTGAGCCATCCCTGGCTATTGTGCCGGAAATAAGGCTTTTGTTCTGACTTTGTTCATAAGCGGTATAATTGATTACCTGTACTCCTTTAATATAACCCACGCCGCGCCGTTCAACGTCTTCATTATCTTCCTTGCTGTTGGAAACCTGGAACACAATAAGCTGACGTTTTGCATTGCCGCCAACAAATTCTGATTTGTTATCAATAAACTTTACATCTTCAATCGGACCTTTACCCGAATACAAGGCCAGCGCTCTGTCGGCATGAACAACATCATTGTTAATAAATGAAATATTGCGTGCACCAAAGTAAGGATCAGAACCTACTTTCAACGCCGACTTAACAGTCCAAAACACACCATTTTTTACAGTGATGTTTTGACATAAACGATGGTCTGCTTTAACAGCGATCGCATCATCGGAAGTGTACATAAAAACATCATCAACGGTTACATTATCGCAACCATCCGGATCTGTTCCATCCTCGTTAGGCAAAGAAAGATCATTGATGATCTTGTATCCTTTCATTGTAATGCCTGATGAATGCAGGATATGGATAGTGAAACCGCCGGAGTCTCTTATAATCACATCATAAATGCCGGCGTTCCTGCACTCCCGCATATTACAAATCCTGATCTTTTGGCCGGTCTCTGTTTTTATTTTAGTTCCCGCCATGGCGATGACACCACGACCCATGATCTTTGCATTGTCTGCTTTATCGAAATAGATAAGTGCACCACGGGCTGTAGTAACTTTTCCCGTTTTGTTATCACCATTGTCATTGTAATCATTGATATTTCCTGAGCCCTGAATGAGAGCGCCGCTTTCAAGATAAAGCGTAACGTCTTTTTTAATCACAAATGTTCCGGTAAGATATTTTCCGTTTGGAACATACAAAATCCCTTTTTGCCTGGAGGTTTGATCAATGGCTTTCTGGAGTTCCTTTGTCTGGATTTTGTTTCCTTCCTTATCCGTTACAAAATCCAGTAGATTGATGACGTTGCGATCTTTTAACCGGGGCGCATTTTCTTCGGGTACATCTGCAAAAACGAATAATTTTTCAGCCACTCCTTCTAATTGAAAAATAAGTTTCCGGGGTTGGGCGAGGGAAAAAGAAATCGTGTTTCCCTTTTTTTGCGAAGGAATGTTGTAGCTAAGCGGACTTAGTTTGTAGCGTTCAAAGTTTTGAGAAACTTTTACTTCTAATTCAATCTTGCCTGTGAAGGCGAACCGGGCATAACTTATATCTTTAAATTTCTCTACAAATACTTCTTTACCATTTATAAAAACGGTATAGGTTTCGCTTTTTACAGCACCGGGTGTGGTAACATAAGTTATCAAACCATCATTTGCATGCGCCTGTATCATGGCTATACATACAATTATTATACAGAGAAACTTTTTCATAGCGATTTCTTTACCGGTTATTTGAATTTTTTTAAATGCTTTGCCAAAATGCTCATGCACTTATCCGGGCTTTGTATATTCCTCGGGTAATAATAATAAAGCAGCTGGTCAACACCTTTTTCCAAAACTTCAGGCATTCGTTTATCCAGCAGTTTTAAATCAGTATCCGGCATATTATGGTTTTCAATGAGCCACATGGATTTTTTGGAATTTGATTTCGCCTCTTTGATAAACCGCTCGCCTGCGCCCAATAAAACTTTGCCTTCACCTTCCTGCTGACCGCCGTCCTCATTTCTCCAGGGTCTTCCGTCGCATCCGAAATAATCAAGCTGTTGTGTTTTCGCAGCTTCCTGGACAATCATGTCAGGCAGATTAGCATAGGCAAACATGTTGGTGATGATGCCAGGATGTTTTTGTTTTATATGGTTGTTTATTTCTGAATAGAATTCAATCACTGCTTTTACATGGGTTTGAAGCGAAGCTTCTTTACCTAGTTTCTCAATGGCATTTGGTGAGTAATCCAGGATAAAAGATTTAGGTTCATCCCAAATGATGCCTTTGACTTTCCACAGGCTTAAAATTTTATCCAACGATGTTTTGAAAAAGGCAGCGGTTTCGGGATAATGCACACTGCTTATAACTCCCGAGATGTTATTTGTCAGCGCAGCACCGTCCTTTTTTAATATCCATGTTTTTGGATTGATGACAGAAAAAACGCTGGGCACTTTCGGAGCACCAGCCAGCATGCCACCCCATCGGGAAGGCACGGCAAAAACATTGATTCCAACTCTTTCTGCTTCTTCACAAATGATATTGATGTTTTCAACCGCCGAGGTGAGGTCCTGTTCGAGGATAGCGATTGAAACCGTATTGGTGCCGATGCCCGCCATCCATTTAAAATCTTCCCGAACCTGGCGCGGAACAATTGTGTACATGTGCGCCCTCAAATAATAAGCGTTCAACATTTTATCCCGCAGCGGAGTTGAAGAAATAGCTTCCTTTTCTGTTGGCAAAACGAGCATTCCTGCAGTCGCCAATCCAGAATTTTTTAAGAATGTTCTTCTGTCTATCATAACGAAGTTTAGTTAAACGATTATTGAAGGGAGACCTGTGCAAACGTTGTTTTGATATTTGTCTCCGCCAATGTGTTGATTCTTTTTTGCCCGATTATAAGATTGCTGATTTTTACTTCCACGCCATGCTTATCATCCAATCCTGCTATTTCCGATGGCTTTGGAAAATCAGTATAGAAAGTGCATTTATCAACGACAATATTTTTCATTACACCTTCCTTACTATCGGGGTTGCGTTTATTGATGGTAAAGTGAATTCCCATTCTTTTAGAATCCGGGTAGTTTTCTTCAAAACGATTATTGAAGTAACGGATATTTTCATACGTGGCGCCATCAGAACAGTACAACGCCATTCCGCGGTCAGACATGATAACGTCGTTGTCTTCGAATAAAATATTTTTCATCACAACACCCCTTGATTCCGTACCTACTTTCAGCGATGATTTCCGGGTAAGAAACACACAGCCTTTGACAACGATATTGGAAACAGAATCACGCAGGCCATTTTGCTGGGTGATTTTTATTGCTACGTTGTCATCGCCGCAATAAGCAAAACAGTTTTCGATGGTAACAAAAGAAGAAGCATCCGGATCAAAACCATCCGTATTTGCCAGTGCCGGATCATTCAACAGTTTTACGGCGTTGAATTGGATATGATCGGAATACATAACCTGTGTATTCCATGAACCGGGGTCTCTATGTGTGACGCCCTGTATGGAAATGTTTTTGCAGTTAGATAAAAACAGCAGGCGCAGTCTCGCTTTGTCCTCGTATTTTTTTCGTAAAACGCTGCCATTGCCATCAATGGTTCCGTAACCGCTGATGTTTATATTTTCTGCATTGATGATATTGATAAATCCTCTCGACCGCTGCCCATTTATTTCAAAATGGGTCATCTCATCAGAAGCTTTTAAAAGCGCACCGGCTTCCAATACAATGTTTGCATTGGATGGAATAAATAAGCTACCCGATTTATAAATGCCTGCAGGGAAAAACAGGGTTTGTTTTTTTTGAGCGGTTTCATTGATTGCCTGCTGAATGGAGACAGTAGATAAGTCTCTTCCTGTTGCATCAGCGTTATAATTTTCAATACTTACCCATCCCTGCTTATCCTGTTTATACAGTTCTTCAGCAAACAGGAACAAACGCTCTTTGTTATTTATCTTAACAACGATATAAGAAGGTTTGGCTAAACGAAAGCACAGATTTTTTTTATCCAATATCCTGCCCTGGATATTTTTAGAAAGCGGGCTAATAGTGAAGTTTTTTATTTCTTCTGTGCATTGAATGGTGATAATAACCTCACCTGATTGCTGGAAGGAAGCATAGTGAATATCTTTATACGCTGCGGTTGCCAGGAGTTTATCGTTTGCTTTTACAGAAAAAAAACTACTGGTTGTATCCCGGTTTGATATCGGCACTACAGTTTTTTGCGCTTGTGCAACATTTTCAATTGCTCCAATAGTGAACAATAAAAAGAAGGTTTGTATCAGATAGTTATTTTTCAAAGCTGATATTTTGTACATACTCATTTGTTTTTACATTCAAATCCTGCAGGCTTAGACAAAGCTTTTTGCCAATGGTCAGCTTTTCAAACCTGATCCCGTTTATGGAATGAGCTGTATCAAGGCCTGTTATTTCCGATGCAGCATGAAAATTTTCCGAAAAAACACAGTTTTTAATTAGAATGTTTTTTATCTGGCCGGACCCGCTTCTATTCTTGATTTGAAAATGAATGGCCTTTCTCTGGCTGTCCGGGTAACCTTTTTCAAAATAATTATTGACAAACCGGATGTTTTGAAAGATCGCTCCGTCGTTGCAGTATAAGGCCATGCCCCTGTCCGCCTCTGCTATATAGTTATTTTTAAATAAAATGTTTTGCATGATAGCACCCTTGGTCTCGGTGCCTACTTTCAGTGCCGATTTTTTTGTAAGAAATACACAATGCTGAACCGTGATGTTTTCACAGTTTTGCAGAAGCCCACCATTGTTAGTTGTTTTTATGGCGATGTTATCGTCGCTGCAATAGGCAAAGCAATGCTCGATCAGCACGTTTTTAGAAGCATCGGGATCAAAGCCGTCAGTGTTGGCCACAGAGCGATCATTGATCATTTTTATGTTCCGAATAATGACATCTTCCGAATATAAGATATGCGTATTCCAACAGGCAGGATCACGAAGCAGTAAACCTTCTATCAAAACCTTTTTACTATTCCGGATGCGAATTAAATTCGCCGGCTTGCCTTGTGCCCTGACAATACTGCCGCTTCCGTCAATGATTCCCGCACCCCAAATTTTTACATTCGAAACGCCATCAATAAGCAGTAAACGGCTAAAAGTCATTCGCTCGCCATTATCGGTGTAATGTTCTTTGTCGTTGACGAGGTCCGATTCTTTCTTTCCTTCATCAACAGGATAGTCTTCCCTGTTTTCAGAACCTTTGATCAAAGCGCCGGCGCTTATATAAATGTTTGCATTGGCAGGAATTTTTAATGTCCCTGTTTTGTAGATGCCGGGCGGAAAGTATAAGATCTTTTTTTGCTTTGTCGCTTCGTCAATTGCTTTTTGAATCGCAGCAGTGGCTAACACCGCCCCGGTATTGTTCACGCCAAAATTTTGGATGTTTACCCAGTTTTTATTGTTAGAAGGCACTGCTGACTGATTGAATTCATCAGCAAGAATGAATAACCGTTCACTTTTATTAAATGTAATGATATGATAGCCGGATCGTGTCAATTCTATTGTTAGCTTATTGCCGCTAACCTGTTCTTTGCCGATGTCACGCTTTGGACTTATATCCAGGTCATTTATATTTCCGGCACAGGTTATTACAAGAGTGATTTTATTTTTTTGTGCAAACCTTATGTAATGGATATCCTTAAATGATTGTGTAAATACATCCTGCCCGTTTATTTGCACTGCAAAAACAGTGCTTTTGACGGCTGAAGCTTCAACAGGATAGAGGAGAACATCTGCTGCTTTCATCCACCCGCTTAGTAGTAAACAAGCAATAAAAAAAGTTATTCTCATATTCATCTTTTAAGATCAGTCTTCCGTAGTTTTTTTCTTTTTCTTTTCTTTATCCGTTGTTTTTTTCGGAATGGCTGAAAGTTCCGGGAACCACAAAATTTCATCTGGCTGTATCGTGTAAGTAATGACTGTTTTCCTGTCTTCACCTCTTACCTGGCTGTTGGTAACGGCTTTACTTATGAAAGGATTTATCTCTGTCAAATAACTTTTTACATTTTCCAGGTCAGCGGCATTATAAGATGCGGCTGCAGGATACATTTTCTGTATCATTTCATCGATGTCGGGTTTTGCAAAAACAGTTAGTTCCTTATCGCCAGGCTGTTTATTGCTCACCACAGCCATTCTTCCCTGTGCCGGCAGTTTTACAATTTGCTTTTTTTCTTTACTCAAATCTTTCTCTACTCCTTTTGTGATGTACTCCATGATGTAATACTTCTTCAGGCTTTCCTTAAATGCGTTGGGCAATGTAGTTTTATCCACTAACCCATCCAGGTACATAACCTTATTAAAATGGTCAATGTTGAAATTGTAATCATCCGCCACTAATCTTCCGTCGTTGTTTACCATGTGCGATGAGAACAACTCAATCAACGCTTTTAATTCAGATGAAGCAACGTCCAGGTTTTTGTTATGATCTGCCAGGTACTTCCTGATAAAATCCGCATAATATGTTTTGGATTTACCGGGCATGTGAAATTCATCAAAGGTTTCTATGATGACCGCTGGAATTTTTTCTTTATTCGAAGCGGCATACGATTGATTTTGCAGCACCTTTTCCCGAACACTCTTTGGTAAAGAAGGTTCTGTTATTCCTGTATTATTATTTTTTGCCGCAGATGCATGAATGGTTACCGATGAAGACACGAGATTAGGCGATTGAACGGTTACGATGATGTCTCCCGGCTCACCAGTAGAACGGATCACATTGGCAACCGGTGCATCAACATACATGGTGCCGTCCATTTCTTCGGTTTTATTAATATCTGTATTGTATATATCCGGCCCTACCAGTGTAGCAGGTCCTTTTACCGACCATTTCAATGGATTGGTAGCGCCAAATACATGCACGCCATTCCTATCAACAATATCAGCGGTTACGATCAGGACAGTATTTTTTGCGGCAGTAACAGAAGTATGTGACGACGTAATTTTTAATTTGGCAGGTGCATCGGCCATCATCAAAGATGTAACAACCGGTTTCCCTTTTTTTACAGCTACAGCTTTTATTTCACCTTTCTTTATTTCTACATTTTTAAAGGTGACCGAATGAAAATTTTCTGCTGTAGGAAATTGCGTTCCCTGGCTGATACCGTTTACAAACAATTCTACTTTTTCACCATTTGCATCTACAGTGATATCTTTTTTCTGCCCGATGTATTGCGAACGCCAAAAATGCGGCATGATCCACACCATCGGACGCTCCAGGTAAGTGGCCTGCCAGATGTAATAAGAGTATTTGGGAACCCGGTAGGCATCCACATAACCTTTTGGATTCACATGCAGTAAAGGTTCATTCAAATATTCCCGATCGCAACCGTGATCGGCATACAACCAGGTACTCAGGTTGCCAGTGCCTAATCTTCCGCTTGCAATTAATTTCCGGTGTTGATTTTCTTCCGTTCCGGCATGTTGTCCGTCTGTAGGTTCCAGGTTCTTTACGTCCTTATCATACCATCCCCTTACGTTGCAGGCCAGCAAATTCTCAAGCGATAAATTTTTATCGGAGTGCGGAGCATAATCTCCCTCGGAATGATCCAATACCCTGCGGGCTGTTATAATGCGGGTGGTATCTTCTGTTAATGTCCATTTGGAATCAGCTGCATGATTGGTTTCATTGCCCATGCTCCAAAACAAAATGCTTGGATGATTTCTATCACGGCGTATCATTTCTTTCAATTGATCCTCCTGCACTTCCCTGGAGAACTCCTGGTTTTTATCATTGGGCAATTCTTCATTGATGACAATTCCATATTTATCCGTGAGGTCATAAACATGTGCATCGTTAGGATAATGCGCCGTGCGCATGAAATTATAATTCAGGTTGACGGCCATGTTGTAAAAATCAGTATCGGAGATCCATTTGGGAATGGCTTGTCCCAACCAGGGATATTCTTCATGACGATTGCCGCCGTGAAAGACGACTTTCTGGCCGTTCACATACATGAAGTTCTCTTTATAATCCCAATAGAACCATCGAAAACCTAAAGGGCTTTCCATTTTATCGGATGTTTTATTTCCGTCAAAAATTTCAGAATAAACTTTATATACATACGGTGTTCCGGGCGCCCATAAATGAGGATTGGCGACTGGCTTGCTTAGCTGGTCAAACTTGTAAAGACTATGCGCAGGCACTTTTACTTTTTGTTCAAAGACCTGGACCACTTTATTATCCCTGTCAACAATGGTTGATTTAACCGTACATTCCTTGTCAATTGAAAAATCATTTTGCACATAGGTCTGTACTCTTACTACAGCTTCTTTTTTTGAAACAGAAGGCGTAGTAATGAACGTTCCTCCTTCATGTTTTGCAGACCCCTGCATCGGAATATACAATGGTGATTTAATTACCAGCCTTACATCCCGCATAATGCCACCATACGTATTCCAGTTACCTGCTTTCATAGGTGGTGTACTGTATGTATCTACACGCAGGTTGTTTACGGCTACTGCCAGCACATTATCTGTTCCCGGTTTTACAAAATCAGTTATATCAAAATCGAAAGAGCTATAACCACCTTTATGATCACCCAGGTAATGGCCGTTGATATATACTTTGCAATTTTTCATGACACCGTCAAACTCCAGGAAAATCTTTTTTCCTGCGTGTGATTTATCAACGGTAAAATGTTTTCGATACCAGCCCCATCCTTTCCACCAATAATCATTGTCGCTTTCGGCGGGATTGCGAATAAAGGGATGCACTTCGCCGGTTGTTTCATACAATTGCCAGGAATGCGGAACAGCTACTTCTGGCCACTTGCTGTCATCAAACTGTGGCTCTCCATAATTCTTCTGGTCTGCTTTTTCATCGGGGAAATAATTAAATGTCCAGTGAAGATTTATTTCTTTTGAAATACGGGACGAACTAACAGTACTGTATGTATTGCCTGCACTTACCTGTTTGGTTTGCGTCATGCCCGGAAAACTTATAGCGAAACATAGAGCAGCTAAAAAAAACCATTTATTACTTATCATCGTGTTCATTCGTATTATTTATTTTTTAGTGTTTCTGAAGCAGGGTTATCTTTCGACTTTGTAATCCTGGTATTTCCTTTCTGTTTATCCCATATAACTGATGGTTCAGTAAATGGAAATTCTTCACAATGCAAGGCAGAAAATTTATAATCGGTTACATCATCCAATACAACAGCAGGACGAACATCCAAATTCTTTACCCGAACTTTTGTATTGCGTACCGTGAGACCATTGATATGCCTGAAATACAAACCATAAGCGGGACAGGTTCCATAGATATTAAACTCGGGATACTTATCCCTGTTTTCAGGAACAGTTTGATAAACAAAAGCGGTATCCTGTATGCTCCCGTAATAAAGAAAATTGCAGTTCTCAATAACTAAGTTTTCAATCTTTCGTTCCGGCAAACCGCCAATGGCAGAACCAACACCCGGACCGTTTCTTACTTCCACATATCCAATGTCGGTATTGGTTACGTTTCGGATAGTAACATTCTTTATAGATCCGATGGGCGCGGGCTGCGGGCCGCCTTCATACGTTCTTCCTCTATCGCCGAGGCGAATAAATAGTGGCGTACTACAACTGGTTAATGTAAAATCTTCATACAATACGCCATCAATGTTTGAGCCATCTACTGCTTCCACCGCAATGCCATACCGTGTATTGGCCACCACATTTTTAACATGTATGTTTTGCACATCGCCGTGTGTTTCCGTTCCTATTTTTACGGCATTACAATTGGCATAACGGGCCAACAGGCCATCTACAAAAACGTTTTCCGTTTTCTTTTGCGACATAGCTTTTAAGCAAATAGCATCATCACCGGTGATGGTGTAAAAATTTTTAATGATAAACCCGTTGCAACTGCTGATGTCAACACCGTCCTGATTGTTTTGCCCGGTGTAAACTCTTACCCGTACATTGGTTAAAGTAACCTTGTCGCAACCTTCGTATAACTGTGTCCAGTTAGCGCTGCGAATGAGACTTATGTCATGCACGTTCACATTAGTGCACTCTACCATCCTGATCAACCTTGGTCTTTCGTGTTCGTTATTTTTTCCTTTCCAGGGCCAGGAATCACCGTGAGAAAAACCATCAATGATGCCGCCGCCGGCAATGCCAATATTTTTTTTCTTCTCTGCATAAATGAATTGGAAGTCTTCTTTACCGCGATAATATTGAAATGAACATCGCCAGGCCGGGTAATCATCATGGTTTGCAGATGCCCGTAAGATACTTCCTGCTTCCACGAACAGCTGAACATTATCTTTTAATTCCAGTGTGCCTGAAACAAATATTCCGTTGTGAATATAAACAGCGCCACCACCGGACGCACTGCATTCGTCAATGGCTTTTTGAATAGCAGGCGTGTTGACAGTTTTGTTATCGCCAACAGCCCCATAGCTGGCAATGTCAAATAATTTTACAGAAGGCTTTTGCACTTTTATTGATCCGCTTACCGGTTTTACAATAACGATATACATTGCTTCTGTTGTACTGCCGTTTGCACTCAGTTCAACAATACTATTCTTGTTATATATCTTTTTATATAATTCGAAAACTGCTCCCGACGCATTAGTAATCGTACCCTCTGCTCTTTTGTAGGCAAGCAACCATTTCGGTTTGGCAACAATATTTTTATTATGTGCAATGTATACCTCCGCAGTTGCTGTCAACTGGAAACTTGCAATTGTTTGCCCGGTAAAGTTCTTAGACCCGTATGCTGTTTGAATCCAGTCCGAACCTTTTAAATAAGCGGGAATTGAATTAAGCTGAATAGCCACTTCACCATACATATCACCCCGTGCCTGGAAATTAGCCTGCTCTATCCAATGCGAAGCATTATAGTTATATGTCCACACATCCCGTGTATCTAAATTTTTTATAAGACCGGTATCTGCTGAGGCGGTGTGAGAACCAGTGGTAAAAAACAACGATACAATAATTTGACAGACTTGTTTCCTCATGATTATTTATTCATTTTTAGTAAGAGCAACGTTGATCATATTTAAAAGCAGTTGATTGGGGACTTCATCATAGCGAATGCCATAGAAATCTTTTTCTCCAAATTCTTTTGCCAACCTGCCGGCGGTGAGCAATTGCGATACAATTAACTTTCCCTTGCCCGTTCCGAAATTGATGATGGCAACAGGTACACGGGTTAAGTTCTTGCCACAGGTAGCCAGCGAAGTAAAATTCAATGCCTGGCCTTTTTCAGCATCTTTATATTCCTGGGATAAATTTGTTGTTTTGACAGGCGTTGAAGGATTAATGGCATTGGCAAGCGCCGGTGCATCCTGTACGAGGAAAACAACTTTATCTCTCAATTTCTTTTCTATTGTTTTATCTGCGGGATTGGCAGAGAATTCATAAAACCCCTGCAATTCATAGGCATAATAATTTCCTTCTTTCATTGCTTTTTCATCGGCTCCTTTTGCTTTCCATTGCATTAAAAGAGCTGCTGAGCTCAGCCCATGAAATTCCATATCTGCTGCCGGTGCAAGCAGGCCTCCCCGCATACCGTTCCATAACCACGTATGATCTTTCGGAATATTTCGCCAGAGAGAACTGTCATTGGCATCAGCATGTAAATAGCTTTCTGGTTCGGCAGCTTCTATGAATTTTAGTGAAACACCTTTGAATAAATTATAGTTGGTGATCCTGGGATCTGTAATGCGTGTCACGCCCTGCAACGGACCCAAATCATTCTTTTTTTCTGGATAGCCCTGCCCGAGGTAGCGTTCTCCCGCGTCCAGTAAGATAACAGGAATGCCTTTATCAATAGCCTGCTCCAGCATACTAAGAGTTGATTCATCCTTGGCCGCAATTTTTTTCCAGGTATTCAAAGAACCAATGATGATAGATGCGTTTTTATCGGCAGGCGATGTTGATGCAATGCCTTTATTTTTTAAAAAAGACAGCAATTCTTTTTCATCAGCAGGCACACCAACCCTGATCCCGTTTAGGGCGACAGGTTTAGCGGATTCATAAATATGAATATCCCAGGCAGAGACCACAGGATACTTTACCTCTGTTGGTTTAGTGATCAGCTCTGCCTTTAATGAATAAGTGCCAATGTTCTTTGGTAAAACAAATGTTACCTCCTGCACCTTTTTTTGAAAGGGAGGAACGAATGCTGTAACGATGGTCTCGTAAAAGCGATTTTGTTGTGCATCGGTTATCGAGATGCGGGCCTTTAATTGAGATGCCGTTTTTGTATCATTAAAAAAATAAAGCGGCAATTGAATTTTTTGCCCGGGTGTAAAATTTCTATCCCAGATATTTATACTGATCGAAAGAGGAGAGAAGGCTGCTGTTAATTCATCCCACACAGGTTTTGGTTTACCTTCTTTAAGTTTTCCCATAAACCAGTTATTGCCGTCTTCCCAACTTCCCAATATACAGAAAGGGGCAAACCCTGCTGCATTGATCCTGCGCCAGTACTCCGCAATCCGGGAGTTGGATTGTGCATGAAATTGCAATCGCTGGATAGCATCATGGCTTCTGCCTAAAAAACGGAGATAACTTTCTTTTAATGCTTTATAGCCACCCAGGTCGCCTTTCTCGTCAAGATAATTTCCGCCGAATTCATCAACCATGATGGTTTGTGGAAATTGTGCTGCATCATCATAATACAAACCAACGTTTTCAAATAAGCTCCACCAATATTTGTGAATATGCAACACATCTCTTTCTTCCATTACCAGCGGCGGATAACTTTTTAAAATTGTATCCAATGCCTGCCAAACCGTTTTCAATTGATCGCCTTCTGTTTCGTTGTATGGATGAATAATGGCCACTGATGGATGACGCATCGCCACGTCCAGCCAATTTTTATATTGTTCGAGTAAACTTTCCTTCGTTGCCGGCATGCCATGAAAAAAGCTCCACTCGTATTGTACCAGCAATCCATATTTATCACACAAATCCAGTAATCTTTCGGGTGGCTTTCCTAAGTGGAAGCGCAAATAGTTAGCTCCATGTTCTTTTAAACGTTGTACAATATTTTTATGAAACCAGGCAGTATCGTAACCGAGTTCCCTGCCTTCTTCTGAGCGCATCCAACGGTGCCACACCACAGTGCCACCTCTTATTTTACAAGGAAGATTATTCAGGTAAAATTGCTTGTCAATAATTTTAAATTCTTTTATCCCCAGGGCTTGTGTTTGCACGTCTGATATTCTATTGTTGTTATCAAACACACTAACTTTTAGTGTATATAAATCCGGATGTCCGGGCGACCAGGCCTGCAAAATGTTTTTATAACTGAATTGTATTTTATTATGTAAGCCGGTAATGGGTTGTTTCTTAACAAAGACTTTCTTTCCCCTGGCATCAACTATCTCAAATTGTATTGAACCGGTTGGTTTACCAACAGCCAACAGATCAGATTGTAAAGAAATGTTGCTGTTGTTGTAATCAATAAAAGGAATGGTACGCTCTATGCGTATATTCCGATGAAGGTGAAGAACAACATCATCCCACAAACCCGAAGAAACGTTGGAGCGCCACTGGTCTGCAGAAGGAATAAAAGAAGCATCGGTAACCGGTACGTTTTTCAACGGCTGCAAAGCAATTTCCAATATAATTTTAACGCCGGGTTGAATATCCTGTACATTCAGAAAGAAAAAAGTGGGCGCCATTCCGCCGTTTTGCTGAGCAACCATTCTGCCGTTCACAAATACCTGCGGCATGAACCGTGCACCCTTGAGTTCCAGTGTTGCGTATTGCCAATCGCCGCGGGGCAACAGCAACTCTTTTTTATACCAGAGTATGCTGTCAACTGATTGTGTGGGATCGGTTGCTATACCGGGAACATTCGTATGTTTTTTATAAATTCTTGCATAGCCCATTTGCCACTCTCCATTCAGTGAAATGGAAAAGTCATTTTCGTTTCCTGCTGCAATCAATGTAAAGGGTAATAATAAAATGATTGCCAGTAAAACTCCTGGTTTTCTATAGCTCCGAATCATGCCTGGATTTATTATTTTTTTTCTTCGATAATCTCCGTTAAACGATTTAATGCTGACTGATCAACTTCTTCTTTTTCTGCCAGGGGTTGCCCGATGATGGTGGCGATCCTGCGTGTAAAGTCATAAGGTTTTGTGCCCCGTACTGCTCTTCTTCTTGGCATGTATTTCAAACATAATTCACGAATCAGCAAATCGTAATACATTTCTTTTTCCAATCCCTGCCTGCACGCTGTTGTTTGATTGTATCCTGTGTTGATCAATGGTTGATTGCTGTTGTATTTACCATCATACTGACCACCGCTGATATAGTAAGCCAATGCAGATTGCAGAAAAGCGTTGTCTCTTTTCAC
>DASVOE010000119.1:0-10756 GCA_036383515.1 Chitinophagaceae bacterium | reverse complement strand
AGGCCGGTAACACCTGATGGGATGCCTTATATCGGGCGTCACCATCAACTCAGTAACCTGCTATATGCAGGCGGTCATGCCATGCTCGGAGTAAGTGCGGCGGCTGGCACGGGTCAGCTGATTAAAGAAATTATTGGAAATAAATCCACCAGTATTGATATTTCTGCCTTCAATCCTGAACGATTTCGTTAAAAATTTGTTGAGGGTTTAATAGTATCGTTGCTTACTTCTTACTTTTACTTTATGCTATTCAGCCCTGTCTGTTGCCAGGCGGGTTTATGGATAGCAGTATTGTTTTATTTATGGATTGTACAGTTACCCGGCTACCTTACCGACAAACCAACGCCTTCTCCAACATTATACTGGATTATATTGATCATGCAGATACACTAAAGCCCTTTTATGCAGGACCACCAACTGTGCAGGGAATTCAACAGGCTATTGATGCGAGAAAAAAAATTAATACCAACCGGGATGTATTGGTGCAGGAACTAAAGAAACAGTACACTACCATTACAGTATCGGCAGCTACAGAAAAGAATATTGAAGCATTATCAAAGCCAACAACTTTTACTATTACCACCGCTCACCAGCCTAATATTTTTACCGGCCCTGTCTATTTCCTGTATAAAATTTTGCATACAATAAAACTGGCAGAGAGTTTTAAAACGCTTTTACCGGAAAATGATTTTGTTCCTGTTTACTATATGGGTAGCGAAGATGCTGATCTTGATGAACTGGGACATTTTTATATCGATGGGGAAAAGAAGGTATGGAATACTAAACAGACAGGAGCCGTAGGAAGGATGAAGGTGGATAAGGAGTTGGTTAAATTAATTGCTGCGATTGAAGGACAATTAACAGTACTTCCTCATGGAAATGAGGTGACGGAGATGGTGAAGGAATGTTATAAAGAAGGAACAACAATTGAAGCCGCTACTTTCCAATTGGTAAATAATCTGTTTGCCAGCTATGGGTTGGTCATATTGCTACCCGATAATGCTGCTTTTAAAAATCAAATGGCTTCTGTTTTTGAAGATGACCTTTTAAACCAAACTGCATCTGAAATTGTGGAGAAAACAGCGAAGCAATTAGACGAAGCAGGATATAAAGTGCAGGCCAACCCAAGAGAGGTCAATCTATTTTACCTGCAGGATGGTAAGAGAGAAAGGATCGAAGTACGTAAGGCGAAATATGAAGTGCTGAATACAGGTATTTCATTTACTTCTGCTGAATTACTGGCGGAGTTAAAACAACATCCCGAACGATTCAGCCCCAACGTTATCTTAAGAGGGTTATACCAGGAAACCATATTGCCCAACATTGCTTTTGTAGGCGGGGGCGGAGAGACGGCATATTGGCTGCAGCTAAAAGGATTGTTCGAACATTATAAAGTTCCTTTCCCCGTGCTGGTGCTGCGCAATTCGTTCCTAATTGTAGAAAAGAAATGGCAGGCCATGATCGCTAAGCTGGGTTTTGTTACTGATGACTTTTTTTTACCCGAACAAGAATTAATAAACAGGCTTGTAAAGAGAGACAGCGATAAAAAATTAAAACTCAACGGAACATTTACCGCTACAGAACAATTATATGACGGGATCAAAGAACAAGCGACTTCTATTGACAGTACACTTGGGAAACATGTTGAATCATTAAAATTAAATACGCTTTATCGCCTGCAGGAACTGGAAAAGAAAATGCTACGGGCTGAAAAAAGAAAATTTGCAGATCAGCAGCGGCAGATACAGGTGATCAAAGAAAAATTGTTTCCCAACAATGGCCTGCAGGAACGTAGTGATAATTTTATGCCTTATTACGCCAGCTATGGCAAGGCTTTTATCGAAGAATTATACCAGCATACGCTAAGCCTGGAGCAGGAGTTTGTTATACTGACGGTACGTTGAAAATAATTTTATCATCTTCTCCTAAGATAAATACTGAATACAAAAGCCTGTCTCTTTAAGGTAGCAATAGTGTTGCTATAAATAGTATTCCTGTCTTTTTTTATACTGCTAAGGTCAGCGGCATATTTTACTTCGGGGGTGAATATCAATTTATCAAAAGAGATATCAATACCTGCACCGGCCTCACCACTCAATGAGAAAGATTTTATTGGCAACCGGGTTGCTGATGCATTTTGTTGTCGTAAAATATTTATACCCGGCCCGGCCATAAAGTATGGCGCTGCTTTTTTCGAACTCAGCTTAAAGAGCAATGGGGCTGATAATTTTAGTGCCGCTATTTCTAAAGGAACCGTCTCATCAAAGTTCGGACCACCGGTGCTTGATTTCCGGTTGTAAATAATATCTGCTTTTTCAAACGACAGGAGTAGTGAAGGTCTCCAGTCCACTGCTTCACTGATTGAGAATTGCGTAAACAAACCCAATTCAAACTTAAATGCCCCTTTTGCAGTAATGCTGTTAAGACTATCCTTGTAATCAATATTCCTTTGTTTCCAGTTGGAATAGGGGAGATGCATGTTATCGTATCCAACACCCGCAACTATTCCTAATGGGATTTTTCTTTTACTTGTTTTAGATGACCGTGCTGTGTCCAACGATAATGACGGATCAGGCGCTACTGACCTTTTTTGATATTTTTTTGCTGAATCATGTAACTGGAGTTTATTATAGACAAGAGATAAGACAGTATAAGGACATTTCCAATTGGGAGCCAGTTGTATCGCTTTTTGTGCGTAGAATAAAGCGCTGTCGGCCCGGTTATCAGCCAGGTGTAATTCTGCAAGCCTGTTAAGAATATAAGCCGCACCCGGATCAAGCGCATGAGCAGCATACCCATTTTGAAAAGCTACAGCAGAAGAAATATTGCCACTTGTATTTAAAAAATACAATCTTGCTTTTAAGGAGTTGGTATAATCAGGTGCATCATCATTCAGCAATACAATCGCTTTTTGAAGCCGGCTTCCGGCATCTGCAAAATTCGGAACAGCCCCGGCATCATTACAACCCATATAGGACGATACTGTTGCTTCTGAAAAATTGATGAACTCAATTGCTAAAGTTGATTTCGCATCCAGCGTATATCCGTCATTAGGAAATTTAGCGTTCATTCGCTGGTAATAATATTCTGCTGAATTATTCCCGGTAAGCTGCTTATTTTTTATTGCTTTATAAAAACGGTCATACAATTCAAGCAGGGAAGTATCCGCTGATGCTACTTGTTTTCTATCTATCGTGTTTCCATAGAAAGAGCTTCCGGTTCCTTTATGCTGCGATCGTTTTTGTTGTAACCATTTTTGCAGGTAGGCTGTATCCACAATACCTACTACTTTATCACTGTTTTCATTGCAGCAGAAATAAGGATCTTGTTTACGACGGAAACGTTGTTCAGCCACCGAAGGAACATTGCGGGTAACATAGGTTTGTATTTCCTGGAAACTAACCCGGTTATCCGGTATGCCTATTGAATCAGCAATACCAGTGAGACCATCCACCAGGTAGTAAGTGAATAACCCATGCCCATTTCCTATTGAAGCATCTTCCAACGATTCCTGCCCGGCTCCTGTGGCGAGCATGATGATTTCACCAGCTCTTTTTTCGGTGATGGCTGTATTCAAAAAATTTTGACCGGGCAACCCTCCTGGTAATTCATTAGACCGGCAGGCATCCATGATAAAAAAAACATCCACTCCTTTGGCTGTTTCAGCAGCTATCTTTTTTTTGAGATTAAATAACTGGATCACTCCGCCGGCGAGATAATTATTTTTATCGCCATGTGGATTACAATCATAACTCAGGAAAAAGAACTGGTCTTCATCGATGGCATCGCCATGACCGGCGAGATAAATAAAAAGCCGGTCACCCCGTTGCAGCCGTTTTGCTTTCAGCCATTGAAACCCCTTGCCCCAGAAATTGGAACTGATGGCATTTTCATTCAACAGGCAAAACAGGTTATCATCTTTTACGCTTCCGCCAGCAGGTGATCTTAAATAATCTCTGAATAGCTCAGCATCTTTATCTGCATAGACAAGCGGCCTGACGAATTTATATTTTGAAATACCCACCACCATAGCAAAAGTTTGAGGACCTGTGATAGTGGTATCCCGCCATTTAAGCGGAGTTTGACCTGCAACGATTGGACTTAATAGTTGAAATAGTATGATGGCAAAAAATATTCTCATTGCAGGTTGTTAGTTATCCGGGTAAAGTACAGATTTTTAAAATTGATTCCTATTGTACCCGGAACTTATTTGCACGAGGAGGTTTTATAGAATTTATCCTATAAGGGTAGCGTTAATTCTTTTCCACTAAAACTTTAAAGAGAGTACTGCTGCCATCATCATTATCAGCAGCCAGCACAAGATGAAGAAAGTGCTTCGTTTCTTTGACCACGCAAACGGATTCGATCTTTTGTCCTTTAAACCGGGCATCAACAGCATTGAGGTCAATGACCTGGTTAGGATTAATCGACTTCCACCTTTTTTTGGAAGAAATACTGTTGACGATCCAGAGGTAACTCTTACCAATTGTACCGTCATCGTATGCGCTGCTGGTGTTTTCAGTTGAAACTGTCATGATCAGCCGGTCAGATTTTGGTGCATAGCTTATACCGGAAATTCCATTGAATTCAGCTGTATCCGGATTGCTGCCAATAAGTATCAGATCAATCGGCGCTTCTTGCTGGTTATTCCAGAAATGACTATTGGTAAATACAAGATAGTTTCTGCGATAGGCTTTATGACCCCTGTTGGATAAGATAATAGAACCGGGAATGGAAGTCGCTCCTTCAATATTGATTTCTGTTATGCCGTTATATTTTAAACGCTGGTAAAAAGTATCTAACGGGGTGCTGTCTTTTTCTTTAGTGATCGGATCGATCAACCAACATACATTACGATAAGGCGACAAAGATCCTGAACCCAGCAACAACAATTTTCCATCCCTTGTTAGCAGGATGGATTCAAGATCGGGTTTAATTGTTTTCGGAATTCGTTTTTTTGGAAAGGAATAGATACTGATTGAATCAGCTATATTGAAATTGCTGTCCAGTACAAGGAGATCATTGGCATCATCACCGATAACAAAAAATTGTTTGTTGAAATATTCTATCCCGGATGCGGAAGGGTAGTGATCAAGTTTTTTTATTTCTTTTAGCAGGTGGGTATTATTGCAGGAAACAAGAATTACTGACAGTGTGAAAATTTTAATCCACAACCTTGAACCACATAGGCACATAGAAACATAGGATGGTAGATTATTTTTCATCATTCTTCAGGTAGCAAAGAAAAAAGGTTATTGACTAAGGTTTTCTGACCTTCCTTGAAAATATTTACACAATGAAAATTAACCAGGATACCTTTTGGTTTTTGCAGCATTTGCATATAAGACAGCAGAACGGCGTCATGAATTGGTAACAAGCCCTGTTGCGCTTTCAATTCTACACATAACATATCTTCCACCAGCACATCTAATCTCAACTCCGTATCAAGTTCTAATCCTTTATACTGAACAGGCACCCATAGCTGATTTTTGAAAGCTAAACCTTGTATCGTTAGTTCTTTCAAAAAACATTTTTCATAAACACTTTCTATTAAACCGGGGCCAAGATGCTTATGCACTTCAATGGCGCATCCAATAACTTTATAGGTGAGCTCCGTCAAATATTTTTTTGTTATCCTCACTTATCTATGTGTTAGTCTATGTTTCTATGCTCCTATGTGGTGTTGGATCAATCAAACGTATTCTCCCAACCATCCTTCTTCAGTTGTTTCACTTTCTCAATCACTTCGTTATTGAGCGAATTCTTATACTCCATTACTTTTGTTGAAACAGTTTCATCCGAAGTGCCGATAATTTCTGCAGCGAGGATACCGGCATTCTTTGCCGCATTTAATGCTACGGTGGCAACAGGAACGCCATTTGGCATTTGTAAAATGGACAACACAGAATCCCAGCCATCAATTGAATTGGAAGACCGTATAGGAACACCAATAACAGGGAGGGGAGTAATAGAAGCTACCATACCCGGTAAATGAGCTGCGCCACCCGCACCGGCAATGATCACTTTCAATCCTCTTTCTTTTGCTTTTTGTGCATACTCTACCATTCGTAAAGGGGTTCGGTGTGCGGAGACCACTGTTACTTCATGCGCAATATCAAATTGTTTCAATATATCCGATGCAGCCTGCATCACATGTAAGTCGCTGTCGCTGCCCATGATTATGCCAACATGAGGAGTTTGTAGTTGGTGGTTGGTGGTTTGTAATTCACTCATCTTTGGATCTGTTTTTAAATTTCTGGCCTTTTATTTTAGATTTATTCAGGTATTTAATAAATCCAGTCAACATCTTTGTTAATTCATCAGCTAAGCTATACAATTCTGTAAACGTTTCCTGCGTAATGTATTTAGTATCCAAAGAACGATAAAGCTGTGATTTAAGTTCAGCCGTTTCACCCTTAGCAATCGTTAATGAATTGACGAATTCGTTTTTGCTGCCCCTGTCAAACCCTTCTGCAATGTTATCCATGATAGAACCACAACTTCCCCTTAACTGGTCCTTAAGCCGGAAATCAAGTGATATGGGTTCCTTAAAAGTAAGCGGGTAAATTTTTTGACTTAAAAACCGGGCTTTTTGCCAGATACTTAATTCTTCAAATTTTTGAATTGTAGCCATAAAATAAAGTTTGTACCAAAAATAACTACAAACAACAAATTATAAACTACGAACTATTTTACCAGGTCACCTTTAAGGCGAAGCAATTCAGTTTCTGCAAGTTTAGTATTATACCGGGCAGCGATCAGCCGGTTATATGCATCTTCCAGGCTCTTCTGTGCTTCCCGTAACTGGATGATAGTAGAAGCGCCGAGCCGGTATACCTCCAGCGCAATAGTTACATTTTCTTTTGCCAGTAATATATTTTCTTCTTCGAGTGCCAGCGCTTTTTTCTGTTGCTCGTATTCTTTAAAAGCATTGATCACAGAAAGATCGAGTTGCGATCGTTGATTATTATATACCAATTGCTGGTATTGAATATCCAGTTGCGCCTGTTTTATAAGTCGCCGGGTATTAAAATTATTGAGGATCGGTATCGTAGCGGAAACACCATAATTCAATCCTTTATTCTGATTAAAAATGGGTAAGGCAGGATTCAACGCTACGTCATTATTGGTTCTTGAAAAATTGTAGGCTGAGTTAAAAGAAACAACAGGAAAACGTTCGGCTCTTCTTTCTTTCAATGTGAAGCCGGCTATATCAATACTTTTTTTGCTAATCTGCAACAGGGGGTTACTGTTTTCAATGCCAGCCTGCACATCTCCTAATGCCATTGTGGTATTTAAAGGAATGGAGTCGGCCACTTCATAGCCGGCCGTTTGTTTTACATTCATCACCTGGTTCAGTTGTTCTTTCAATTGAGCGATCAATGTTTGTTGTTCCAGTTGGGAAGCTTTTTGTGCATTCAGGTCTACTTTACTTTGCAATACATCTGGTTTGGTGCCTACACCAATATCCAACTTGCGTTCAGCAAGATTCACTCTTGTCTGGCTGATGGACATCTGCTCTTCAATAGCCCTTAGCTGTTGTTTTTGCCGCACAATATTATAATAAGTATTGACGACCGCTGCCACAGTGTTGATCACCTGGTTTTTGATACCCAATTCGCCAAGCCTGATCAGTTCTTCCGCTTTATCTCTTGTTGCAAACATTTTTAAACCATCAAACAGGGTCCAGTTAAGATTTAGAGAGGCCGACAGGTTATTGGTTTTTACTTTCCCTTCTCTCTTTGTAGCATTACTGAATTCCTGGTTTTGCTTATTCCGTGTCCATGTATTACCAACGGTTCCATTCAGCCTTGGTAAAAAGATAGCATTACGATAAGAATAATCCAGCGCTGCCACCATCGAATCATTCCTGGACAATTGTATATCATAATTATTATTCAATGCGGTGGCAATAGCTTCTTCCAGTGTCAGCATTTGCTGCGCTGATGAGGAAAGTGATACGATCAACAGAAATGGTAAGAGAATTTTTTTCATCCTTGTCATACGAATAAACTTTTAAGCATGTGCTGCAGTGGTTTCAATTGTTTCGGCAGGGGTTTGGTGCAGCATTTCATCTATCTCACTTTTTTTATGGGCAGAAGAAAGGAAAGAATACATAGCTGGTATTACAAATAAGGTTAACACTAACGAGAACAGGACGCCACCCACAATTACAATTCCTAATGGTATACGGCTGGTAGCTGCGGCTCCTAATGACAATGCGAGCGGCAGTGCACCCAATGACATAGCAAGACTTGTCATTAATATAGGGCGAAGCCTTTGCGTAGCCGCAAAGATCACAGCTTCTCTTCTTTTCATTCCTTTTTCCCGGTTCTGGTTGGCAAACTCTACGATCAATATTCCATTCTTGGTCACCAACCCTATCAGCATGATCATTCCGATCTGCGAAAAGATATTCAATGTATGACCAAATACCCACAAGGATAATACGGCGCCGGCAATTGCCAGCGGCACGGTGAACATGATGATCAACGGATCAATAAAACTTTCAAATTGTGCGGCAAGGATCAAAAAGATCAGGGCGAGAGCTAACAGGAAAGCGAAACTTGTGTTGCTGCTGCTTTCTGCAAAATCTCGGGATGAACCTGAAAGAGAAGTGGTAAAGGTTTCATCCACTAATTTACTGGCGATCTTATTCATTTCAGCAATGCCATCACCAATGGTGAAACCGGGTTGAAGACCTGCAGAGATCGTTGCTGATTTATACCGGTTGAAGTGATAGATCGTAGGCGGTGTGTTGGATTCAGAAACAGAAACCAGGTTATCAAGGCTGATCAATTCATTACGGTTATTACGTACAAACAAAACTTTAAGATCATTCGGATCATCACGGTCATTACGGGCCACCTGTCCCATTACCTGGTATTGCTTACCATCTTTGGTAAAATAACCAAGGCGACGATTACTATAAGCCATTTGCAATGTTTCAGAAATATCACTTACACTTACACCGAGTTCTGCCGCTTTCAACCGGTCGATCTCAACCCTTAATTCCGGTTTATTGAATTTAAGATCTACATCTGCATTCATTAACACTTTACTTTGACGGGCTGCTTCCAAAAATTTTGGAAGTATTTGTGTTAGTTTTTCAAAATCGTTATTCTGTATTACGAAAGAAACAGGTTGACCGCCGCGGCGATTCACTGAGATCGTTTGTTCTTCTATGGCAAAGGCACGACCTTCATTGAATTTGGGAAGGTTACGATTCACCATGTCCACAATTTCTTTCTGGGTTCTTTTTCTTTCGTTGGGCGGAACCAGGGTAGCTCTTACAAAACCAGTATTGGCATTTCCTGAACCGGTGAAGCCCGGTGATGTTACACTGAATACCACTTCTTTTTCGGGAACAGAATCAAGAATGAAGTTGCTCACCCTGTCTACATATTTATCCATGGCATCAAACGAAGTGCCTTCTGGTGCAGTTAATGATAAACGGAACTGGCTGCGGTCTTCCATGGGTGCTAACTCAGATTGCAGACCGCCTCCAATTAAAAAGATAATGGCTCCGCAAATTGCCACCAGGATTAAAGCCACCCATCTCACCTGCATGAATCGTTTTAACGCAGCCTGGTAACTATTTTCCATCCAACGGAAAAAAGGTTCTGTCTTATTATAAAACCAGGAATGTTTATGATTTTTTCTTGCCAGCTTAACGTTCAATACCGGTGTTAACGTAAGGGATACAAATGCAGAGATCAGCACAGCTCCGGCCACTACAATTCCAAACTCACGGAATAGTCTTCCTACAAAACCCTGTAAAAAGATAATAGGCAAAAACACTACTGCAAGCGTAATTGAAGTGGCAATAACGGCAAAGTAAATTTCTTTAGATCCTTCTACAGCCGCCTGCCATTTGTTCATTCCTTTCTCCATCTTCTTATAAATATTCTCTGTCACCACAATTCCATCATCCACCACTAATCCAGTTGCCAATACAATGGCGAGTAGTGAAAGCACATTGATGGTAAAACCCATCAGGTACATGATAAAGAAAGCGCCGATCAGCGAAACAGGAATATCAATCAACGGTCGGATGGCAATGATCCAGTCGCGGAAGAAAAGATAAATGATCATCACCACCAGTAAAAAGGCGATCATCAGTGTTTCCTTCACTTCCACAATGGATTTTTTAATAAACTTGGTCTGATCCAGTGCGATATTGATCTTGATATCTTCGGGTACGTCTTTTTTTATCTGTTCCAGTCGTTTGAAAAACTCATCAGAAATGGATACATAATTGGAACCGGGTTGGGGAATAATAGCCAATCCTATCATGGGGACGCCACCACTTTTTAAAACAGTTTCTTCATTTTCGGGACCCAGTACCGCTTCACCAATATCTTTTATTTTTACCTCAGCACCATTCACATTCTTTATAATGATATTATTGAACTCTTCTTCGGTATTCAGGCGGCCAAATGTTCTTACGGTCAACTCGGTGGTGTTACCTGAAATTTTACCGGAGGGCAACTCCACATTTTCTTTTTGCAATGCAGCCTGCACATCGCCGGCTGTTATATTATAAGCTGCCAGTTTACCGGGGTCTATCCAGATCCGCATCGCATATTTCTTTTCACCCCATATCTGTGTGCCGCTTACACCGGGAATGGTTTGCAATCTTTCTACCAGCACATTGTTGGCAAACTCCGTTATCTGCAACTGGTTTCTTGTATTGCTCTGCACCGTCATTGCGAGTATAGATTCAGATATCGCATCTGATTTGGAAACAACAGGT
>DASVOE010000118.1:0-33812 GCA_036383515.1 Chitinophagaceae bacterium | reverse complement strand
ACCAGTTCCCACCCGGAGTTTATTGAAAACCTCTATCGTGACTTTTTAAACGACCCGAATAGCGTAGATCCTGAAATGAAAAAATTTTTCGAAGGATTTGATTTTGCAATCGGTAATGGAAAAACAGAGGCGAATGGTGCTGCTAAAACAATGACAGAGCCTGCAAAGCAAAAAGCAGCGTCTGCAGAAACAAAAGATAGCAACTGGAAAAAAGAACTGGGGGCTTACCGGATGATTCTTGGTTACCGCAACAAAGGCCACCTGATCGCTAAAACAAACCCTATCCGGGAACGAAAAGATCGTGATGCGAACCTGCATCTTTCTTTCTTTGGTTTGACGGAAGAAGATCTTACTAAAACTTTCCAGGTAGGCGAACGTATCGGAATAGGCGCTACTTCACTTGCTACTATTTTAGATAAACTGCAAAAAGTATATGCCCATCATGTGGGTATTGAATTCAAGTATATCAGCAACCAGCAAAAAGTAAACTGGCTGACGGAGGAAATGGAAAAGAAATTTTCTGATCCATTGCCATTAGAAAAAAAGAAACGCATACTGGAGAAATTGAACCAGGGGGTGATGTTTGAAAAATTTCTCCATACAAAATATGTGGGTCAGAAAAGATTTTCATTGGAAGGCGGAGAAACAACGATACCTGCATTGGATGCTATTATCAATACCGGCGCCGATCATGATGTGCAGGAAGTAGTGATTGGTATGGCACATCGCGGAAGATTGAATGTGCTGGCTAATATCATGGGTAAAACCTATGAGCAGATCTTCAGCGAGTTTGAAGGCACTGCGAAATTGGATCAAACCATGGGTAGTGGTGATGTAAAGTATCACATGGGGTATGGCAGTGAATTGGAAACGGTTACTAAAAAAACAATTCACCTGAAATTGATGCCCAATCCTTCACACCTGGAAGCGGTAGATCCGGTAGTAGTAGGTTTTGCACGAGCAAAGGCCGATGTTTTATATGAAAGTGATTTTGATAAAATACTTCCTATCCTGATTCATGGTGATGCTTCAGTAGCGGGACAGGGCATCGTTTATGAAGTGTTGCAGATGAGCAACCTTAAGGGTTTTTATACCGGGGGTACTATTCATTTTGTTATCAATAACCAGATCGGTTTCACCACAGATTTTGATGATGCACGGAGTTCTGACTATTGCACCTCCTTAGCTGCTGCTATTCAAGCACCGGTTTTTCATGTGAATGGTGATGACCCGGAAGCTGTGGTAAGATGTGCAGAGATTGCAACCCGCTATCGCCAGGAATTTAATAGTGACGTTTTTATTGATATGGTTTGCTATCGCAAGCATGGACATAATGAAGGAGATGATCCTAAATTCACCCAACCTCATTTGTATGCGTTGATCGATAAACATCCCAACCCGAGAGAAGTATATGTAAAATTTTTATTGGAGAACGGTGAAGCAGATGCACAGGAACTGGCCAAAGAAATGGAGAAAAAATTCTGGGCAGATCTGCAGGAACGGTTGGATGAGGTAAAACAAAATCCATTGCCGTATAAGTATCAGCAACCCGAACTGGCCTGGAAAAGTTTACGTCACGCAACAGATGAAGATTTTGATCAGTCGCCTTATACCGCCATCAGCCAGGAGAATTTTAAAAAAGTATTTGATGCCTTGATGCAGTGGCCTGCTGATTTCAAACCGCTGCGAAAAGTAGAAAAAATATTACAGGATAAAATAAAGTTGTTCGATACGGAACACAAGGTGGATTGGGCCACTGGTGAGCTGTTGGCCTACGGCAGCTTGTTACTGGATGGAAAGGATGTAAGAATGAGCGGACAGGATGTGCAAAGAGGCACTTTCTCTCACCGGCATGCCGTATTAAGAGATGAGAATACAGATAAGCCTCATAACCGGCTAAGTAATGTACCGGGTGCAACAGGAAAATTCAGAATATATAATTCTTTATTGAGTGAATATGGTGTGTTGGGTTTTGAATATGGGTATTCATTGGCTACGCCGAATTCGCTGGCTTTGTGGGAAGCTCAGTTTGGTGATTTCGTAAATGGCGCTCAAACAATGATCGACCAGTTCATTTCAGCAGGCGAACAAAAGTGGAACAGGATGACGGGAGTAGGAATGTTGTTGCCTCACGGTTATGAAGGACAAGGCCCGGAACATAGCAGCGCAAGAATGGAAAGATTTCTGCAGCAATGTGCAGAGCTGAATATGATAGTAACGAATATAACGACTTCGGCTAATTTCTTTCATGTATTAAGAAGGCAACTGGCATGGCCTTTCCGCAAGCCGCTGATCAATTTTGCCCCCAAAGCCAACCTGCGTCATACCGGTAGTTATTCAACCATGGATGAATTTACCAACGGTGGATTCAAAGAAGTGATCGATGATTCATTTGTTGATGTGCCGAAAGTTAAAAAAGTTTTATTCTGTAGTGGAAAGATCTATTTTGATATGGCCGAGCGCCAGCAAAAAGAAAACAGGAATGATATTGCTATCATCCGGGTGGAACAGCTATATCCATTACCGTATAAACAACTGGAAGCTTTATATAAAAAATATAGCAAAGCCACTTGGTTCTGGGTGCAGGAAGAACCGCTGAACATGGGAGCTGCTTCTTTCCTGCAAATGAATTTGAAAAGCATTAATTACGGAGTGATCAGCCGCCAGCCTTCAGCATCAACCGCAACAGGCTATAATAAAGTTCACCAGCAGGAGCAAGCTGAGATCATTGAAACAGCATTTTCGATCTAGTTCATTGTTCGTTTATCGTTCATAACAATAAACTAAAACTACAAACCAGAAACTCATATTATGATTGATATAAAAGTACCAACAGTAGGAGAGTCCATCAGTGAAGTCACCTTGTTGAAATGGAATAAGAAAGATGGTGACTATGTAGAAAGAGATGAAGTGATCGCCGAACTGGAAAGTGAAAAAGCTACGTTTGAAGTAAATGCTGAAAAGGCTGGTATATTAAAGACATCTGCACAGGAAGGAGATACTCTGAAGATTGGAGATTTGCTGGCAAGTATTGATGAATCTGCTGCCAAACCCTCAGGTAATGGTAATGGAACTGTAGCAGCAGAAAAGAAGGACGAGAAGAAAGAAGCTCCTGCTAAAAAAGAAGAAGCCTCATCAACACCTGTAATAGCAGAAGCTAACGATATAAAAGCAACACCTGTTGCTTCTGCTATCATTGCAGATAAAAAATTGGATCCTAAAACAGTTACTCCTTCCGGCTACCAGGGAAAGATCATGAAGGATGATGTGCTGGCAGCTTTATCTAATCCCGGTAAAAAAGCATTTGCCGGTGCTGAATTATTTAGCCGGAATATAAGGACGGAAAAGATGAGTAATCTTCGGAAGACAATTTCAAGAAGATTAGTCGAAGCAAAAAATACGACAGCGATGCTCACCACTTTTAATGAAGTGGATATGAGCCGCATCATGGAAATAAGAACCAAATTCAAAGACAAGTTTAAAGAAATACATGGAGTAGGTTTAGGCTTCATGAGCTTTTTTGCCAAAGCCTGTGCAGTTGCACTGGCTGAATGGCCTTCGGTGAATGCGTATATCGATGGTGACCAGTTGGTATACCACGATTACGCGGATATCAGTATTGCTGTAAGCACTCCGCGTGGATTAACGGTGCCTGTGATCCGGAATGTAGAAAGCCTGGGAATGGCTGATATTGAAAAGAAAGTAATTGAGCTGGCCAACAAAGCAAAAGAAAGTAAATTAACTGCTGAAGAATTAACCGGTGGAACATTTACGATTACCAATGGAGGAGTGTTTGGCTCATTGATGAGTACGCCGATCATTAATATTCCGCAAAGCGCTATTTTGGGAATGCATAAGATACAGGAACGTCCGATGGTGGTAAATGGCCAGGTGGTTGTAAAACCGATGATGTACCTGGCGTTGAGTTATGATCACCGCATTATTGATGGAAGGGAATCTGTCAGCTTTTTAGTAAGGGTAAAAGAATTACTGGAAAACCCTGAACAATTGCTGATCGGTAAAGACCCGGTAAAAACATTGCTGGGGGTATAAATTTGTTTTATCTTTCTTTATAAACTTTGACCTGCTTATGAAAATTATTTTTTTCGGCTTAGTTGTTTCTTGTGTTTTTTTATTAACTGCCTGTCAGAAAGAAGCTGGTTTTTCAAATGGCAGTGGCAGTGGAACGGGCAGCGGTGACCTCCTCACTAAATTGGTTTCAAAATCCGGATCAGATTCTTCAAGTATTTCATTTGGTTATAATGCAGCCAAAAAATTGACGACATTGGATTTTTTTACTTTAAGTAATGGCCAATCTGCTGAAATAAATGAGAGAGCCGAACGAAATTCGCAGGGGATCATTCAGCGGGTAATTATAAAAAGTGATGTCTACCAGCAGGCAGGAGTAGACAGTGCCATTACCGTGGTCGGGTATAATGGCGGGAAATACACATCGAAGGTTACCAGTTTTGATTTGGTGGTTATAGTGCTGAAGGATAGTGTAGCTCTTGCTTATGATGCTGCGGGTAAAGTAAGTTCAGAGCGATCATTTACAGATGTTGGGGGAGCTTATGAAGAATATCAAAAGGTGGAATATACTTACAGCGGCAATAACCTTGCTTCTATAAAGTATTACTCGTATGATGCCAGCACTCCTGGTTATACCCTGGTTGAAACGTTTACTTACGACCAATACGACAGTAAGGCGTCCCCGATTTATTTCGGTTACGAAGCATTTGTTTTAGGTTCACCCTTTTTCTTTTCTTCGAACAATCCTCTTAAAAGCACTATTACGGCTACAGGATCAACGGCTCAAAATTACACCACCACTTATACTTATAATGCTGCAAATAAACCATTAACTGCCACGTCAATCATACAACCTGGCAATGCTATCACCACTGGCACTTACTATTATCAATAAAAAATTTATATAAAAACAATTTCAAGGCGGCCGCATATTTTTGCAGGCCGTTTTTTTATCTTAAAGAAATGAGCCGGTTCCATTCATACTTGAATAGTTCAACCCAGCTTCTTGATCAATACAAGGGGGATCAACCATTTGCTTTATTCCTTAAAAAATTCTTTGCAGCTGATAAAAAATATGGATCCAAAGACAGGAAACAGATCAGTCATCTCTGCTATTGTTATTTCAGGTTAGGTAAAGCCATTTCGTCGTTGCCCATTGAAGAGCAAATATTATCCGGTCTTTTTCTTTGCACTGCTGGTCCAAATGAAATGCTTGCTGCACTAAGACCGGAATGGAATGTAAAAACAACAGCAAGCGTAACGGGAAAAAAAGTAATACTTGGCCTTCAACGTTTGGAGATATTTCCATGGAAGGACGAATTAAGCGAAGGGATTGATCATGAAAAATTTAATAACTCTTTTCTTATTCAACCTGATCTCTTTCTCCGGGCACGACCGGGAAGTAAAGAAATTGTTATACAAAAATTACAGGAAGCCGGAATTGATTTAAAAATAATAAAAGATGATTGTATCGCTTTATCCAATGCATCAAAGATTGATACCGCTGTTGACCTGAACAAAGAAATTGTTGTGCAGGATTATAATTCGCAACAAGTAGCAAAGTTCTTAGTGTCACTAAACCCTGGGTCCGCAGATAAGGTTTGGGATTGCTGCGCAGCCAGCGGTGGTAAGTCTATTATGCTTTATGATCTTTACCCGTATATTGATCTTACCGTTTCAGATATCAGGGAATCCATTCTTGTCAACCTGAAAAAACGATTTGCCGAAGCTGGCATTCGTAACTATAAAAGTGTTGTCGCTGACCTTGCTCATTCATCATTTACTTTTCACTCCTCACCATTCGATTTGATCATAGCTGACGTGCCCTGCACAGGTAGCGGCACCTGGAGCCGTACCCCCGAACAGTTGTTTTATTTTAATGAAAACAAAATTGCTGAGTATGCTGCCTTGCAAAAAAAGATTATTTCAAATGTGATCCCTCAACTTAAAAAAAGCGGACATCTCCTTTACATTACCTGCTCCGTATTTAAAAAAGAGAATGAAGAGAATGTTGAGTTTATAAAAAATCAATACAATCTTGAGCTGGTGAAAATGGAATTGCTGAAAGGTTATGATAAAAAAGCTGACACTATGTTTGCCGCTTTATTGCGTCGTCCATTATAATTTGATCAGCTCAGTCGTGCCGATCATTTTTTGCCCGCTCATCACCTTTATATAATATTTTCCTTTGGATAGTTTATCAACCGGCAGATCGATCGTGGTGCGACCTGCAATCTTTGATTTTTTTAATTGCAATACCAGCCTGCCTTTTGTATCATACACGGCTATTGGCATAGTAGTAATGGCATAAGGAGTTTCAATTACCAACATTACCGTGCTGTTACTGGTAAGATTTGGAAACACCATCACATTTACTTTATCCGGATCAGGATTGCCGGTGCCGGTAGGGAAACATCCTGCATTGACCGTTACAGTAGCCGTATCAATATACGCATCCGCAAATGCAGCGGCTGTTGCCGTGTCAATGATCTGGCGTATCCGGTACGAGAATATACCAGTTAATCCATTGGTCAATGTATTTTCAAATTGATAACTATGCATGGCGAGAACAGTTCCTGCCTGTGGGTTCATCTCGCCAACTTTTGTAAAAATGGTTTCTCCCGGTGCTTTTCTTTCGATCTCAAATTTCATAGCTCCCACATCTTTTGTTTGCCAACTCAATGTTACTTTACAAGCATTGAATGTCGCAGATGAAGTTGCATACTCAGTTAATAACCTGCCGAAGGCAAGTTTCATATTGGGTATTCCATAACCGATCCTGTCATTGGGTGATGCAACTATGCTGCCTGCCTGTTGTATAGCTTTCACCATCTTCATGTTGTTGTATTCTGGAAATCCCTGCCATAAACAGGTAGCTAATCCCGCCATATTCGGGCATGCAAAAGAAGTTCCGCTGGAAACACCAATGGTATTACTAGTTGATTGCACGACGGCCAGCACACCCACAGAAGCAACATCAGGTTTTATTTGCCCGTCAGCCGAAGGACCATAGGAGGAGCTGCCTGCCACTACTCCGCTTGTATTTACAGAACCCACCGCCACTACACTATCACCATCAGCAGGAGGGCTTAAGAATTGCGTAGACGCATCAATAATATTTCCAACCGAATTAAAAACAAGAATACCTTTTTTAGCAGCAAGATCTGCTGCTATCGTGATCATTGCAATGTTTCCATTGCGATCGGCATAAGGATGATCAGCACCCGGAAGATCAAAGGTTGTATAACCAAGCGAGGAAGAAATAATATCACTACCGGCGCTATCAGCTCTCTCCGCGGCGCAAGCCCAGTTATGTTCTTCTATTACATACTCAGTAACTACATCCTCTGTCCGGTATAAATGAAAACTGGCTTTCGGTGCTTTACCTACAAACTGTCCGGGTATATTAGCAGCAATGGTAGAAAAACACATCATGCCATGCGAATCGTCTTCCACTACACTTGCCTGCCGGTCTACAAAATCCCAAGTGCTTAACACCTGGCCGTTTATATTCACACTATCAAAAGCCTTTAAAGTAGTATAGTTAAAAAAGCCACCATCAAGCATGGCGATCTGCATTCCTTGTCCACGCAATCCAATGTTATGTAAGAATTCACCATTATGCAGGTGAATCTCGTTATAAGCATTCGTGCCATAACTGTAAAAATCTGTTGTAACTCTTGCAGCGGGTAGCAGGGGAGTAATTATATTTTCCCCGGCAAATTTTTTACGGGAATTGTTATTATCAGTAGTTACGGTTCTTGCCGCAATACCAACTACGGTTTCTACAAAGGGTAAACTGCTGATAGTAGTGATAGCGTTGGCATCAGTAGTCAAAATAGAAACCGAATTCAGCCATTTGGAAGCATTCAATATGGTTACATTGGCAACGTTATCGATTTGAGTGATATAAGCTGGTGTAACTGGAAGATCAGTGCTGTCTATTGCAATAGCATATCTTATTCTTCTGTCAATAGCTCTTGCCGACAAATATTGTGAAGGGTTAGCTAACGTAAATGAAGTGCCGCCTTTGTTTTTAAGTTTTACCAGGTAACGGGAAAATTGGGCTTCCGATGATGCGACCAATAAAAAAATTGCAATAAGAAACGATAGAATTTTTTTCATCTGGTCCTGACTTTTTTGCCAAACCCAAATTTAGCCAAATAATGATAAACCTAATTGTGATCAATCATCCACATGGTGATGCCAAACCCGGTTTTAAAGGGACCTCCCGGCTGACCCGTGTTGGGTTGGTATTCCCAGAGTTCATGTTCACGGTAAACGAGTCCAATGTTTTTGGAATATTTATTTACTGACCGGATTCGTGAGCCATAAGAATCGGGGAGAGTAACAGGAACGTTATAGGCTTCATCAGCAGCTTCTACTGTCCAAACATCTGTATACGTTTTTCCTTTATAAACAATGGAAGGATCAAAGCTGTCATAAACATAATCCCAGTCGGCTAACCCATCGTCATAACTATTATTAGTGCTGATATAATCATAAGGGTTAAAAGGAAGATAGCTATTGCCTTTCCAGGTATAGCCTTCTTTGATTGGCGCATGCAGTTTTACAAAACGAAGATTATCTTCTATCACTTCTATCTCGTTAGGCAAAACGGTAATTAAATAAGATCCATTGGCTATCCAGGGTTGGGCAGCAGTCCATGAGCTGGTATTGACAGAATCACGGGTATAACGAAATACTCTCCATGAAGGTCTGCCCAGGTTATCCGTCACCTGTGCATCTATCACATGTTTTTGTTGTGATTTATGAATCTCGGTGGTGCGCCCAAAATCAGTGAATACTAATGAGTCCACCCGGTAGGTAATGTATTTGCCCGGGGCGAGGGGCATATAGTCTGTCAGCAATTCGGTTTCAAACTGTTGGGTTTTATCCGAGCAGGAAGAAACTATAGAGGCAATGATGATAATAAAGCCGAATATTTTCAGGGGCCTGAATCTCATAAGTGGTTTTTCTGTATTTATGGAAGCAAGAATTGTTCGGTTTAATACTGTTTTCATGGTCGGTGTGCTGCCTAAAAATAGAAACAAAAAGCGGGGAAATATAGTTTCCCCGCTTCAAAACGTATGGCTTAAAACTTTATTGCCTGAGAATCAGACTAGTTGGCCTCTTTGTATAATGCCACCACCGATGACATCATCTCCCTCATAGAACACAGCACTTTGACCCGGGGCAATCCCTTTTACATGTTCATAAAACCTCACTTTCATCGTTCCACTGAGCATAAGCGAAGTGTCAGGATAGATATTTGACAGCGCACCTGTATCCTTGTAGCGGATTTTTGTTGTTGCTTCCATGCCGGAAGAAATGAAATCGTATTTAATCAAATTCAATTTGCCAACTACCATTTCATTTTGTTCGAGGTCTTCTTCATCGCCGAGCATCACGGTGTTGTTATCGGGATCAATTTTCGTTACAAAAACAGGTTTACCAAAAGCAATGTCCAATCCTTTGCGTTGCCCGATAGTATAAAAAGGATAGCCTTTATGTGTGCCTAAAATTTTTCCGTGTTTATCAATAAAATTTCCACCCGCCACTCTTTCTTCCAGGCCCTCTACTCTTCTTTTTAAAAAGCCACGGTAATCATTATCAGGAACAAAACAGATTTCATAGCTCTCGTTTTTCTTAGCCAGTTCAGGATAGCCGTAGTCATGCGCCATTTGTCTTATCTGTGTTTTCCTGTATGGCCCAAGAGGCAATAATGTTCTGCTAAGCAAATCCTGTTGCAAACCCCACAACACATAACTCTGATCTTTTGTATCATCAATTGCTTTGCTCACTACAAACCTTCCGTTATCATGCTGACGCACTTTTGCATAATGCCCCGTTGCGATATAATCACAGCCCAATGCATCAGCTCTTTTCAATAACGCACGCCATTTAATATGTGTGTTGCAAAGCACACAGGGATTGGGTGTGCGGCCTGCGATATATTCATCCACAAAATTTTCAATCACAAAATCGCCAAACTCTTCACGTATGTCCAGTATATAATGGGCAAAGCCATGCTCTACCGCTGCCTGCCGGGCATCATTAAATGAATCTACATTGCAGCACCCGGTTTCCTTTTTGCCACCACCACTGCTGCTGTAATCCCATGTTTTCATGGTGATGCCCACCACTTCATACCCTTCATCATTGAGCATGAGGGCTGTAACGGTACTATCAATACCGCCACTCATGGCCACCAGCACTTTTCCTTTTTTGCTCATAAAAAATTAAGCTGCAAATATACAAAGCTTATTCTCCGGAGTAAATAAAGGGCTTGCGCAAAACGGAAAACATTGACTTATTAATTAATTTTTTAATTTTCAGGGCGAAATGAGAATTTCAAGCCTTATCCCCGTTCCCTCTCTTCCTGATAAAGTAGGGATATTACCAAGCAGAACAATAAATCCCCCTGTGAAATAAAACTGGAAGAATAAGGAAATGATAAAGTACTCATGGAACGATATTATCCACTCAAGCAGATAGCGTTCTGAATAGTTTTAAAACTAAGAACTCATTTATGACCGCTAATTTTAATACTCTAAAACCAACAAGCATGAATCCAAACAAAGTATTATGGGAAAAAGGTGATTTCACCCGGATAGCCGAAACGATGCGGGAAAGCGGAGAGGAACTGGTGGCCAAACTGGGGGTTAACAAAGGACTTAAGGTTCTCGATCTCGGCTGTGGCGATGGAACTACAGCAATACCGGAAGCTAAACTTGGCGCAAATGTGTTAGGTGTTGATATAGCGAAGAACCTTGTTGAAGCAGGAAATATCCGTGCAAAAAACGAAGGGCTTGCCAATTGCAGTTTCCAGGAAGGTGACGCAGCAGATCTGCATGAATTAAAAGATGAAAGTTTTGATCTCGTCGTGAGCATCTTTGGTGCTATGTTCGCATCAAAACCAATGGATGTAGCAAAGGAAATGGTTCGTGTTACCCGTCCCGGTGGAAAAATCGTTATGGGAAACTGGATACCGGGAGACCCGACTCTTGTAGCACAAATATTAAAGATCAGTTCTGCCTATACACCACCGCCACCAGAGGGATTTGTTAGCCCTATGCTTTGGGGTGTGGAGGATCATGTGACTGAACGGTTTGTAAATGCTGGTATTGCAAAAGAAAACATTTCATTCATCAGAGATACTTTTACTTTCAATGCTTCTTATCCTCCACCAGTACTTGTTGAAACATTCAAAAGTTATTATGGTCCTACGATGAATGCTTTTGATGCAGCTGAAAAAAATGGTAAGGCTTCGGATCTGCAACGTGAATTGGAAAATTTGTTTAACAATCAAAACAAAAGCCCTGATCCGGATGCTACTTCTATACCTGCTACTTTCTTACGAGTGACAGTTGTGAAATGAGATTGATTCGTTCAGCTTTGAATTGTAATTGATAAAAGATTTGGCGATCAGGGTATATCCCGCAGTCAGCAGGGCAAAAAATCCTATTGTAAACGGCAGTTATATTCATTGCTGTTTACAATAGGAAATCTATTTAAGTAGAAAAACATTGATGGCATTAACAATTTCATCCTTGCTCTCAAAGATTAATGAAACATGAGAGCCTTTTGACAGGACTTTTATTGTTGCGTCTTTTAATTCAGTTTTTACACGGTTCATACTGTGTTTTCGCCAGGGGTCTATTATCTCCTTTTCCAAATTGTTATAAGCCATAGCCAGGGCTGAATCATTTGGGGATGCACAAAAAAATGAATTTGTGTAAAGGACTAGGGCAGGGGCCGAAACTTTATCGTAATTACGGTGGTAAGTCATTGCGGCTTGCAAGGTAATTTTAGATACCTCATCCTCCGGAAGTGTTCTTATACTGTTATCAGGATTGATAACTATTGAAGCTTGAAGGTTTGACTCCAGCGTTGAATTCCAATCAATGTCTGGAAACCAAAAGCCATGGTGCCACTTCCTGTATGCATCAACAGAAGATAGAGCAGAGCTGTCAGCAAAAGGTGATTTGGGCAGCATATTCAGCATTTTCCTGAATGGCTCTTCCGATAAGTCATAACCAGCTTCAAAGTAAATCAGTTTGTTCGTTTGTTCAGGATATTGAATCGCAAATTCGGTAATCTCATTGCCACCCATTGACCATCCAAGGAGATTTGCTTTTGGGATCTTTAAACTGTCAATCAAAAGCTTTAGATCAGCAACCAATATTGAATTATCGTAACTGCTATCAGTAGTTTGCGATTTACAGTTGCCTCTTCTTGAATATGCAATGACCCTGAAATTTTTCTTCAATGAATTGGCCAGGTCCTCAAAGAGGTAAGGAGAATCACCTAAGCCATGAATGAGGATCAGCGGCTGTCCTGTGCCGCCCCAATCCAAATAATGTAATCTGACAGTTGAGCCGTGGATAAAATGTTCTGTGTATGTTTTTTCGTTCAATTGTTTTTGTTTTGAAGTTTGCTGGCACGAAATGCTTATTACACAAACGTATAAAAATATAGTTAAGTAAACAATGCGTTCCTGTTTCATCTGGATGCCTGTTTTTTATAGTGCTATTAACACCTTTCCATCAATTTTTTATTTCCTCGCAAACATTCCTGCCTTCATTTATTATAATGTCAATCACCTCGCTGATATCTTTTTTGGAAGTTCTAAAGTTTACAATGCAGGCTCTTAAGCAATACTTCCCGTCTATTACTGCATTTGATAAAAATACTTTGCCACCTTGCTGCAGTTTATTTAATAACTTCTCATTAATGCTATTTATATAGCCTTCGCTTAATGTATTGCTTTCTTTATTATTTGTTGGAATGTAGCGAAGTGTGGTGATGCTTAAATTCTGTGTTACAGCTTCCAGCTCCGGATGGTTTTGCGCTTCACTAAACAAATATTGGGATAGTTCAATGTCTTCATTAATCATTTTAATATAACCGCTTTTGCCAACCTGCTGCAATGCCATCCATACTTTTAGTGCCCGAAAACCTCTTGAATTTTGAAAGCCATATTCGTAATAGTTTAGTGATGGCTCATCTGCATTGCCATCAAAATTATAATACACAGGGTGCGAGCTATAAGTGTCTGGCAAATGCTGCGGATTTTTAACAAGCGTACATCCGGCTTCCAGTGGAGCATACAACCATTTATGCGGGTCAAGGGCAATGGAATCTGCATCCTTGATCCCTTCAAATATTGAGGTGTATTGCGGAACAGCAGCAGCCGGGATTCCATAAGCACCATCAATATGAAACCATAAATCATAACGTTTGCAAATAGCTGCTATATCAGAAAGATTATCTACAACACCTGTGCTAACATCTCCTGCATTTGCTATTACAAGAAAAGGTTGTTTTTTATCTTCGATATCATTTTTAATTTGTTGTTCCAAAGCATGTGTGTTCATTTTGTTGTTGTTGTCAACAGGTATCCAGCGTATAGCTTTTGTACCATGACCAAATAAAACAGCCGCCTTTTCAATCCAGGTGTGTGTGGCTTTTGAACAATAAAAAAGCATTTCTTTTCCGGCATTGATTATTCCTTCTTCTTTTACATTCTTTGGAGCTTTTGCTGTTCTTGCAGCAAGAAACGCTGTAAGATTTGCCATGTTGCCACCGCTTACCAAAATACCACCATACGAATCAGGAACACCTATAAATTCAGCCAGCCATTTTACTGTTTGCTTTTCAATGGCTGTTGCCATAGGGCTTAAAATATTGGCGCCAACATTGGGGTTAATGGCAGCAGCGAGTAAATCTGCCAATGCGCCAATTGGTGCAGGTGAAGATGTGATGTAACCAAAAAACTTTGGATGCCCGTTAAACAACGAATGGTTTAGTAATAAGTCAACCGTGCGTTTAAAAATAGCAGAAACAGCTTGACCGTTTTCCGGTAACACATCGCTACCCAGCACTTCACGAATTTGATTGGGTGTTTCTCCTGGTGTTACAGGTTTCTCTCCAATAGTGTTGTAAAAATCTGCCAGTTTATCTATCAAGAAATAGCCCGTTTTTTTGAAGTCTTCTTTGCTAATGCCAAGAGCGGCATTACGGAAATTGTTTTCAATCATTTTATTTTATTTACCTATAAAGCTAAAAAATATTAAGCTGCTAAAATAGCATGACGCACAACGTCAGTCTGTGAATAGTTTTTTCGCAGACTGACGGTCAGGCATTGCCGAAATGCAGGGAATAGAATTCCATCCGCCCCGGCTAACTGATGCTGAATAAAGATAAAAAAGAGGATGCTATGCACATAGCTAATAGATAAGGCCAAATTGGATATGCCGCCCAACAGAATTACAACAATTGAAACACGATTTCCGTCACTCTGCATTTTGACGATACCTATGTTAGCGGTTCATTGCTATTACCTGTCCACGGTGTAATTCAGTTCAGTTACCCCGCATGTAAATTGTCGGGTAGTCAATAGTTTTAGTTTTATTTTGTCCCGATAGCTATCGGGATTGATGTCTACAAACAATGGAATGCCTCGTCCAAGAATAATTGGATTAACAAATAGCCAGTAGCCGTCAATTAAATTCAATTGAATAAGTGAATGTGTTGCTGTCGGGCTACCAAAAAGCAAGATTTCTTTGCCTGCCTGTTGTTTTATTTCATTTATTCTTTCCGAAAGGTTGTCACTAATAATTGTTGTGTTAGTCAGTCCGATAGCCATCGGACCCGCATCCCGATCGCTATCGGGATTCATTGTTTTTGATAAAACAACTTTGTGAACTTTGCTATACCACTTTGAATGTTCAATGTCGTGCCTGGTTGCTGTCGGCTTGTCTGCTGCGGTAGGCCAGTAATTTTCCATCATCTGATAAGTTACTCGTCCATATAATGCAGTGTCGCCTTCGCTTATACGCTTACCGACATAATCAAAAATTTCTTCATCAGCTTTAATCCAGTCCATTTCTCCGTTCAGTCCTGCTACAAAACCATCAAGTGATATGTGCATAAATGAAATTATTTTTCTCATATAGTTCTTTGTTGTCTATGGTTTGTTACTGTCTTTTTACACTGACCGCATGTTATGCGCTGCTGTTTGTTTTCTAAGTTGTCGAAATTGACTATACATATCCAATCAAGGTTTTTTATAAAGGGTTTCTATTTATAGTGAGTTGTTCTGCCAGTCCGATAAGAATTCCTTCAGGACCACGTATGTAACAAAGACGATATAATTCCTCATATTTAACCACTTCCCCAACGAGTACCGCACCAATTTTTTGTAGCCTGGCAAGGGTATCATCGACGTCGGCTACTGTGAACATAACACGTAAATAGCCCAGAGCGTTTACTGGTGCGTTGCGGTGATCGGTTACAATGGATGGAATGAGAAATCGTGAAATCTCGAGTCGGCTGTGACCGTCTGGGGTAACCATCATTGCAATCTCGACATGCTGGTTTCCTAATCCGGTGACACGTCCAGCCCATTCTCCTTCTATCGTGGCTCGCCCTTCAAGTTTCAGACCAAGCTCAGTAAAAAAAGCGATGGCCTCATCGAGAGATTCTACCACAATGCCGACATTGTCCATACGTATTAATTTGTTTTTTGCCATAGCCTTATTTACTTATCAATTAAAATCATGATCTATTTAAAATTTCTATTCGATTAGATTAGGTACATCTCAGGCTCTATGTCCTAAAGTAAAGTAGCGCATAACGAACAGGGCTTTATGCAGGTTGGGAATTAGTAGTCCGGCTGCAGATAACTGCTGCTGATTGAAAATATATTATTGAATTTAAGAACTAATGTTGAGATTTATTCGTCGAGCCCGAACCACAGCTTGGATTTGCAATTGGCTGATGTTATAATATCCAGCCCAACCTGCATAAAACCCAATGTTGTAAACCGTGTTGTCAAATTGAGCAAATCGGCGACCATGCAGAATTATTTTAGAATTAATGCTATTTGCTCGCCGCACTGGTGAAAAAGAGACTTCAGTTCAATGGTTGGTTGCGTAGATTTAAGTTGATTCAATTTCGCTATCTGTCCTTATCTTCCGGTAAATTTCAAATCAAACTGTTATGAGAAAACTTGCATTTATTATTTATTCATTGTTCGTTATTAACTATTCCCTCATCGCCCAGGATCTAACGTATTATCTTCCTGAAAATATTAGTTACAATCCTTCCATTCCAAAACCCAAAGACATAATTTATCACGAAGTGGGGGAGTGGCATGTAACGCATGACCGGCTGGTCAATTATATGAAAGCCATTGCAGCTGCTGCGCCGGATAGAGTAAAGCTGGAAACAATGGGTTTTACGTATGAAAGCCGTCCCCAGGTATTGCTGATCATTACGTCTGCAAAGAATCATCAACGACTCGAAGAAATAAGACAGCAGCATGTACAGTTAACTGACCCGGCAAGATCAGCTTCGTTGAATATCGATAATATGCCGATCGTGGTTTGGATCGGTCATTCCATTCATGGCAATGAGCCAAGTGGCGCCAATGCATCTTTACTCAGCGCTTATTATTTAGCAGCAGCGCAGGGAAAACAAATAGATGAGTTGCTGGATAATACGGTTATCCTGTTTGATCCATCATTTAATCCCGATGGGTTACAACGTTTTTCTACCTGGGCGAACCAGCATAAAAGTAAAAACCTGGTAAGTGATCCTAATTCAAGAGAGTTTAATGAAGTGTGGCCGGGTGGTCGTTTCAATCATTACTGGTTTGACCTGAACAGGGATTGGTTGCCGGCCGTGCATATAGAAAGCCAGAACAGGTTGGCGTGGTTTCAGAAATGGAAGCCCAATATTCTTACTGATCATCATGAGCAGGGCAGCAACGCTACGTTCTTTTTTCAACCGGGCGTGCCATCACGGGTAAATCCGTTGACACCAGAAAAAAACCAGGAACTGACGGGTAAGCTGGCAAAATATCATGCGCAGTTTTTAGATCGTATCGGCTCTTTGTATTTCACTAAAGAAAACTATGATGATTTTTATTATGGCAAAGGGTCTACCTATCCTGATGTGCAGGGTTGTATCGGAATTTTATTTGAGCAGGCATCATCAAGAGGACACTTACAGCAGACGGCGAATGGCTTATTAAGTTTTCCTTTTACAATAAAGAATCAGTTTACCACTACGCTGTCTACACTGGAAGGAGCCAAAGCATTACGAAAAGACTTCCTTGCCTTTCAGAGAGATTTTTATAAAGATGCATTTGCAGAATCAGCTACGGCAACAACGAGAGGGTATTTATTTGGTGATAATAATGACCCCGCAAAGACAGAAACATTTGTTACCATGCTTCGCCGCCACATGATCGAAGTATATGGTGTGAAAAATTCCATGACCGTTGAAGGTAATGAGTATAAAAAAGGCAGTTCCTTTATTGTTCCTGCTCATCAGCCACAGTACAAACTGATCAGGGGAATATTTGATAAAACATTGGAGTACAAAGACAGTTTATTTTATGATATCACGGCATGGACGATGCCGCTTGCATTTGGATTGCCGTATGCGGAATTGAAAGCTCAGCAATACAATAATGATATGCTTGGAGAAAAAGTGGAGGGTCTGGCAGCAAATTCTAAAAATGGTTTCGAAAAAACTAATTATGCTTACCTCATGCGCTGGGACAACCTGTTTGCCCCGGCAGTTTTGTATGAATTGCAAACCGCAGGCGTTACTGCTAAAGTGACTACGAACCCATTTGAAATGAATATAAGTGGGGCGAACCGGAAATTCAATTACGGAACGATCATGATACCAGTTGTCATGCAAACATTGACTGCTGATCAGTTGTATTCCACTATAAGCAGGATCGCAGAGAAATATGGAGTGGCTGTTCAGCCCCTTACTTCAGGAAATGTAAACTCAGGAAGTGATCTTGGTAGCAGCAAATTTGCTGTTGTCACCAAGCCTTCTATCGCCATGATTACCGGACCGGGTGTAAATGCTACTGATGCCGGTGAGATATGGCATCTGTTGGATCAGCGGATGAATATCCCGGCTACACATTTAGAGCCAGCTATTTTTAACCGGGTCGATTTAAATAAATACAATACGCTGATCATGGTAGGAGGTAATTATACTGATTTGAATAAAGACAAATTAAAAGCATGGGTGCAAGGCGGAGGCGTATTGATATTGACAGAAGAAGCGGTTACCTGGGCTGCACAAAATGGTATCAGTGAAGTAAAATTTAAAAAAGCTAAATCACCGGTAGACAGTATCCAGAAACTTGCTTATGTTGACAGGGAGCAGGTAGATGGCGCACAGCAGGTGAGTGGTGCCATCTTTGGTGCTGAAATAGATCCTACCCATCCGCTAACGTATGGGTATAATCAAAAAACAATTAGCCTGTTCAAAGCTAACCGGGTGTTTATGGAAAAAAGTAAGAATCCCTATGCTACTCCTTTTTACTATGGCAGCAAGCCTTTGCAAAGTGGTTGGGTAAGCAGGGAGAACGGTGATGCGATAAAAAATTCTGCTGCAGTTATTGTGAATACGGTAGGTGCGGGTCGTGTCATCAATATTGCTGATAATCCCAATTTCAGGGCTTTCTGGCTGGGTGGCACCAAGCTTTTTATGAATGCCATTTTCTTTGGAAGGAATATAGATGCGGCGAGTGGAAGAACAGAAGAGTAAATACTAGTAGTATGAAACTTTTTTTATTCTCCGGGCGGTTCCTTGTTCCCTTTTTTATCATGCTGGCCGGCTACCTGGTTTATTTGACATGGGATTTACTTGAGCTTTATGGAAGTGATTTTTCCAACAAAGGGCTACCTTCTTCAGTATTGACCGAATGGGTATCAACGAGTATTGCCGGTTCATTGTTGCCATTAAGTTTCTTATTATCCTTATTAGTTGCTATTACATACTACAGTCACTATTATTTCAGGCAGGATAGAAAAGGGCTGCGGCCCTTTTCTATTTTTAATATCGCAGCCCTGGTGACTGTAGCGCTGATTGGTTTTTGGTACGTTTCTTTTCAGGCGCCTAAACTTGAACTTAAGAGCCGGAAAATGCTTTCGGCATTAATATATTCCCGCAGCTATAAAGAATACCAAAAGGAAATCAGGATGCCCTATACAGAATTGATTGATGAAAAAAGTAAAATACTTTCCCGGCTCTATGAAATAAGAGATTCATTAAAGGCGGACACTGTTTTTCATGTTGAAAATAAAGTGTATAAAAGCACGGATGAAAGATTATTGAAAAAAATTGATTTTGAGATCAATCAGGATATTACTTTCCCATTTTTATTAATACTATTTTATATTGCCGGTACCTTACTAGCCGTATCGTTCTGCCGGGCGGTTTTTATTTTTCCTTTATTGGTTTCATGTTTTGTAGTCTTCACAGGCTTTTATTATTTACAATCACTGTTGAAAGTGTATTATTTCAACGACAAGATTAATTTGTTTTTTGGCGCAGGCTGGGGTTTATGCCTAAGTCTATCCATTTTGCTCATTATATGGTACCTGATTTTAAAATCGATGAGGTTATTTAAGCCCGATAAAAATGATCATATCAGTTTCATTAAGAACGAGCCAGAGCATTGATTGATGCTGGTTTTACACAATTAGCCTTAAAATAGGATCGAATATGTGAAAAATTACCAGTTAGTGGTATAGGCCCCTGCAGGTAAATAATCTTACCTTGGTCCCCTAATAAAATACGTCAACTTAAAAATTGAGCACTATGATTAAAATGCAAGTTATCGGTAACCTCGGCAAAGATTGCGTGGTTAACACCGTAAATGGTAAAAACGTGATCAACTTCACCGTGGCACATACCGAAAAGTACAAAGACAGCCAGGGCAATATGCAGGAAAAAACAACCTGGGTAGATTGCGCCTATTGGACAGATCGGACAGCATTGGCACAATACCTTACCAAAGGCAAACAGGTGTATGCAGAAGGCCAGCCTGAATCGAGATCTTTTCAGCGCAATGATGGCACTCCCGGCGCTTCACTTTCACTTCGTGTAAGAGAAGTGCAATTATTGGGCGGTCGTGGTGATAATGCTGGCGGCAGTCCTGCTTATTCGCCTAATACAATAGCAGCTTCTACACCGAACGGAAATAATATTCCATCGGCCAGTGAAATAACAGAGCCGATCGATGATCTTCCGTTTTAAGTAACCAATACCAACTAAGTAATGCCTCCTGTACATCAGGAGGCATTTTTGTTTTATAATTATTGTTTCTTTGCGCATGCCAGAACAATTATTTCCCTACCAGCATTTATTTGATTTTACAAAAGCAGTTTTTGAAAAAATAGGCTGCAGCGAGGAACATGCAACTATTGCTACCCGTTCTCTATTGTCAGCTGATCTGCGGGGTATCGACTCACATGGCGTAGCCAGGCTAAGTGGTTATGTAAGATTATGGGAAGCCAAACGGGTAAACGCAACACCACAGATAAAAGTCATTCATGAAACACCATCAACCGCAGTGGTGGATGGTGATAGCGGATTGGGATTGGTGGTTGCTCCTTTTGCCATGCAGATAGCTATTGAAAAAGCAAAACAGGTGGGCACTGGTTGGGTGAGTGTACAGCACAGTAATCATTTTGGCATTGCAGCTCAGCATGCAATGATGGCATTGGAGTATGATATGATCGGTATTGCGATGACCAATGCAAGCCCGCTGGTAGCGCCTACTTTTTCCATTGATAAAATGCTGGGGACAAACCCGATTTGCGTAGCGGCCCCTGCAGGTAGTGAACCAGCTTTTGTTGCAGACCTCGCTACTACTACTGCTGCGAATGGTAAACTGGAGATTTTGCAACGAAAAAATTTAGAAACACCTTCAGGTTGGGTGCAGGATAAAGAAGGCAATCCTTCTACTGATCCGCATGCATTAAAAAGCGGTGGAGCTTTATTACCATTGGGAGGCGATAAAGAACACGGCAGTCATAAAGGATATGCACTGGGCGCCATCGTTGATATATTTTCTGCATTATTGAGTGGCGCTAATTATGCACCCTGGGTGCCGCCTTTCCCGGCTTATGTACCAATGCCCTCACAACAACCCGGTAAGGGGATAGGCCACTTCCTTGGAGCAATGCGGGTTGATGCCTTTCGCCCGGCAGATGAGTTTAAAAAAAGTATGGACCATTGGATACAGGGATTTCGTTCGGCGAAAACAATACCCGGGAAGGAAAAAGTATTGGTGCCGGGTGATCCGGAGAGAGAGATGGAAGCACTCCGTTTTGAGAATGGTATTCCATTGTTACAAACAGTTGTTGAAGATATTCAGCAAACGGGCAAACGTTTTAATGTCAGTCTTTAGATTACGAAATCGTTCCCGGAGATACAGTTGTTATTTATTATCCATTTCGCCCATATTAACAGTGCGGCAGTTATCTTTGCACTCCATTTTTAATCTTAAAAAATTTCGGGAGGGGGGACAAACATGAAAGTAATGAAGTTTGGTGGCACCAGTGTGGGCAAGCCGGAAAGGATGCATCATATCAGTTCGCTGCTGACAACACAAACGGAACCAACCATTGTTGTATTATCAGCCTTATCCGGCACTACAAACGCATTGGTAGAAATCGGTGATTATATCTCAAAAGGAGATCGGGTAGCTGCTAAAAAAACGATTGATAAACTACAGGCTCATTACGAGGATTTCATTACCCGGTTAGTGAAGAAACCGGAAGCGTTGGCAAAAGCAAAAGCGATCATTGCCGAGCATTTTGAATTTTTGAACATCATTCTTAAGATATCATTCAGTGAAGCACTGAATAAAGATATTTTAGCACAGGGTGAATTATTATCTACGAAACTCTTTTGCACCTACCTGGAAGAACAGGGGATCTCCCATATTTTGTTGCCTGCACTGGAATTCATGATCATTGATTCTTATGATGAACCACAGATCGGGAGCATCAAAGTAAAACTGTCGCAACTCCTGGACCAAAACAAAGACAAAAAAATATATGTAACACAAGGTTATATCTGTCGCAATGCAAGGGGCGAAGTAGATAACCTGAAAAGAGGTGGCAGTGATTACTCCGCATCATTAATTGCAGCGGCTATTAATGCAACCGTTTGTGAAATATGGACTGATATTGATGGTATGCATAACAATGATCCGAGAGTGGTGAAGAAAACAGTTCCGGTAGAACAAATGAGTTTTGATGAAGCGGCTGAGCTGGCTTATTTCGGAGCAAAGATTCTGCATCCTGCTTCTATATGGCCGGCGCAAACGTATAAGATACCTGTGAGATTGCTTAATACCATGGAACCGGAGGCTAAAGGAACGTTGATTACTGAACTGGCTGGCAGTGTAGGCGTAAAAGCCGTGGCAGCAAAAGACAATATCATTGCCATCCGCATCAAGAGCAGCCGTATGTTACTGGCTTATGGCTTTTTAAGAAAAATATTCGAAGTGTTTGAAAAATATCGTACACCCATTGATATGATCACCACTTCTGAAGTGGCTGTTTCATTAACTATTGATAGTTCTGTTTACTTAAAAGAAATATTGAAAGAACTGGAAGCATTTGGCACAACCGAAGTAGACCAGAATCAAACCATCATCTCTGTAGTAGGGAATGAAATCTCGCAAACAGATGCGATGATCAAAAAATTATTCGGTTCTATCGTTAATATGCCGGTGCGGATGGTGAGTTATGGCGGAAGTCCTCACAATATTTCGTTACTGGTACCTGCACAGTATAAAACACAGATACTTCAGCAACTAAATAAGGGGATGTTTGGGTTGGAATAATAATAGGGTTTGTTTACTTCAGTGATAAACGATTATTCTTCCTCTTCTTCACCTTTCAAGGTATAAATGGCTATAGCGCCCCCAGCTCCATTAAAGCCTCCATAAAAAGGTGTTTTAATCACTTTGATAATGGCAATATCATTTACATTAAGTGAATTAACAGTGCTGGCAGGTACAGGTATTTCATCAATATATACTCCTGCCACTGAACCCCTGATTACCGGGAATCGTACACCCCACCTGTTTGTATAAATTTGTAATCCAGCCACCCGCCCGTTTATCCAGTCGAGAATATTTAAATAACCACTGGCACTTGCCTGGGAGGCTACATCCAATATAATACCGTCCGTTGCTTTAAAAAGACCAGTACAATACTCTTCATTCAACTTTTGTTCGGGTGTTTGCGTGTTACGGGTGCCCTTATAAGATTGGGCTGAAGTTGCAATTGAAATCGAAGTAATAATTGCTATTGCAAAAAACTTTTTCATAACCTTCTCCTCCTACTTGTAATTTACTTAAAATGGCTGTTAGGAGAGCGTTAAGAAAATTGCATGGTGGATAAAAAAAACAGCCCATTTTGATCAGGCTGTTTCTTAAAAGATATAATCCAATAAATCTGAATGTTACACAATCAGCAATGCATCACCATAACTGAAGAACCTGTATTTATCCTTGATCGCTTTCTTATAAGCTTCCATGGTTAGCTCATAACCCGCAAAAGCGCAGGTCATGATCAGCAGGCTGGTTTTGGGTAAATGAAAATTGGTGACCAGTGAATCTGCAATATTGAATTCATACGGGGGATGAATAAACATATTGGTCCATCCTTCTGATGGTTTCAATAATTTTTGTGCTGTGAAAGAAGATTCCAATGCTCTCATGGTTGTAGTGCCTACAGAGCAGATACGATGACCATATTCTTTAGCACGGTTAACGATCTTGCAGGCCGTTTCATCAATGTTGTAATATTCGGCATCCATCTTATGCTTGCTCAGGTCCTCTACTTCGATAGGACGGAAAGTGCCGAGGCCCGTATGCAAAGTCACTTCAGCAAAACGGATACCTTTTATTTCCAGGCGTTTGATGAGCTCACGGCTAAAATGTAATCCGGCAGTAGGCGCCGCAACGGCTCCTTCATGTTTGGCATAAACGGTCTGGTATCTTTCTTTATCTTCTTCGTCAGGTTTGCGTTTTATGTATTTAGGCAAAGGAGTTTCACCCAATTTCTCCAATTGTGCCCTGAATTCTTCCTCTGAACCTTCCCATAAAAAACGGATCGTGCGGCCACGGCTGGTGGTATTATCAATTACTTCCGCTACCAGGTCTTCCTGGTCGCCGAAATATAATTTGTTACCTACCCGGATCTTTCTTGCGGGATCAACGATCACATCCCATAAACGGTTGGGCCTGTTTAATTCACGAAGCAAGAATACCTCGATCTTAGCACCTGTTTTTTCCTTGCGCCCATACATGCGGGCCGGGAAAACTTTGGTATTATTTACCACGAAAGCATCCTTGTCATTAAAATAATCAAGGATATCGCGGAAATGTTTGTTCTCAATCTGCCCCGTATGCCGATGCACCACCATCATACGGGCATCTTCACGTCTTTTCGCAGGGTTCTGGGCAATAAGGTTGAGGGGTAAGTCGAAACGGAATTGTGAAAGCTTCATGAGTTAATTTAATTTTTTCAGGGTCTCATGACTCAAACCGGGCTTAAAGCTTGCAGGATCAAAGATCCGGCTTGCAGGAGGCGGGACAAATCCGGCCTTACGGCGCCGGGTTTGGTCAAAATGATGACTTTTAAAGGCGGCAAAGGTATACTATTCAGTCTCAAAATCCCGTTTATTATCCATAAATTTTCTGGTAGTCTGAATAAGCAGAGAGAAAGGACAGCCCGAACTTTATGGTTTTTGTTGAGACACTGCATCTTAAATTTGTTAACAGTCAAAAAAATCAGACTCCAACCTGTATGAAGCGAACCCTTATTCTCTTACTGGCCTTATCCCCTCTATTTCTATCCGCCCAATCAAAGTCAACGCCTAAAAAATATCCAAGTCTTTTATGGGAGATCAGTGGTAATGGAATGAAAAAGCCATCCTACCTTTTTGGCACCATGCATGTGAGCAGTAAGATCGCATTTCATTTAGCAGACTCTTTTTATGTGGGAATCCGCAACGCAGATGTGGTGGCCCTCGAAACAAACCCTGAGTCGTGGCAGGAGGAGATGAATAAATATGAACTGGGCTACGACTATTCATCGTACAGGGGTTATGGAAATTTTCTTTCGATTCCCAATGATTATCTCAGCATCAATACACTGAAGTTTTATAGCTACGATAAAAAAATTGAACGATCCTTATACAGTAGCTCTTCCTCTATCAATAATCTGCTCTATCGTTCTTATGGAAATGAGTCAAGCGATTTTGAAGAAGATACTTACCTCGATATGTATATCTACCAATGCGGAAAAAAATGGGGAAAGAAAGTAGCTGGCGTAGAAAAATATGGCGAAAGCATGAAGCTGATGCAGGAAGCTTATAAAGATGCGGCAAAAGATAAAAATAAAAAGGAAAGAAGTTACGATGTAGATGAAGAATATGCGGCCGGTAAATTACAGGAAGCATACCGCAAAGGGAATCTTGATCAGCTCGACTCTATCAATAAACTCAATAGTTTTTCCGATGCATTTGATGAAAAATTTTTATACAAAAGAAATGAGATCCAGGCCAATTCGATCGACTCTATCTTAAAAAGCAAATCATCATTATTTGTAGGCGTTGGTGCAGCTCACCTTCCCGGTAAAAGAGGGGTTATCGAAATGCTGCGTGATAAGGGATATAAGTTAAGACCGGTCATGATGGGAGAAAGAGACAGCAGGCATAAAGACCAGGTTGAAAAATTAAGAGTCCCGGTCGTTTTCAATACGGAAACAGCAGAGGATGGCCTTTTCAAAGTAGATATACCCGGTAAGCTTTACAAGTTTGGTGACGATGGCGCACTCGATCAACAACAATATGCCGACATGGCCAACGGAAGTTATTACATGGTGACCCGGGTGATGACCAATGCCTGGTTATGGGGTCATAGCACGGCCGATGTATATAAAAAAATAGATAGTTTATTGTATGAAAATATTCCAGGTAAAATCATAAGTAAAACCCGGATAACAAAGAACGGGTACAGTGGTTTTGAGATTACCAATAAAACCCGCCGCGGTGATATGCAGCGGTATAATATTTTTATTACACCGTTCGAAGTTATTTTCTTTAAAATGAGCGGTACCGGCGAATATGTGATGCAGGGAGAGGAGGCTAAAAAATTCTTCAATAGTATTCAGTTCAAGGAATACAAAGCTGTTACAGACTGGAAAAAATATTCACCTTCTTACGGGGGATTTAGCGTTGATCTTCCGCATGAGCCCTATATCGGGAATGATGGAAGCTGGATCTATGATGCTGAAGATAAAAATGCAGGAACGCACTATCGCATTATCCGGTCTGACATACACAATTACCATTTTGTAGAAGAAGATACATTTGACCTGAGCCTGATGGATGAAAGTTTTGCTGCTTCTGAATTTATTGATACGCAGCTAAGCCGCAAACAAATCAATTATAAAGGCTACCCGGCATTGGACGTTAAGTACAGGGATAAAGCAGGTTCTGTTTTCATCAACCGGTATATCATCCAGGGGCCACATTATTATACACTCATTGCATATGGTAAACAAGAGACACCTAAAATGCAGGGCTTCCTGAATTCCTTTGAGATAAAACCATACGTGTATGGTGAAGCCAGGGAAAGAAAAGATACTTCACTTTATTTTACTGTAAAATCTCCGGTGTTTCCTGAACAGAAAAAAGAGAAACTGGATATTCCCCGTTCCAATTATTATGGTCGCGATGACGATGATGATGATGAATCGGAGTCAGACCTGCTTGAAAAGGGAGCCTACCGGAACAAGATCATTTCAAATGATACTACAGGTGAGAAGATATATGTTGCCTTTTATAAATCTCCACGATATTACTATGCAAAAGACAGCATAGACCTCGATAAAGAAAATGAAGGAACCTTTATGGGAGATTCGACCTGGATATTCCGGTCAAAGAAAAAGTATGAACTGCCGAATAAAATGAAAGTATGGGATGTAGTGGTAAGTGATACAGGTAGCAGCCGGATGTTACGCAATAAAACATATTATAAGGACGGCGTGGGCTTCACGCTGATGGTTGAATCAGATACATTAAGCCAGGCCAGTAGCTTTGTACGTTCTTTGTTCGACAATTTTGTTCCTGCCGATACCTTGAAAGGAATCAATCCATTTGTAAAAAAATCAGGAGTTTTCTTTGATGACTTTATGAGCAAGGATAGCATAGCGCATAAAAGAGCTGTACGGAATATTGCCATTATACAGCTTGACTCAACGGACATGCCAAAATTATTAAAGGCCATCAACTGGCTTAGTTGGAAAGAAAAGGATTACCTGGACACCAAAAAATCACTGATAGAAAAATTAGATAATATTAAAACCAGGGAAGCTGCTGACTACCTGAAACACGTTTATTATGCAGCAGGTGATACCATCGAACTTCAGTATGCCGCACTCGAAACCTTGTTACAGCAGCAAACGCAATATTCATTTAATGTGTTCAGGGATATAGTGACAGTGGAACCTCCGGTTATCGAAATCAAATCCCGCAATAATTGGGAGTATTCATCCGTCCGCAGGTCAACGGCTAATTTTGGTGGCTATAGTTATAACAATGGCAATTTTTTAGACGAGCTGAATGATTCTTTAAAACTTACCCGTACCATTCTCCCTGACCTTCTTCCGTTGATAAACCTCAGCGATTACAAAAACCCGATGATGAATTTGCTGGCCAGGATGATAGACAGTAACCTTATAAAACCTAAGGACTATGATATCTACTTTAGCAAATTCCTGATTGAAGCCAAACAGGAAATGAAAAAACAGGTCATTGCCGAAAAGAAAAAAGAAATAGAGAAAGCGGAAGAAAATAAAAAAGAAAAGAAAGCAGTTGCGTATGGCAATGATGACGATAAAGATAATGGCAATGACGATCTTGATTTATATGCAACGTTGCTATTGCCTTATTGGGAAACAAATGCCAGCGTACAACCACTCATCCAGCAAATGCTTCGCTCCAATGACAAAAAATTGAAGTACAATACACTGTTATCGCTGATCCGGAATAACAAAACGTACCCTGACACAATGCTGAATTATTTTGCCAGCCTGGAAGATTACCGCTATGAATTATACAGCGATTTAAAACAAATGGACCGGTCAGATAAATACCCGGCAAAATTCAATAATCACCTGGATCTCGGGAAAAGTAAATTACTGGATATTAAAACCTATGGCAAACCTGATACAGTTGTTTACCTGGATAAATTGCCGGCTGATCTTAAAGACAGGAAGGGGCTTGTTTATTTTTATAAATACAAGAATAAAAAAGAAGATGCAAGCTGGAAACTTGCTATGGTCGGGTTAGTGCCGCAGGATCCGAAGCAATTTGAATTTGATGACGACGAGGAAGAAACGCCAAAACCTTTTTCGTATTATGAAGAAGATAGCTATGAAGGATATGATTTGACGGAATTTACAGATACAAAGATCAAAGAAGACGTGCCATTAAATGAACAGCTGGCTAAAGAATTAAAAAAGAAATTGTATTCACGCAGGAAAAGCGCCAAAAATTTTTATGAAGAAAATAAAAGGGATCGTTATGATATGAGTTCCCGTTTGAATTTTGGCGGCTAAACGACCATTCCTTTTGGAATGGAAGCGATCAGTTTTTGGGTATACTCCGTTTGAGGATTGTAATATACAGCATCGGCATTCCCGCTTTCTTCAATGCGTCCTTTGTTCATTACCATAATACGGTCACTGATATAGCGTACAACAGAAAGATCATGTGAAATGAAGATGATGGTAAACCCGAATTCTTTTTTAAGGTCATTCAATAAATTCAATACCTGTGCCTGCACACTTACATCCAATGCAGAAACAGATTCATCACATACAATAAACGAAGGGTTTAATGCGAGAGCCCGGGCAATAACAATACGCTGGCGCTGACCACCGCTGAATTCATGCGGGTAGCGGTTAAAATGATCTGCTTTCAGGTCTACCTTTTCCAATAACTCTGTTACTTTATCTCTTCTTGCTTTTTCAGTGGAAAGTATACCATGTACTTTCAGGGGTTCTGCAATGGCTGATCCGATTGTCAGCCGGGGATTTAAGGAAGAATAAGGATCCTGGAAAATAATTTGTATGTCTTTACGTAAACTTCGCAGCTTGTCTTTTTTTATTATTGCCAGGTCAGTACCGTTATAAGTGATAGTGCCTGCAGTAGGCTCGATCAGTCGTAGGATTGTTCTTCCCAATGTTGTTTTACCACAACCGCTTTCTCCTACCAGGCCCAACGTTTCTCCTTTGAATACATCAAAACTTACATCGTCTACGGCCTTAATAAAATCAATTGGTTTTCCAAACAATGTTTTTTTGGAAGGAAACCAGACAGAGAGATTTTTTGCAGATAGAAGAATGTGTTTGTCCATAGCCGGGGTTGGAGCCTGTAAATTCTTTTCTGTATCCAGAGTATTGACTATCGACTGCGGACTATTGACTGCAGACTTCCTTCCTCCTAAAAAATCACTCACCACAGGAAGCCGTTCCCCTCTCTCATGATTCACCGGCCTGCAGGCCAACAATGCTTTTGTATACGGATGTTGTGGAGCAGTAAAAATTTCTTTTACTGAATTTTGTTCAACGATCTGCCCTTTATACATGACAACAGCACGATCAGCAATTTCTGCTACCACACCGAGATCATGGGTTATAAAGATGACCCCCATATTCGATTGCTGCTGCAGTTCTTTGATCAGTTGTAATATTGTTTTTTGTACGGTTACATCCAATGCAGTGGTCGGTTCATCACAGATCAACAAAGAGGGCTCACAGCACATCGCCATGGCGATCATCACCCGTTGTTTTTGTCCGCCGCTCAATTGGTGCGGATAACGATGAAATGCTGCTTCAGGTTTTGGCAACTTTACCCGGTTAAACCATTCAATGGTTTTTTGTTTGGCCTCCTCCGTAGAAATTTTTTTATGTTGTTGAATCGCTTCCATTACCTGGCTACCACAGGTAAGAACAGGATTCAACGATGTCATGGGTTCCTGGAAGATCATGGCAATCTTATTACCCCGGATATCCTGCAACGTATATCTGTCTTTTTTCAACAGATCAATCGCTTCATTTCCATTTTCTGAAAAAAATATTTCGCCGGTTGAATAACGGGCAGGGGGAGAGGGCAATAATTGTAAAACAGAAAGCGAAGTAACTGATTTACCTGAACCTGATTCGCCAACAATAGCAACCACCTCACCGCGATTAACGGTGATGGAAATGTTTTTTAGCGCCTTTGTAATTCCCGATTCAGCGATAAAATCAACAGAAAGATTTTTTATTGACAGAAGTGGAAGCATTATTTTTCTACCACTTTTATCATCAGTTTTTTCGATGGCGTAGGATAGTATGCCATGCAGACCGGACAACCTTGTTTACTCATCGTATCAACGATAAAATAAAATTCCTGGCCTTCTTTAATACTATCGGGAAAATCGCAGGGACTTCCAAGCCGGAAAACATTTTGGTACAATTTGCCAGTGGTTTCATCCGTCCAGTTAGCAGCTATCAGCGAGGTGTCAATACTTCCATCCAATACACCGATCGTATAATTCATACACATGGCTTTGATCTCCAGTTTACCCTTGTGCACGGTATTGTCTTTTTTCTTTTTACAGCTGTCAGCCGATACAGTAAGCGTAAATAAACTGGCAAGGAAAATAAATAGTTTCATAGTAAGATTTTAGAAAAGTAAATGTCTTACGGTTGTTCCATTATTGATCAGTTGTTTCAATGAATCTACACCGATCCTCAAATGGCGCTCTACAAATTCTGAGGTTACTTTTTTATCGCTTTCTTCAGTTTTTACACCATCAGGTATCATCGGCTGGTCGCTCACCAGCAATAAAGCACCCGTGGGAATTTTATTATAAAAACCTACTGTAAAGATGGTGGCTGTTTCCATATCAATAGCATAAGCTCTTATCTTCTGCAGGTATTCTTTGAATACTTCATCATGCTCCCATACCCTGCGATTGGTGGTATAAACAGTACCGGTCCAATAATCCACTTCATATTCACGGATGGTAGTGGAAACAGCTCTTTGTAATGCAAACGCTGGCAATGCCGGCACTTCAGATGGAAAGTAATCGTTAGAAGTACCTTCACCTCTTATCGCAGCAATGGGTAAAATGAGATCGCCAAGCTTATTTCTTTTTTTCAGGCCACCACATTTTCCCAGGAATAATGCCGCTTTTGGTTCAATAGCCGAAAGCAGGTCCATTATTGTTGCAGCAGTTGGGCTGCCCATTCCAAAATTGATGATGCTGATACCTTCCGCTGTCGCACATTGCATCGGTTTACCAATACCCATCACCTCTACCTTATTCCATTCCGCAAACAGGTGTACATAATTACTGAAATTGGTCAACAGGATGTATTGGCCAAAATTCTCCAGCGATTCACCGGTATAGCGGGGCAACCAGTTCTGTACTATTTCTTCTTTTGTTTTCATGTTTATTTATTTGACGACTGACCTCAGACCATAGACGACCAACCTCTCAGTGATTGAGCTTATTAATAAATGCCTGTAGCATTTTTACCAGGGATTCTGAATCAGCATATAATTTTCTAAATACTTCTTCCTCCACGTAATTTCTTAATCTTGCTTTAATAAGGCAGGCAACGACTTCAAGTGCTGACCTGTTGGCAAATATTAGAAATCTTTTTTGTTCTGCATCAGATTGGCCTGTAGAACCTTCTGCAATATTCAACCCGATACTGTCAGCAGCCCTGCGAATCTGACTACTGAGGTTAAATAATTCTTTTTTGGGAAACTTGTCTGCAATAGCATTGATCTCTTCACCAAATTGCAGGGAAGCCTGCCATACTCTTAGTTGTTCAAATTTGAATGCCATGAGAAAAGGTTTGGACTTTAAAAGTCGCCAACTCCTCTAAGCTAAGCAAATTTCAAATGAAGTTCACTGTTGTCGTCGGTGGTCTGTCGTCCATCGTCTATATTTGGCCTAATGATAAGGATCGAATACCCGGAGCCAGCATTCAAAATAAAAACTGAAGGCGACAAAGATTTCATCTTTGATACAATGCGAAAAAAATGGCTGCTGTTAACACCAGAGGAATGGGTGCGCCAAAATTTTGTGCAATATCTCATTCAGGTAAAAAGATACCCTTCAGCATTAATCGCCCTGGAAAAAGAGATCAGCTTAGGGGAATTAAAAAAAAGATTTGATATTCTTGTTTACGATACCAACCATCAGCCCTGGATGATGGTGGAATGCAAAGCAGCTGCTATAGATATGAATGAGGCAGTGCTGCAGCAGGTATTACGCTACAATATCAGTGTGCCGGTAAAGTATATTCTTATCACCAACGGGAATATAACCTATGGATGGGAGCGGGCTACTGAATTGACTGCAATAAATGAATTACCCTTTTGGAAACAAGGATAGTATAGTTTGAAACGAAAAAAATCCCACTCTGAGGAAGTGGGATATGAATAAGCAATTGGTTTGTGTGTGTTCTTATGGAAAAATACCCAGCTCGGCATAACTGGTACCTACTTTATTGATTGCTACTACATACGCTGCTGTTCGCATATCAGGAATAGAAGGATTCTCTTTCCAGGCATTCATGATCTCATGTGTTGCCGTGATCATCGTTTCTTCCAGCCCGCTATATACCAGGTCCACTTCGTCTGCGCCATGCACAATGTATTCTTTATCCTTTACACTCATTTTTTTACCCGACAATGTTTCCATCTGGCCCACGATCTGCGAATTCATATTTTCATTGAACCGCTTTTCCATTCTTCCGTAACGAACGTGGCTCAGGTTTTTCAACCATTCAAAATAAGATACGGTTACGCCCCCAGCATTCAGGTACATATCGGGCACCACCAAGGTTCCTTTTTTAGCAAATATTTCATCAGCTTCCGGCGTCAATGGTCCATTGGCCGCTTCACCAATTATTTTTGCTTTAATTCTTGGCGCATTTTCACCATCAATAACGTTCTCCAATGCAGCCGGGATCAGGATATCGCAATCCATTTCCAGTGCATCGGTATTATTGGTAAGATTTTTTGCACCTGGAAAATTTAATAACGAACCCGTTGTTTTGCGATGCGCAAAGACTGCATCAATATCCAGTCCTGCTTCATTCATGATAGCCCCTTCATATTCTGCCAGGCCTATCACAGTAGCGCCTGCGTCCTGGAAAAATTTTGCCGAGTGATAACCTACATTTCCTAACCCCTGCACTACTACTCTTTTTCCTTCCACACCTATAGACAATCCAAGTTTTTTCATCACATCAGGCATATTGCATACTTCACGAAGGCCAAAGAACACACCCAGGCCAGTAGCTTCCCGGCGACCCCGAACACCACCTTGTGTCACCGGCTTACCCGTTACACAACCTGCTGAGTCTATCTCACCGGGATGCATCGCAGAATAAGTATCGAGTATCCATGCCATTTCTCTTTCTCCTGTTCCATAATCCGGCGCAGGCACATCAGTGCCGGGGCCAATAAAATTTTTCTTGATCAGCTCGGCCGTATAGCGGCGGGTGATCTTTTCCAGTTCGTAAGGAGAATACTTTTTGGGATTGATCTTGATGCCACCTTTACCACCTCCAAACGGCACATTCACAATAGCACATTTGTAAGTCATCAGTGCTGCCAATGCCATCACCTCATCCTGGTTTACTTCGGCAGCGAAGCGAATGCCGCCTTTGCACGGTGTTTTATGATGAGAGTGCTGTACCCGGTACGCTTCTATTACTTCAATGCTTCCATCATCTCTTTTTAGCGGGAAACGCATCTGGTATACCGCATTACATTCTTTGATCTGTTCTAATACTCCCGGATCCCATTTAGTGAATTTGGCCGCTTTGTCAAAACTTCGTTCTACGGCGCCGAAAAAA
>DASVOE010000117.1:0-16473 GCA_036383515.1 Chitinophagaceae bacterium | reverse complement strand
TACATGCAAAATAAGCATCGTATTTTTTTGGCTTCCCTTCTATATCAGAAAAACTTATCTGCCAGTTATTGAGCACAGAAAATTTTCCTGACGATTTTACATCTACATACTTGGTATTGCCGACAGTTCCGTTAACGAATAAGAGCTTCCAGTTGTATGTATTGCCGACGCCAAATTGGAAGGTCTGGCTTGACTGGTGGATATTCATACCAACATAATTACCCGTATAAGTATTATATAAGTGTTGCAGACCGGTAAAATCGCTGGTCCAGGTGCCTTTAAAATCTGTCGCACCAATTGCAAACTTGTTATAAGTTGCCATTTGGGCCAAAGGTTTCAATAGGTCGGTCTCGCTGTCCCACCTGATTACATCGGGGTCAAATTTGAATTGTTGTATGAAACTGTTTTTATCCGTTGTAACAAATTCAAGCCAGCCAGTCTCACCTTGCCGGTAAAGAAGAACATATACTTCTTTGCCGGTACTGTTCTCAGTGAGATAACCAAATCCCAGGTAGGGACGATTATAGGTACTTATATAGGTGGTCTTGTAGTTTTTGAGGTTGCTATAACGGGGAGCTACTAAAATATTCCAGGCTGCATTGGTAAGCACGTCGGGATCGGCAGGAAAAACAGTTCCCTCCTTTGGATAATGGATCAGGACTGTAGTAGTCCCTTTTTTTACTTCCACCCAATCTTCCTGTACGGTGCTAGTCCAGCCGTCATCAAAGTTGGTAGTGGTAAATGTAAAACCATCATTTTTTACTACAGCATTAACCTGCTCCGGTTTTACAGGATTAGTCACCTGCGTATTCGAACCAGCGTTTTGTTTTTTAAAATTGACGGATTCAAGGAAATCAGTAACATTTTTTTCATACACATCAGTATTTGTGAGTATAATGATGTTCATCATTTTTTCGAAGCCACTGGATGTTACCAGGATTACAACGCCTTTATTGCCGTCATTTTCAAATGGTGCATAGCCGCTTTGTACTTCCCATCCATCTTCTGCTGCTGACGGTTGCATTTCAGGAGGCGTAGAAACGGTCACAGTTTCTTTTACTAATGATGTCCATGCCATATCAAAGTTCTCTTTTGAATTGGCTGTGCCAGGTACAGCTTTAAAAACAGTAATCGAGCAATATGTCCCCTTTGCTGCATCCTCTTTTGAGAATTGAAGTGCACTCTCAGCAGGTTGTTTTTTCCATGCTTTAGGTGGAGTGAATGTAACAATATCGAAGGCTTCTTTTTTTTGTGCATAGACTGTTGCAGTTAAAGCACAGAAGAAACAGAAAGAAAATATTTTCTTCATGGTAATAGACATTTAGTCAAATGTATTTCCGTTACCCATTTGATACTATCCTGTAAAACAGGGATATTTCCAGAATACCCCATTCACCATAGAAGAAGAGCTAATCCTTTGTGATCTTAATGTTACTGATATAGAATTTATCATTTTCCCCTGGATTGCCACTTGTAAATGACATGGCATTGAATAAGTGAGCTGCTGGTATTGCTTTTTCGTATTCAGCTATTTTGATTTTATCAATAAATACCTGCAGCGTCTCCTCCTTTTTTTTAATGGTTACTGTAATACGATTGTTCTTTTTGTTGTTGGAAAAACCGGGTGCAGCAAACCATTTGGTTTGATTTGAATAGCCCGGCGGAGATGGAAATTTTGTTTCCAGCGTGGCCTCTCCGTCTTTGCCATCATATCCGGGCCGGAGTTTTAGTTGCAGGTACGATTCAGCATTGCCTGCTGAAAGTTCTTTTGACAGTTGGAAGGTTAATCCCCTGGCTCCCCATGTAAAATTTTGGGCCACTATTATTTCATAGCTCAACGTAAAATTTTGCGGCAAAGGTTTTTTTAATAGCGTGGGTGTTATTATATAGTTTGCCATGATGGCCCAGTTACCGTCTACTCCATCCAGCTTTGTAATAACACTGGTAGTTCCAAGAGCTAATGAACTTTGCCAACCAATTGGTTTTTTTCCAACAGCCGAAGTAGAAAAATCTTCGAAAAAGTGAATGTTTTTATCTGTTGTACTTTTTTTGGTTGCTTCCGATGCTTCACTTACCACTATTGCTTCCTTATAATCAGCAGAGCGAAGTGGCTTATAGGATTGTCCTTTTATTTTCCCGGGGTTAAAAAAATAATCGTACACATATTCAAAGTTAAAATTGTTCATTATTGATTCGTGCAGGTGTAAATTATACGCCTGGTTGGGCATTCCCATCGTCCACCGGATAACAAGCCATTGCGGCTGATCTGTCTTACAAAGAGCTAATGCTGTCTTTCTTACTTTTAAGATTGGGAAAGTAGTATACGCTCCTTCCTTTCCATTAATATCTTTATTGTCAAACATGTCATAATGATCTTCTGTGGCATTTACAAAATCATAAAGAGTGATTTGAGTGCGGGAAAGTTGTAGTTCAGCAATAGCATTCCATTTGTTTTTATATTTTTCTTTTAACCTGTTGAGGTTCTTCTGCGCAACTGCAAATTTTTCCGGGGGCGCAGGGTTTATTTTTTGCCAAACCGGAAGCTGCTTTTCGGCTTGCGTAAAAAATTCCCCGATCGTTATTTTCTCAAACGGGAGTTCATTGTTGTCTTTATTCATAATGACAACATAGCTGGAATTGTCTTCAATCGTTTTTGGGGGAATATAGAAATGTTTGTATGCGGTAATGTTTTTATGATTAGCGAAGCCCAGTAAATTGCTTGCAGCTTTGTCATCCGCATCATATCCTTTTGAGTTACCTGCAAAATCCGGGAGTACAAAGTAGTATTCTTCGATACTTGAAATAAATGATACCGGCAGGCTGATGTATTGCAACTGGTTGGCCTCTATGCGCCAATATTCCGAATAGTTGTTTTGCGGAACAAATTTTCCCTGTGCATCTTTTTTTAAGAACATATACATTTTTGAAAATGCTCCATACAAGTGTGGCAAAGCAGCTGCGTGTTGATTTATTGCGTTGCCCATGAGGCTATTCGTGCCACTGAACTTTGGTATGTAGTTTTGATATTCTCCGGCATCGCCTAAACAACCTTTGGGCAAGTATGATTGCTGCATCCATTCTACAAATTGCTGGCAATACCCCATTTGCCTGTCACTGTAGATCCTATTGCCCAGGGTTTTCCCTTTTGCAGGTGTGGGATGTTTATAAATTTTCATCCAGCCGATATCTATATCAGCTATGCTTTCCAGCTTAAATCCAATTCTGTCTACATATACCTGTGCCTGTGAGTTGATAGAAACTGCTACGAGTGCAAGGAGAATTATTTTTTTCATGGTATGCCAATTAGATAACTAGGATTTTATTTACCCAACATGTTTTTCAATAGCGAAAAGTCAACAGCTTTTATAATATCCGACATAAAGTTTGCTGTAATGGGCTCCTTGTGGTTAGCTATTACATATACCCAAAAAAATTGTGGCGCTGACTTCGGTATTTTTTTGTTGAAATAACCGGGATTGGGTTTAATAAGTATTTGTCCAAATGGATCATTGTCATCGGTAAACAGGCAAGACAAATGATCATGGGGGTCCATTTTTACAATTGCGGGTTGATTCAGTTCAGCAGCAGGCATTTTTAATTGCGCATCTATCTTCTCAAAGGCCGGCTGGTAAGTTTTTTCATTATCACGTAATAATTTTTCGTACCTGACTTTTGAATCTGTATAGTCCATTTTCATATACCGCTTTAACTTTTCCGGATCGTTCTTATACTCTTTCTCTTTAAATCCTTTTTCCATCTCAAGCCGGTCAAGCGCTTCCCGGGATTGTGATGCCGACTGGGCCCTGGCATTCGCCAATATGATCTTCCTTGTTTCCAAAAATTCTTTATGGGTTACATAAGCAAAAGGAAGTTTACCATCATAAGTAATCAACCAGGAATTTGATTTACCTGTCATGCCCAAACCAAGAGAAGCATCTATCGTTTTAAAATGCCAGTAACCATCTTTCTCAAACGGCATATCTTTTATATAGTGGTATCCCAAACCGGATGTCTCTTCCTTGTTATCCGGAGATTCGTAAATTTCAGCATCAAAAATGTTGGTATTGATAGAAAAATAAGTTGGCGTTTCGCCGACTGTTTTGATCACATTGCCATCGCAATAAAAGTTCAAAGGAATGATACTATAAACAAAACTGTTCACCGGCACACCTGGTTGAGGATGGTTATATCCACCATTGACTTCCGCATTTACCCCGGCGGGCTTGTATTTAGATTTGATCATCGCGTTTATTGCCGCCACTGTCTTTTTTTCTTTTGCCAGGTCCGCCGCTGCAATTCCCGAAGGTGTGTTGCTGGTTTCTTTCCAGGTTCCTTGTTTTTTGAGCAGGGATTCCATGTTGCAATCCTGTGTAAAAGCCGGAACAGCAATAAATAAAATCAAAACAGAAAGAATGTATTTCATATTTATTATTTGACGGTGTATTATTATTTATTGCCAAAGTTTACATTCTGCAACATTCCTTTGCCCGTTAAACTGCCGCTGCTAATCATCCCTATGTGAGCCTTTACCCCGGCAATATCAATGCTCTTGTCCCCATGGCCGAGATTGCTGCCTGCACTTACATTCACTTCTGAAGTAACTTCCCAGTTGGTTATTTCTTTATCGTTCCACTCCATCTTCCCTGTAATTTCTGCATTTACTTCAGCCTGTACCGGCCCTTTTTCCCATCCCGTGCCGGCACCCACTTTTAGTTCAAGCGAAGCAGCTAATAGTTTATCATGATCATCTGAATCAATCTTACGGGTATAAGTAAGTTTACCCAATTTCAATTTGCCTTCAAACCGGCTGCAATCATTATTGAACTCCATGATGCCGATGTCTGACGAACTATGATATTTACAGGCAACATCATCAAAAGCGGACAACTTTGTTTTTTTAGGCTTATCACCTTCACTGTTTTCGCAAAACGGACCCAGTGGCTTAAATCTTACTACCTGGTTTTTTATGAGGTTGAGCCATTTTATTTTGGCGTATATTTTTATTACTTCGAATTCTTCGGGCCAGTTAATGTACTGCGAATAGTATACCTGGTCGTTGATCATTTTTCGCTGATCGTTGAAATAGGATTCCTGTACCATTTGCAGTTGCGTGTTAGCCAATTGAAGGTATTCGCTGCGAATCTTATTAATATCGCTGCAATATTGATGAATCGGGTTGGGACGTCCTTCGCCGATAAGTGGTTCATATTTTTCTTCTACCACTTTTTCCTGTGCAATTCTCGCATTATCCCATTCAGCATCTTTCAATAAAACATCTGTAACCGCCTTTAAAGATCTCTCCATCCGGAACTGAAGACCATTGTCCTTATCCTCCACTAGATAGTTTAGTTTCAGGATGGCCATCGGTGCATACCAGGGTATTGGACTAACAGGTTTTCCCGTTTGTGAAGCTTGTATTATTGCTTTCATTCTTTTTTCGATAGCGTCCGTGGCATTTTTTTCCAATTGAGCAGCCTTGCTATTCAATTCGCTTAATGTCGCTTCACAATCTGCTATAAAATTTTTCCATACTTCTTCCTGCATCGCAGATTCTGTCACACTCATTGGGTATGCAGGCCAGCTGAATTTTTCAAGCCCCAATGGGTCCTGTGGCATTTTGAAAGGAAAATCTATATCCTTGCCTGATAGCTTTTTTCCCAATTTCCGCAGTTTGCTTTCTTTATCCAGGCTATGATTTTTTTTAATGGATCGTATCAGTGCATCAGCAGCCGCCTGTGTATGGCCGCGGCTTTCCTCTATCAGGCATTTGGTATAGTTAGCTTGTGAATGATAGGCGTAGATACGAACTGCACTATCAAGATATCGCGAAGCTTTATCAAGATCACCCAAACCAAACCAGGCCTGTCCCAGGTTGTTAAGCACTGTACTATTGTTTGGAAATCGTTTGTTCAGATTTTGTAAAACAGGAATCGCTGCTTGTTCCGCTCCTGCCATCGTAAGCATAGCCGCATAGTTGTTACTATTATCAATGTTTCCCGGTTCATCCTGGCAGGCTTTGCCCATCAAATAAATCGCCAGCATTGGTCTCTTTTGTATCCAGAAGCTAATAGCAGCATTGGCCGTACCAATATTGGAGTTTTGCTTTATGGATCCGTAGAGAGTTTCTGCTTCTGTTTTTTCAGCGGCAGTCAGCTTTGCAACTATTGTGGTATGGACCATTGAAATGAATCCGGGTAATGCTGCTGCAGTTGGTATTTGCGGAATGGCAGCTATCCTGGCCGCATTTTTTTTAGGTACAAGTTGTGCATCCTGCTCCCATGCATCTGCTAATTGTTTGTCAGTTGCTTTAGGAATGTTTTTCAGCGAAGGCATTTTAATACCCATGCTATCCATCGCCCTTTTATCTTCAGGGCTCATCTCATCCATAGCCGCTTGCATTTCCTTCATCATATCATTCATTTCTTTTTGAGTTGGAGGTTTCTCCTTTGCAGCTAGTTTTTTACCAGGCTGGGAAAATGCTGCTGCCATAACAAAGAGTAAAACAAATACGAGAAGATATCTTTTCATTTTAAGTTTATTTATATGATTACTTATTTCAGATCACCGGCAATAATATTGGTAACATTGGCCACCTGCTTGATGACCCTTGTCATCAGCGCTGCAGTAGTGACGGCTTTAAAAATATCAGCCCGTACAAACACAGTATTATCACTACTCTCTATCGCTATTTTTATAATGTCGAAATCATTATTTTTCTGCAACAGGTATTTGAATTTCGTATCATTGATCTTACCGGGCAGCGCTTCCGTAAGGTTTGTATAAATAATATACAGGTCACTTACTTTTTGTATCAATACATTATAGGAAGCAATGTTTTCTCCTTCATAAGGTATCACAGCAAGGCTATCGTTAATCATTTTGAAAGGAAGCCCTGTGCCGCTTACTAATTTTTTTAATGCCGGCTCGCCCGGTTTTACAAGTGTCTTTTGTTTTGACTGTCCGAAACTGGCACCTGCGATAAGCAGGAAACAAGAAGCAAATAACAGGTATTTTCTCATTATTGATTTTTTAAATGAAGATTTCGGGAGAAGTTTTCTACAGCTCCCTTAAATAGTGGATCGGTGAAGGCAAAGGTTATACAAGCCGATGTTTGATCCTTTCCAAATGAATTTAGCATCACCACGCATTTCTTTTTATGATGATAGAAATTACCAATTGCCAACGTGGATGTCCATCCATCCAATAGTTGTCCCGTCATTATCCTGCCGGGTTTTTTACTTGCCCTGGTCAATCGTTTCACTACCTGCTCATTCCATTGGCTGATACTATTTTTCGTTGCCTCTTCTTTGCTGTGCTGGCTTTTGTACAAGGTGATCGTACAGAAGTTACCGTCGGCATTGCTCATGGTAAATTGCAACCGTGATGGCAATTCGCTTTTTACAAAAAACTCCGGAGATGTATAAGTGAACACATCAAAACTATCTGTTTGTGAAAAACACTGCCCGGCCAGCAGCAATAATATAGTTTGTAGTAAGAGGTATAATTTCATGAGTTAATTGGCGAACATTTTTTGATGCGAGTTGATTTTTAAAAATCATCACAAACCGGAGAACATCATATCCCGGAAAAACGGGATTTCACAAACCACTGTCTTTGCTCAATGTAAGTATCCTGCTACCACCTAGTGAATTAGTTCTTAGTCATCACCCATTTTCCACCGCCACTCACACTCCTGGCATTTCCCCAGGTGCCGGTCATTGTGTTGTTAATTGCCGTTCCGGTAAATGAAAACATAGTACCATTTGTATAGGTATAGGTGCCGGTAATGACATTGTTTGTAAATGAATATGTTCCATTTGCAACCACTCCGCCTTTCAGGCTATAGACCTGCATCGAACCATCAGCATTTAGTTGAAAGGAATAGAAATCGGGTGCCGAACTTTCTCCCATGCCATATGTACCCGTCCATCTGCCGGCTATATTAACCAAGGGCGTATTGACAGGTTGTGTAGAAAGCGTATTGACAACTGGCTGTTTAGTGTATTTAGGTGGTGCGGATGTTACGGTTGTTGTGGGTGGTGTGGCCTGCTGGTCGGGTGTAAATTCAATTTTCAATTTCAGCGAATAACTCCCGTTGCTTGTCGTTATCCCATAAGTTTCTTCTGTAAATGTAAAATCGATAAACGAGGAAATATAACTCGGGCGATCGCGGTAAGTACTCTCGCTCACGCTTTTATTATGGTGAAAAAAAGCAGCCAATGCCCTGGTATCTAATATAAGAAGCGCTGGATTGTAAAGCGCAAGCGTTTCACCATTAAAAGGTCCGGCTTTTATACCAACAGGCCTGTTGTCCTGGACGTTAACGAGTTTTTTCAGGAAATTGTATTTGGTAATTGGAAAATAACCATTGTACCTATCGGTCATTTTAATGAAGCGTCCGTTAAATGGGTCGTTATAATTAATGTTGGCATTAGCAAATGGATATGGTTGCAACATCGTCCAATTGAGATCGTCCCCGAGTTGCCGGTTAAACATATCCCAATCACCATTGTTGAAATTATCCCATTCCCACACCGATGGGGAAAGCAGGATGACCTGGTCCGCATCGATGTGTTCATTTACTATTACGCTATTTACCTGTATTTCATTTCCATTATCTATTCCACCAATGGCATTGGCCGTGCCAGCCTTGACCCTACCATCACCGGTGGAGCCAAACACGGGTGTATAACCTGCTCCAGGCCTTGCCGAACCCGGTGCTGCCGGGTTATAGATCCTGTAGCCATAACTAATAAATACCTCGTTGCCGTGGCCATCAAACTCTATCACCCCATCCCAGGATTTATTAATGCACTTGAAGGATGCGATGGTAATTTTTAGTTGACCTGCTGTTGGAGTTTGGCTTAAACCATTTATCGACAGGAGAACAAAAAGAAAAGGTAAGTATTTCCGCATGTGAAAATTTTTAGTGGTGTAAATATGAGGTTTAGGAAAGGCCTGATCTATCCTTTAAAAACAGGATATTTCGTGAGGTTGGGAAAATCATGGAAAAAGGGGAGAACAAAGGCAGGGTGTTATAAGTTTATTTGTATATGTTTATCATAAACAAGGATTAAATGAAATTTTTTCATTTTGCAATACTGATAATATTTTCTGTCGTTAGTCATTTGGAAGGGTATACGCAAAAGCATGTTTTAGATAGCCTGAAAAATGAAATTGAGAAGAGTCCAAAGAAAGATAGTTTCAGGATAAAAATAATTTTAGCGTACGCAGTGGAAGCGCTGAACAACAATACATCCGACTTTTTACCTTACATGAATGAAGTTATTTCTATCAGTAAAAAAACAAATTACAGCAGAGGGCTTCAAAAAGGGTTTATGATTGGTCAAATATATTTTAGCGACCGTGGAAATTATGAAAAGGCATTTTTGTATGCAGATTCCGCTTTTTCTGTTTTAAAGAATGACACTTCACTAAATGCCAGGCAGAATATGGGGCATTTATATAATAACGTTGCAGGTGATTATTTTAAGTTAGGGGATTACGAAAAAGCAATTGGAAACTTTACAAGTTCAGCCAGGGTTTTCGAGCCTATGAATCACCCTTTCCTGGCTATTGTGTACTCCAACTTTGCAGAGGTTTATGAGAAAATTCATGATTTATCCAGGGCCATTGAGTTTGATAAGAAAGCGATTGCTATTGCGGAAAAAAGCGAGAATCCCCGATCGTTGGCAGCGAGGCTATTAAATTATTCCATGAGGCTAATAAACAGAAAAGAGTTTATACAAGCTGCTGCAGTATTGAAAAGGGCGGAGCCTATTATTATGAAGCTGGAAAACACAGCTTATCTGCAACAGTTTTATTACAACAGCGCCTATTTAGATAAAAATAATAAGGACCACACTAAAGCTGTCGCCAACTATAAAAAAGCATTAGGCTTTGCAAAGTTTAATGAAGATGCCTACCAGGAAACCAATGTAATGGAAGCATTGTCTGATTGCCTGATAGATATGCATAAAATGGAAGAGGCAAAATTGTACGTAGATACACTCCTTCTATTGGCCAATAGCCATAACTTAAAATCCGCCAGGCGTGATGCTTACGTCAATTTTGCTAAGTGGTATGAGAAAAATGGAAACTACAAAAATGCCAATATCTACCTGCAAAAAACAATACAGCTCAAGGATAGCCTGTTTTCGGAAGAAAGCCAGGAGAAAATTGCAGGATTGGAAGTGCGGTATAATGTAGAAAAGAAAGAACAAGAGATCAATGGATTAAAAGCAGAAGCGAATATCAAATCATTAACGATCCGTCAAAAAAATACTCTCAATTATTTTTTAATTGGCGGCGCTATCACTTTGTTGATTATCTCATTACTTTCTTACCGAAATTTCAGTCAAAAACAAAAACTTCAGAAACAACGGATAAGCGAACTGGAAAAAGAGAAGCAGCTTACAGCCACTGAAGCCGTATTAAAAGGAGAAGAGCAGGAACGAACCCGCCTGGCTAAAGACCTGCATGATGGATTGGGAGGTATGTTGTCGGGCATTAAATACTCATTTCAGACTATGAAAGGAAATTTGATCATGACGCCTGAAAATCACCAGGCCTTTGAACGCAGCATGGATATGCTGGACAGTTCTATAAAAGAAATGCGTCGCGTGGCACATAATATGATGCCGGAAGCACTTGTTGAGTTCGGACTGAATACCGCATTGAAGGATTTTTGTAACGATATTAACCAGTCCGGCGCATTACGGGTAACTTACCAATCAATTGGTTTAGAGAATGCCGCTATCGAACAAACTACGGCCATTACCATTTATAGAATTGTGCAGGAACTGATCAATAACACCATGAAGCATGCAGCTGCTAAAACGGCTATTGTACAGGTAACGAAGACAGATGTAAGTATTTCTATAACAGTTGAAGACGATGGAAAAGGATTTGACCCGGTAATTTTAAAAGGCGAAAGAGGAATAGGCTGGAACAATATTCAAAGCCGGGTTGAATATCTCAAAGGAAGGCTGGATGTACAATCAGGGCCAGGCAAAGGAACTTCTGTATTAATTGAATTAAAAGTATAATGGCAACAAGCATATTCATTGTGGATGATCATTACATGGTAATCGAAGGCATCCGCTCATTGTTACAAAATGAAAATGGCATTGAATGGGCCGGCCATGCCATGAATGCTGATTCGTGCCTCGCCTTTCTAAAGAAGCAGTTGCCCGATGTAATATTGATGGATATAAATCTTCCCGACAAAAGCGGGATCGATCTGTGCAAAGAGGTGAAAGGAAAATATCCTTCCGTCTTTATAATCGGGCTAAGTACTTTCAACCAGCAAAGTTTTATTCAGAAAATGATGGACAATGGCGCTTCTGGCTATGTACTAAAAAATGCTACGCAGGAAGAATTAATAAGGGCCATTGAAACAGTTATAAAGGGAAAGACTTACCTAAGTGAAGAAGCTTCGCATATTTTAAGAAAAGAGAATGGGGCCAATATTGTTTTAACCCGTCGTGAAAAGGAAGTATTAGAGCTGATCGCCGATGGAATGACCAATGCTGAAATAGCACAACAATTATTTATCAGTGTAGCTACAGTAGATACACATCGCAAAAACCTGTTGGCGAAGTTGGAGGCAAAGAATACCGCTGCGCTGATTAAGATAGCTGTTTCGGGGGGGTATCTTTAGTACACAATTTATCACTTCAATGCCTGCAAACTGGATCGAAAAATCAAGTGTTTTTTTCCAACCTTATTTGATTTTGCCGGCCAATCCCCTTTAACTGTTGGCCGGAAATACAAGTGTAAATCGATAACTTTAATAAACAATCAAAAGATAGCTATATGAATTTAAATTGGAACTTAATTTTCAAGCTGTCGCTATTTGGTTTAGCAATGGCTTTAGCAACAGTTTATTTTATTCCATCCAACGTTGAGCCGTTTTGCTGGTTGGCAATTTTTATCATTTGTGCGTACTTAATTGCAAAAAATTGTTCTTCAAGATATTTTTTGCATGGACTTTTGGTTAGCCTGTTAAATGCTGTTTGGATTACTGCAGCACACATTTTTTTATTTGATACTTACATCGCTAATCACGCCAAAGAAGCTGAAATGTTGACGAAAATGCCAATGCCAGACTCACCAAGACTAATGATGCTGATAACAGGTCCAATTGTAGGACTTGTATCAGGCCTTATTTTAGGGCTCTTTGCTTTTATTGCTTCCAAAATTTTAAAAAAGCAATCGGTATGACAAATGCTGAAGAATACTTTATAGAATTGACCAAAAAAATTGACGATGTAAAACTGGGAAAAATGTTTGGCAGTTTGTGCCTGAAAACATCAAACGGAAAATCTGCGGCTATGTTTTGGAAAGATAATATTGTTGTCAAACTTAATGGTGACAGTTTACAGGAGGCGTTGAGTTTGGCCGGAACACAACCATTTGAACCAATGGCAGGAAAGCCAATGAAAGAATGGGTACAGATTCCTTTTGATTACAAAGACAAATGGAAAGAGCTTGCTTCAATTTCTGCGAACAATGTGCGGTCATTGCAAGCAAAAGTTTCAAAGAAGAAAAAATAGAAAGGTAACGATAGAAAGCACAACGCACAATATGGGTTGCTAATGGTTAGGCCTGACAATGCACACATCAGCTATACTCCCTACTATCACTTACCATCCCTCACACACCTGAACCCCGTATGTTCAAGTCCTGTATCATGACTGCTTTTCATTCTCCTGGCTACACGATAGCCGCTGCAATAGGAATCATTGCATAGGAAACTGCCGCCTCTTAAGCTTCTTTTTTCCATACCGGGTTCCTGCGGATCATAGGATTGAGATGCTCCTTGTGGATTGACCGTTGTTTTGCTGGCGAGTTGTTTGTAATAGTCATAGTTGTAAAGATCGCTGCACCATTCCCATACATTGCCCGCCATATCATACAAGCCATAACCATTAGGTGCGAACGATTTCACCGGGGCTGCCCTTACATATCCGTCTTTTTGTTCATTGCTGTAGGGAAATTTTCCTTCCCAACTGTTCGCTTTTGCTTTGCCTTCATTGATAGGTTCATTACCCCATGGATATATATTATTGGTCAAACCTCCTCTTGCTGCAAACTCCCACTCCGCTTCTGTTGGTAAACGCTTGCCTGCCCATTTGCAATAAGCCATTGCATCATCCCAACTCACCTGTACTACCGGGTAATTGTCTTTTCCCTGTATGTTGCTGGCCGGACCCTGCGGATGTTTCCAGTCAGCGCCTTTCACCCAGGTCCACCATTGACTGTAGTCGTTCAGGTCAACGGCCCCCGACGACGGTTTAAATACCAACGATGCAGCCTGTAATAATTCCTCCGCCGGCTTTGGAGTTCCAGGCGGCAAAGTTTTTTTCATTTCTTCCCAATCTGGTTTTTTTTCGGCTGTAGTGATATAGCCTGTAGCTTCAACAAATTTGCGAAACTGTGCATTGGTCACTTCTGTTATGTCTATATAGAAAGGCGAAACTTCAACAGTATGTTTGGGTAATTCGTCTGCAGAGGCCTGGCTATTGTCTCCGCCCATTTCAAAAGTTCCACCTGGTATAAGCGCCATACCGGCTACAGAGCTATCGCCATTAAAATGAACAGAAGAAGAAGCTGTATCGCTTGCAAATCTTGAAGGCACCCGCATACATGAATGAATGGAGTCCTGTGAGACGATGTTGGTATTGTTATTGGCATTCTTGCAGGAGGCAAGTATGAACAGCGTGAAGAAGATTGGCCAGTTGCTGTTACTTATTTTATTTACACGTTTCCACATATCGGCACTCTTTCTTATTTGGAATAACCATCAATCCTGTAAACAGGATTTGGGTTTATTGTCAATTGCGATCAGAATTCAGCCGGCGATTTAATTTCATTGCGCAAGGTTTTTATCGCACGGGTAATATGCTGTTCTACTGTACTCACCGTGATCTGCATCTCATGGGAGATCTCTTTGTTGGAGAGCTCATGATCACGACTCATGCTAAAAACCTGGCGGCATTTTCCAGGTAGTTTTTGTACAGCGCTTTTTACATGCTGTTCAAATTCCTGTGTCTCGGCGGGAATTGCAAAATCGTTTTTGCAAACCGGGCTAAAAAAAATTTGCTCCTGGTACCGGGCTCTCACCAATGCATCCCTGTATTCATTAAGCACTTTGTATTTCAACGCCTGGTGCAAGTAAGATTTGAGAGAACGATCCAGCTCGATCGAGCTTCTCCTTACATAGAGATCCACAAAAATATTCTGGGCAATGTCTTCCGATTTATCCTTGCGGTTTAATCGCTTGAATGCTGCATTCACCAAAGAGGGCCAGTATCTTTTATACAGTTCACTGAATGCATTAAAGTCATCATCCTTAACCCGACGGAACAGTTCAAAGTCCGTGTAACTTTTGTAAGTCATATTAGCAATATTCATGCAATCGCATTTATTTCACGGTTAACAAAAATTCGTCCTGGTAGTAGTTGGCCCTAACTTATCCCACTATGTTCTGCCGCCACAAGCTCCTCGTTGAATAGTTTATTTTGTAATTCAGAAAATTTCAGCGCCAGCAATTTACGCATAGCAGGTGAATTTTCTTCAAAGAGTTCTGTTTTATTTTCAAATGAAGCATACCATTGATCCAGCTCAAGCTGTTGATCCCTGGACAGTTTACCTGCGAGGTACCTATCTATCATTTCAGGTAGTCTATGCTTGTCCACAGTTGGTTTAATTTTAAGTAAGTTAATCATTTTTCAGAAAGGAATAAGATTTAACAATTATTATATTGAAGGATAGCAGCAGCTATCCTCAAGTTGAATTTCTGACAATCAACCGGGTTTCTTTTATCTCCTGATTGGCTTTTTTGTCTATATCACTTACACTCTCGATATTCCTGATCAGTATTCCGACGGCAGTGATCGCCATTTCATGGATCGGTTGCTCTATCACGGTGATAGAAGGTTTGTATATCTTAAAGAAGTCATGATCATCAAAACAAACAATCGCCAGGTCCTGCGGAATAGACAGCTCAAGATTTCCTATACTCTCCAATCCATATACACCAAGGTAGTTTGTTGCAAAGAATAGTGCATCTGCGCCAGGGTTCTCCTGGATAAATCCAGCGATCTGGTCAACAAATGCCTGGTGCGGTTGATCATAAGACATTTTAAGCACCTTTGAAAAGGGAAGACCCAGTTCCCCGATAGCATCATGGTAGGCATTTTCCCTTTCGTGCATTTGTACCTGGTCAAGATCTACCGTAATAAACGAAATGTTGTTATAGCCTTTTTGCGCCAGATGCTTCATTCCTTCTTTTACTCCTTTGTAATTATGCACGGTAACGGAAGATGCTTTTATATCCGGGAAATGTCTATCCATTAATACCACCGGTTTCTTTTGCCTCAGCAGATCTGCCACCGATTTTTTCATTCCCTTGCAAGGTGTAATCAAAAAACCATCCACCTGCTGATCCAGCAATGTTTTTACCAGTTCGTTTCCTTTTGAATCATTGTTCTCCGTACTGCAATAAAGCAGCTTGTAGCCATGCAAATAAGCTTCATCTTCTATTGCTTTGGCCAGTGTTGCAAAGAAAGGATTGGAAATATCTTCTACTATCAGTCCAAGAATATTTGACTTCCCTGTTCGCAGGCTCACGGCAGTACTGTTGGGACGAAAACCTGCCTTTCTCGCAATGGTTTCAATAGAACGGGCCAGTTCATCACTGATCCTTCTTTCTTTTGCCTTTCCATTAATGACGCATGACACGGTGGAAGGTGCTACCCCGGCCTGCCTGGCAATGTCTTTTATGGAAATTTTTTTCATTTTTTAATTATTATAGAACACGGATGACACGGATTAAACTGATTTGCACGGATGCTTTTATTACAAATTCACATGGTCAACACAACTCTTTGAAGTCAGATCCAAAATAAAATCTGTGTTAATCCCTGTCTGCCGACAGGCAGGCCTCCAATCCGTTTCATCCGTGTTCCATCAGTTCAGCTCTTTCTGCTTTTCGAAAAACCGGCTTGCTCCTCCTATCAGTGCCGCATCTTCCCAAAGCCCCGCAGTTCGTACTTCAATTTTTATTCCTTCTGCAATGAAATAGTCATTCAACGTTGAAGAAAATAAAGAGTATGACTTTGAAATATTTCCACCCAATACTATCATTTCTATTTTATGCATCATTGTATGCGGCAACAGAAAAGCTCCGAGGTTAATGCCAAATTCCTTAAATATATTTTGTGCACCGCTATCCTCTCTTCCCAGCAACGCCAGCTGCCTGACATCTTTTACTGCATTACCGGTTAACTCCCTGTAACGCTTAAGGAACCATCTTGCCGATAAATATTCCTCCGCTATTGAGTCTTTAAATTTACTGCGCCACAGATCTGCATCTTTCACTTCACCATCTATCGCAATAGCGCTTCCCAATCCTGTTCCTATTGTAAGACCTATTATACGATTGTATCCAATTCCCGCACCACTAAC
>DASVOE010000116.1:0-51003 GCA_036383515.1 Chitinophagaceae bacterium | reverse complement strand
TCTTCTTCACTTTAAGCATCGCACCTTTAATGCTACAGACCTTCTCTATTTTGTTGAATTTTTTAAATACCATTATAATCGGCATGAATCACTGGAAACAGCTTTTACCATGCACGGAAAAACAATTGAAGAAATGCTGACGGGTTTTCATCATTATTTTTTTTCATTGGACCATGTTCCCTCCCGTACAAAAAAACATATTGCTACTCCGGCCAAAAATTCTTCCTGCAAAAGATTGAATATGTTTTTAAGATGGATGGTCAGGAAAGACAACAACGGAGTTGATTTTGGTATCTGGAAAAACATTTCTCCAGCACAACTCATTTGCCCCATTGACTTGCATGTGGCAAGAGTAGCCCGGCGTTTTAATATTTTGCACCGGAAACAAACCGATTGGCAGACAGCCATCGAGCTGACCGATTATTTAAGGACCCTGGATAGTAATGATCCTGTAAAATATGATTTCGCTTTATTCGGGCTGGGAGTTATTGAAAAACATGGATAACAGGTTAGAACATAAATAGCCTTTCCCTGCCGCCCACTTTCTTTTTTACACCGGCAGCTCTCACATTATACGTAAACGTTACCAGGAAATATTGTCCGAGTATATTATTTTGAGTGGTGGTAACCATATTACGATTGGCATTAACCCAGATACTATTATTGCGGTTCAAAATATCATTCACCGCAAGTTTCAACACACCCACCTCATTTTTTAGCATCGTAATATTAAGAGCTGCATTCCATTTTAAAAGTTCTTTGGGCAATCCCGAAGGAATGCTCCCATTATAAGAATAGGCGATCTGTGTTTCCCAGATAAAATGCTTTGGCCAACGTATCACTAGTTCATTATCCCAATAATGATTGGTTATGTTCAGTTTTTTAAAATAAGAAGTGGTATATCGTGTGAAGTTTTTGCCAAAACTAAAGCTGCTATTCCATTCAAATTTATCGTTCAGGTTAAGACCGATGCCAAACCAATGATTATAGTTAAAAGTGGTTTGCCAGCTGTTAATCCCGTTAAATAAAAGCCTGCTTTTATTAATACCCATCCAGTTGCCGGTATTCCAGGTAAAAATAATATTCTGCTTGTTCTTATACTGCTTATTGATATTCCAGTTCATACTATAATTTCTGCTTCCATCTGCATTAACAGGTTCACTGGTTTGCACTCCCCTGTCGTCTACTACTATACTTTGAACAATATCGTTATTGGTAAATGCGCCGCTGATATAACCACCCACATTAATGAAACGCTTAGGGTCATTGAAATAATAATTAAGAGAAATATTCTCTCTTTCAGATGAACGCAAATTGGGATTACCTTTTGAAATAAAATAAGGATTACTGATATCTGTTACCGGGTTAAGTGAATTAAATCCGGGCAAATTGACATCCTTGTTATAATTTATGCTTAACTGTTTGTAAACAACAGATAAAACAGGTAATACGTTAAATTGGTTTTGCTTCAGCAGCGTACCGGAATAGACCAATTTATTATTGACATTTTGTTGAAGAAAGCGAACAGAAGGGGTAATGGTAAGATCTTTCCATTTATACTCAAGTCCTGGTGTAAAGATCATCCGGTTGCTGATCCTCCTGAAATCATTACTGAGTAAAATATTAAATACATCAAATTTGTTATTGACATTACTCCTGTTGTAAGTACTTATTCCATTGTTAAGCTTACTATATTCATACCGGCCGCCTACCCGTATCGTAAAATGCTTGTCAAGCGGCTCGCTGTAGTTGAACATTACCGATGCATCTGTACGGGGTATCCGTTCTTTTCTTAATTGAGCATAGAGGCTATCATACATAACCGGGTAGAAATAACTGATATCAGATTCAGACATGTAATCATTAAACCGATTATTGACATCCAGGTTGTGATTGAAATTAAATCTTCTTCCCTTTTTTGTTTTGGATAATCTTGTAATGCTTACTCCATGGCGATAATAAAATGTTTTAGCATCATTATTCTGCACCACATCCCCTTCACTCAACGAACCTGTTTTATTGTTATCACCGGTTACCGAATTTACCCTGTCTTCCTGCTGCAGGCCGATCAGGTAGTTTGCATTGATCAGGATATTCGTGACGGAATCAGGTTTTAATCTTGCTCCTGCTCCTATATTGTGCCCGTGAGTGATCATATCGCCGGTAAGCCTTGTGTGATTGTTGATCACGGTATCATCCCGGTACTGGTTAATGTCTGTAACGGTTAATCGCTTTGCCCGAACATTTCCATTAAAATATTGCAGGTAGATGGATTTCTTTTTGTTGGGCGCATGATTAAGATTAAACCCTGCTCCATGGCTTGCAGAGATGCCGCCAAAATTCTGGGAACCGCCAAAGTTGATTCCATTAATAGAAACGCCACTGCCTCCATTATTATTCCAGACGCTTGTGCTGTTGCTGGCACTATTACTTCTTATTCTGTCAAACCCTCCTGCCGACATAAGTTCGGAATAACTAAATCCTGGCTTGTTGAGGTTATTCATATATCCCAATACACTTAGCTGAAGTGTATCCCGGTAAATATTGGCAATACCTCCCGCTTCATACAGATCATCCGTTCCTCCACCTGCATAAAGTTTACCAAACCAGCCTTTCTTTACTCCTTTCTTTAATGTAATGTTGACAACCTTTCCCACATTATTAGGGTTGTCATCTCCATTGCGCATCATCTCTTCTTTATCATCGGTTACCTGCACTTTATCAATAACATTCGCCGGCAAATTTCTTGTTGCCATTTTAGGATCATCACCAAAAAAGGTCTTTCCATCTACCAAAATCCTGTTCACCGGTTTTCCGTTTACATTTATATTACCGTCCTTATCCACCATTACACCGGGAAGTTTTTTCAACAGATCTTCCACGAGTGCATTGGGCAATGTTTTGAAAGCAGAGGCATTAAATTCAATTGTATCCTTTTTAATAACAACAGGAGGTCTTTCAGCAATCACCAGCACTTCATCAAGCGATTTAGCATCAGTAGTCATGTGTATCGTACCCAGGTCAATCGTAGGCTGACTGCTGCTGGCCATAAATTCTTTACGATAAACACTATAACCAGAAAAAGATATCACTACCCGGCAATTAAGATCAAGAGGAATTCCGGGAACTTTAAATTCACCTTCGGGTGTACTTAACCTGTAGGTGATAATAGCAGTATCAACCGCTTTAAAGACGGTGACCGTTGCTAATCCCATTGGATGTTTGGAAGTCGAATCAATGATTTTTCCTTTTAATGTTCCCTGTGCAAAAACGAAACAGGCAGAAAAACAATACAATAAAATGAGCAGCGATCTTTTTTTCATGTGGTTGGTTAGGTTAAAAGCGAATATATACGATTAAATTCGTAGATCAGGTGTGTTCAATTTCTTTTTGGACGAACGGTAATAGAATGGGATGAATTGCAATGCTGCTAAATGATCTTACTTTTAAACATGGATAGTTCGGATAAAGAAGCCTTGATCCAACTTGTAAAAGAGATGGGGGTCACCGTTAGAGAAGATATTTCTTCGATGCAACGACAAGCACTTATTGATGCGATAAATCGTTTATTGGAAAAAGGTTTTCAAAAACTAGTCGCTATACTTTACCGTTTGGATGTAAGTGAAACAAAGCTGAAAAACCTTCTAAGTGAAAACCCCAATGCAGATGCCGCTGTAATTATTGCTGAACTGATGATAGAGCGCCAGGTGCAAAAAATAAAATCCCGCCAACATTCCGATAGCTATCGGAATCGTCAGCGGGACAATGATATGGATGAAAATGAAAAGTGGTAAACTTATTTATCTTTTTCAAACATCAGTTCTTTTACCTTCTCTTTATCCTCTTTCTCTTTTTTCAGGTCGAACATGGTGCCAAATACATGATCCCAAATTGTTGAGCTCACGCCATAACCATTATGTTCATTTTTGTAATGATGGAGATGATGATTTCGCCATAATCCTTTCATCCATTTGAAAGGCGGGTTCCAGGCATGGATGGCATAGTGCATCGTGCCATACATTAAGTAACCGAGGATGAAACCCGGAAAGAACATAAAAGTAGATGACCTCAATACGAGGTAAGTCAAACCAAAAATAGCGGAGGCGAGAATAAGACTGGGTACCGGGGGCATGAACAACCGTTGCCTGTCTCTTGGATAATGATGATGGTTGCCATGCAACGTGTAAATAAATTTTTTTGCTCTTCCGCTATTTGCAACCATATGAAATAAAAAACGGTGAGCTATGTATTCAAACAAACTCCAGAATGCCATTCCCCCCAGGAAGGTCAGCACAATGCGCAAAGCTGAGTAATCCAATTGGGTATTACTATAATATAGCATATAAACAATAACAGGCAAATACATTCCCCAAATCACTAATGGGTGTGTTTTGGTGAGCATTTCCAGGAAATCGTTTTTAAACAAACGGGCCTGGCCTTTATTATTAATTTTCTCGAATTGCATGGCGCAAAGATAAGGAAGCCGTTTGGTGAATGATAAGCCGGAATGTTGTTTTTACTGCTATAAACTACATGACTATTGATTAGTGAGAAGCCCGTCAACTGTTTGAAAATGATAGCCTTTAGCTTTCAGGTATTTTATCAATTCCGGAAGACGATTATAAAATTTATCAGTTCGTTTAGGATCGGTACCAACATGCAGTAATAATAAAAATCCATTCAACCCAGCGGGTTTTGATTGCTCAGCATTAATGATGGAGTGATAGATCGTTTCGCTGGAGCGATAATTTTTCATTTCAGGCGTGGTATAATCTGCATTACTCAACGTGCCCGATGTAAAATTGATAAGTTGTAATCCCATTTCTTTTGTCCACTTCGCAATGGTATCATTATACCATTCATAAGGCGGTAGAAAGAAACGGGCATTTTTCTTTTCTATTTTATAGGCTGTTAGTGCTGCGTAATTATTTAACAAGTCAACTTTGAACTGCTGTTGGGTAACCAGTAGACTGTCCCTGGTTTGCCAGTCGCAATAAAGCAGGTGTTCATTACTATGTGCTCCTAAATAATGTTCTTGCTTTTTTAGTTCCTTGATAACAGGGCTGAATTGTGGATTGCGATAAAACCTACCCGTAAAAAAGAAAGATGCTTTAATTTTTTGCTGTTCCAGTGTTTTGGAAATAAAATCTCCTCCATCAGCAAACTCATCGCCGGTGAAGACTAATGCAATATTTTTTTTGGTGCTGTCACCCCGAATGATGCCCCCATGATTGTAAGAGAACTTCGTATTTATAGATTTTTCGTAAAGAATTTTATTGGGGAAGACCCGCGACTCTGCCTCTTTTGCCGCCAGTAAATAAACCAGGGATGCTGTTCCATCCATTGTAGGTTCATTGGTACTATAGTCACCATAGTCGTCATGGTATACGGCCAGGTCACTTTGAAAAGCGGCATACTCATCCGGTTGAGTAAGGTGGATACCGATAAGGCCTTTGTAAATACTTGTATAAACCGGACCATCCACCAGTCCACCATCAATCGGGTAATTTTTTAAATGCGTAAATGCTGAGTGTGGATCTACAGGTGTATCGCCATTGGCGGGTAATCCATAAACCATGCTGGTGCCCCAGGGATTGCAACCAAACAGCCAGTCAATGTTGGCCTGCTCTAATTCTGAAAATGTTTTATCCTTTGTCAATTCCCTGTACCAATAACATTGCATAGCAAAAGCTACAGTAAGGTTGTTACTGCACCAGATAAATGGAATGCCCCGATAGAAAGCATTTTGTTGTGCTTTGTTCCAGACCCGTTGAATGCCTTCTTTGTAATAGCCGATAATGGTGTCTTCATTGTTCCAAAAATTAGCTACAAAATCTTTTATATAGCCTGCTTCCCGGGTAGGGCCTTTTATCTTTTTCTTCAGTTGTTTCGCCAATTCATAGTGTCCAATATTTATAAAAGGATACCATTGATAATGCTTTGCTGTATCCGCTCCCAGCCAGGGTGTTACTTTTTCCTTCTTCGCATAGTTAACTGCTGCTGCTAAATAGTATCCATTGTCCCCGCTGCCTTTATTATTATTTACCATGTTATGAATAGAAAGTGCAGCCAGTTCCATATCATCCGTCCAGTTATCCTCTGCATATATATAAGGCGACCGTACTGATACTGTTTGTGCAACACCTTGTTTTTTCAATCCAAAATTATACGCTGAAAAAGCTTTGTCGTAATAGCTTCCCCGTTTATCGTTTTTTCTAAAGCTGCTATCTGTATTGTATAGATAATGTGCCAAAGCAAAAACACTCGCAAACTTTCCTGCTGTTGAAGAAGCTCCGGTTGTATTATTCATAAACTTTCCCCGTTGCTGCGGTTCTCCGCTTACAAAATAAACAGGCCGTTCATATCCCCGGCCATAAAATGTATCCTGTCCCGGAATTCGCATTCCCATATGATCACGGTCATCTGCAATTTGATTGAACATCCAGTTATCTTTCGGATGCATTTTTAATAACCAGTCCAGTCCCCATTTTGCTTCATCCAATACATCAGCCATTCCGTTCATACCGTCTAAACCATTGGCCTGCTTTTGATCAGTAAATACGTTTGGAAAATCCCGGTATGCCGCCAGCAAGTGATACGTGGCATTTGCAGAAGTAGTGCTGTATTGCAAATAATCAGAGGCATCATGCCAACCACCCACCACATCTATTCTTGTGCTATCCGGAATACCCGCTTTTTCTCCATACAATACATAACCATCGTGTGTATGACAACTATCTTTTAAATAGGGATTAAAGCCGGTACGCTGCTGCCGCATATACCGCAGACAAAAATCAGCCGCTCCTTTATATACATTATCACCAATTTCAAATTCGGGTGATTGGGCGTTGCCTGCGAGTAAATAATATCTTCCTGACTTTTTGAATACGGTAAAATTAAGCCGGTAAGTTTGGGCAAACGGACCATACGCACCAAATGCTTTACCTGCGTTACCTGTATAAACAATTTTTTTAGATGCAGCATCCACGAGTTGAAACGACTTGACTCCTTTATCTTCTTTACTTGCCCATACGCCAACTTTTACGCCGCCGGTAGTATATCCAAGTTGATTAATTCGTATCCAGCTTTGTTCCTCTTTTTTTTCGATAAAAGCCAGCAGGAAAATTGCTATTATTAGTGACCATTTTTTCATGCCCTTAAGTTACAAACAACCTGCCTAACTTAGCGGCTCCCTGTCTTCCGACAGGCAGGTTTAATCATCGCAACATGAAATTAGTTTCTTACCTCAAAGAAGAAAGAGAACAGCTCGGTGTACTGATCAATGATATGATCTATGATATGGAGGTTCTGCATCCGGACCTTCCCAATAGTATGAATATGTTCCTGACCTATTGGGAGGATAGTTATCCGGTTGCACAGGCTGGTGAGTTGCTATTAAAAGAAGGATCAAGAACCAGTAATAAATGTATTGCATTAAAAGATGTTCAGCTGCTGGCACCCGTTCCTTTTCCCACGAGTTGCCGGGATGGCTATGCATTCCGTCAGCATGTAGCAGCCGCAAGAAGAAACAGGAAAGTGGAAATGATCCCCGAATTTGATCAATACCCCATTTTTTATTTTACCAATCATCATAGCATACAGGGACCTGGCGATGTGCGGTGCATGCCGGATCATTTTGAAAAACTGGATTTTGAATTGGAAGTGGCCATTGTGATTTGCAAGCATGGAAGAAATATCAGAGCTGATGAAGCTGATGAATATATAGGCGGCCTGATGATCATGAACGACCTCAGTGCAAGAAGACTTCAGATGGAAGAGATGTTACTGAATCTTGGTCCTGCCAAAGGAAAAGATTTCTCCACTGTTATCGGTCCCTGGTTAGTGACGCCTGATGAATTACAATCTTTTGAAATTCCTCCCAAAGAAAATCATACAGGCAAAAGCTGGAACCTGCGGATGCAGTGTTGGGTAAATGGCAAACAGGTAAGTGATGGCAATGTGAGTGATATGGACTGGACCTTTGCCGAGATCATTGAAAGAGCTTCGTATGGAGTTGATCTTTACCCAGGTGATGTGATTGGCAGCGGCACTGTAGGTACTGGTTGCTTTTTAGAATTGAATGGCACTGGTAAATTGAATGATCCCAACTATACCGAACAATGGCTGCAGGCAAATGATGTTGTTGAAATGGAAATTGATGGATTGGGGAGACTAAGTAATACCATTGTTGCGGAAGAAACAGACCCGATGGCTATCGGGTGGAGTATTTTGAAGCTGAAGAAGGGATAAGTACGGGAAATAAACAATTTAATAAATATCATTAGTCCCTTTGATGATTTATGTGTGGAAAAATGTGTTAGGATGGGAGATTGGATGGGCCTAACAACAATACAGAAGGAGACCAGTTTACTTTGATAAGATACTGAACAGGAAATAAAAATCATTTTACCTGAGATATATTTTGAAAGACAATAATACCTTCTTCAAAAATATCTTACCTCTTTCATCTATATTTATTATTCGTGAAAGTATCGAAGCACAAATACAACGACCTGCTAAAAGAAATCAGGCAACTGGTTGAACAAGCAAGGCACAATGTTATCAGAAACATTAACACTGAGCTCCTTCTCACTTATTGGAATGTAGGCAGACTGATTGTTGACAAAGAGCATTCCGAACAATACGATGAAACATCGGTAAGGAATATGCTGCTTGACATTTCAAAGGAACTAACAAGGGATTTGGGAAAAGGGTTTAGCCGCAGCCAGCTTACTTATATGCGTTTATTCTTTTTGCGGTTTAAACTTTACAAAACATCTGGCAAATCTGGTGTGACACTGTCACACCAAAAAGGCAAGAAGCCTGTAAAACCAATTGGACTGACAGTGTCAGACCAATTAAGTTGGTCGCATTACTACGAATTGCTGAAATGTACTGATGAAATGGAAATCAGTTTTTATCAACAAACTGCAATACATGAAAGCTGGTCAGTCAGGGAGCTTCGCCGACAAATGGACACTGCTTTATTTGAACGCATTGCCCTAAGTAAAAACACAAAAAGTGTAATGAAGCTGGCCACCAAAGGACAGATTATCGAACATGAAACAGACATAGCCAGAGACCCTTATGTGCTGGAGTTCCTGAACATCCCGGAGCATCACAGCTATTCAGAAAAACATCTGGAGCAGAAAATCATTGACAACCTCCAAAAGTTCATTCTTGAATTGGGAAAAGGCTTTGCTTTTATTGCCAGACAATTCCGCATAACACTTAACAACAAGCATTACCGGGTTGACCTTGTTTTCTATCACCGGATATTAAAATGCTTTGTGCTTATTGACCTGAAAATAAAAGCTATTGAACATAATGACATTGGGCAAATGAATCTTTACCTGAACTATTTTGAGACAGAACAAAATGTAGAGGGGGACAATCAACCTATTGGAATTATACTTTCAAAACATAAAGATGATGTAATTGTGGAGTATGCAATCAGGGGAATAACGAATAAAATATTTGTTTCAAAATATCAGCTTTATTTACCGGACAAAAAATTACTGAAAAGAAAAGTAACAGAGTTATTAGATAAAAAATAACCAGCACACAGGCGGACACATTCAACGAGCGACAATTACTTTACAAATTCATACATGCTATCGGTTGGACACAACGAAGACCAGGTAGATAACAGCAGGTTTTCTACTATGCTGACTGACCGAATATATTTCAGCAACATTGCATAACTTCAACACCAGTTTTTCAATCGGCTTCTGTTTTGGCTGAACTGTCACAGGAATATCAGCACAGCAGCAAGCCCTTAACGTTACCTGCAAGCCTATGGCGACACTGTTCAATTTTTCGGACGGAGTTTTCTCAACAGATAAAAACTTAAAATGAAAAGAATAACTAAAATTTCCTTGTTGGTTTCATTTTTTTTGAATGGACTGATTAGTACTGCTCAAGTTATGACCCCAGAAGAGCGAAGCAAAATGCTGGCTCGTGCTGCTGAACTTGAATTAAAGACAACACATCAAGCCTCTCCTGGTGATGCCCTATCACACAATACTGCGGGCTATGCAAAAATAATGTGTTCTGCTGTTTTCATTACTGGATTAACACCTGAGTTTGCTGCTGAGAATGTTGGATATTTTACTGCACCATATCCGGAAAGGGCAAAGGTTGGAAAGCCAATTATAGATTATGAAAAGAAATCTGTCTCGATTATGCTTCCCAATGGAGTTACCCGAACTGCAATTTATACTGGCGACCAGGGTTGTGTATGTTTGCCAGAAGGGAAAGATTCACTGTATTTTAAACCTGTAAAAATTTCTCGTAACATAACAGAGGCTTCCACAACCCCCTGGCCAATGGGAGACGTATTGCCAAAGACGGACATGCCTGCAAACATTGACATAAACAAAGTAAAGAAGGCGATAGATTCAGCTTTTGCACCCGAAGAAGCGTTAACAGCAGCTTTTGTGGTAACATACAAAGGCAGAATAATTGGCGAACGATACGCCAATGGCATCACTAAAAATACAGCTTTAGAAAGTTGGTCTATGGGTAAAAGCCTTTCAGCTACACTAATGGGAATACTGATTCGGCAAAGTGTTTATACATTGGAACAACCGGCGCCAATTCCTCAATGGCAAGGCAAAGGAGACGGGCGAGCCAAAATCAGAATCATGGACATCATGCATATGTCAAGCGGTTTGTATTGCAGAGCACCCCAAGACCCGGATTACGATCCTTCAGCAGGATACCCTGACCATTTATATCTATATACCGGAGGAATTAATTCATTTGAGTATGCTGCTAATCTACCTCAACAATGGCTACCCAATACTGTGGGGCGTTACCGCAACTGCGACCCTGTACTCATCAATTACCTCAATCGGTTAGGAATAGAAAGCACAGGTAAAAATTATTACAGCTTTCCACAAGAGGAGCTGTTTGATAAAATTGGGATTCGCACCATGGTGATGGAAACCGATCCTTATGGTAATTTTCTAACCCAGGGATATGAGTTTGCTTCAGCCCGTGACTGGGCACGATTAGGCAATCTTTATTTACAAGACGGTGTCTGGAATGGTGAACGAATTTTGCCAGAAGGGTTTACAAAATTTGTAAGCACTCTTGCCGAACCTTGGGTAGCAGATGGGCGACCAATTTATGGCGGCTTTTTTTGGATAAACGGAGATGGTCGGCTTCCCATTCCTAAAGATTCTTATATGATGAATGGGGCAGGTGGACAATCAGTAACAATTATACCTTCTCATGATTTAGTAATTGTTCGCCTTGGGCATTACAAAGGACAACAAGCAGGTGGCAAGGCATTGAATAAAGCATATACTTTATTAATGGAAGCGATACCAGAAAAAGAGAAATGATTTATCTACTATTAATAAAGGCAGACAGAAAGGCCATCAGGTAACATTCAGTTTGGCCATATGGCGGGGTGACCAATATATGCTCAACTTTTTTCAGGACGGGTCAGTTCGCTATCAACAGCAGTCCGGGCTTGACTTTTACTATTGAGCTTTAGTAGTTATCTTCATCATTAGTAATTCTATTCGGCTTCGGTTCCTGGCTGGACGTTTTTCAAATATCACTACATCGCCAAGTTGTAGCCGGTGCCTGATAGTTTTCTACTTCCCACAAATTGTGGCCTACGTCCTTAGCACGTAAAGTTGATAAAAGATTGAAACCTATAACCGGTCGATTCACTGCACTTACGAAACAGCCATAAAAAGGCCGCCCGGTTTTATTTATCCAAAAATCTACATGCACATGAGAAAATCTAAATAAATAGTTGAACCGAAACGGCCTTTTTTATTTTATGTGGATCAGATGACCACCTTGTTTGATCGCTTAATGGTTGCAGCACCTTTATTGCTTACTTTACCCATCATATTGTCTTTCACCTTCAGTTCTTTTTCAGCATTTACTTCTGCAGAACCAATTCCGTTATTATCAATATCCATTTTTTGCACTACGAAATTGGAAGCCTCTATACTACCTACACTTTTATTTTTGATAACAACATCGTTTGCTTTTCCCTGGAGTTTTACATTACCCACACTCTTGTTATCAATGCTCAATGTTTGAGCGGTTAATTTCAGATCCACATTTCCTACGCTTTTGTTATCCAGCTTCAGGTCATCAAAACTCAGACTTTGTTCTGCCGAAACATTGCCCACCGTTTTCAGGCTCATGTTTTTTAGTTTTTTAAAACTGATATACACTTTCATTTTTTTCTTCGTGTTGATGTTTACATCCTTCTTCATGCTGATGATTAGTTTATTGCCTTCGTTCTTCACTTCAAATAATTCCTGCAGGTTATCCTCGGCTTCTATCTTCACACCTTCTTTATTGCCCTGGGTAAGTAACACACTGAAAACACCGCTTACACTTAATTCATCAAAAGGTTGAACATTCACTTCTTTGGTAACGGTATTACCGCTGCCTTCAATTTTGGGTTTGTCTTTAGAATTTTCCTGGGCTATCACTGAATAGCTGGTAAGCGTGAGTGCAAGAACGACGGGCAAAAAATATCTTCTCATGACTAATTGGTTTATTGGTTAAAATTAAATTTGGACGAAGTCTTTCGTAGAACGAATATGGCTGTAATCTGTTACATCTTTCTATCAATTCATGATGGATGGCAAATAAAGTGGTTGAGTGGCCGTCGCAAAAGGCAAATGATTTTGCTGATATTTGCCACATCTCAATTTCACACTATGATTTTTGACCTGAAAGAGCTGAAGCCGGCAGAAAAACAATATTACCTGCAACATATTATAGCCCCCAGGCCGGTATGCTTTGCTTCTACCATAAATAAAGAAGGAAAGGTCAATCTAAGTCCATTCAGTTTTTTCAATATGTTTTCCTCCCATCCACCCATAGTTATTTTTTCTCCGGCCCGCCGGTTAAGAGATAATACAACGAAGCATACGCTGGAAAATGTAAGGGAAGTCCCCGAGGTGGTGATCAATATTGTTACCTATGATATGGTGCAACAGGTTTCCTTAGCGAGTTGCGAATTTCCAAAAGGAACAAACGAATTTATTAAAGCAGGTTTTACCGAAGAACCGGCTACGATAGTGCAACCTCCTATGGTGAAAGAAAGTAAAGTAAAGCTGGAATGCAAGGTGAATGAAATTAAACCATTGGGCCAGGAAGGTGGTGCCGGAAACCTGGTAATATGTGAAGTGCTTAGAATCCATATTCATGATGAATTGTTTGATGACACTTCGATTACTGCGCAGGGCTTACCAAAAATGGATCAGCGAAAGATCAATCATATTGCCAGGCTGGGTGGGGATTGGTATTGTGTAGTAAATGAACACAATCTCTTCCAGGTAGAAAAACCAAATACACAGTTGGGTATTGGCATAGACATATTACCATCTGCTATTGTCAACAGCAGAGTACTTACAGGAAATAATCTGGGCCAGCTTGCCAATGTTCAGGATATACCGGTGATTGACCCGGCTTTTGATGATGCGCACTTAAAACAGATCATCCAGTATTACAGTATCAACCCGGACGATATGGAGAAAGAACTGCATAGCTATGCAAAGCAATTACTGGAAAAAGGAAAAGTAAAAGAGGCGTGGCAGGTGTTGCTCGCCTCTACCTGAATTATTTTGTCCCAATGGACCCAAACACTTTCTTCAGCAGGTCAGACGTTCTTGCCATCGGATTAGCCCTGATATTGGCTTCTTCCTTAGCCACCTGGTCAAATAAGGCATCTACTGCTTTACTCACTACATAAGAGGTAAGATCGGGATTAAGCTTTTTAAATGTAGTAGGAAATTTATTATAAGTAGTTACGATATCGCCATAATGTTTTGTGGCTCCTGTTTTTTCCAATGACGCCTGGACAGATGGTGTAAATGCAGCAACCAGTTTTTCCGTCGTCTTTTGTTTGAAATATTGTGTAGCTGCATCTTTATTGCCTTTTAAAATATTCAAGGCATCTGTAAAGGTCATTTCTTTGATGGCATTCACAAAAATGGGTTTGGCAAAAGCCACAGCATCTTCAGCTCCGCGGTTAATGGACAATATTGCTTTATCCACTTGTGCTCCCATACCTGCTTTACGCAGCGTATTTTCAATTTTTATGGCGTCCGGTGGCAACAACATTTTATAAATAGCGCTTCCAAAAAAACCGTCTGTTTTATTAAGATTAAGAACAGCATTGGTTACTCCCTGTGTCAATGCTTCTTTGATACCACCTCCTGCTTCTTCCTGGGAAAGAGCCGTCGTAGTGGTCGTTTTATTTTTAGAAAGTATTTTAGGTATGTTGATTTGTGCAGATACCGGGTTAGCATTAACACATAAAACAATAGCCAATACTATAATGGCGATCGGAGTTTTTGTCATAGAATTAGTTTTTATCATGCTGCAAATTATTGGTGATAGTTTGATAAAGCAAAAACTGCCAGCTGCTTTGACAGTTTTTTAATGTTTTCACTGGTCAAGAGTCGTAAAAACAACAGATGGTTGCACTTATTCTACGTAAATGCATCTTTACTCCTAAATCTTGAGGCTGGCTTTACGGCTGGCAATGCGATCCCTGTGTATCCTGAAAAATTTTGATCGCTCCTTCTCACTCACTTCACTGATAAGGGTAGAGCTTTTCATCAGGTTTTGAATATAGCTATGATAATTATCGCAGTACTTCATATCACGGGTCATCAGGTAGTTCATCGCCGTATGGGGAAGAAATGCAATTTTAGAATTGTCTATTACAGCCATGCTGCTATTATCACCCAGTACCACTTCATTAAAATACATACGGTACCGGCCCAATGGTTTTTTTTCAGGATCGCCATAATTAAACTTATAACCCAGTTCAGCCTGCTTTTCCAGGTGGTCCATCATTTTTTCAATGGCCTCATACACTTTTAATATATCCTGGTCTGAACGGAACCGATTGCCATCGCGGAAAAAATCAATTTGCCGCAGCGTGGTATTCAGGCTTTCAATGTTCCAGATCTCAACACTGTCCAACTTGTCATACAGCGCAAGTGCTTTTTGACCTATTTCAAAAAAACTATCCGGGTATTCTTCAAAGTTTACTTTTTTATTTTTGAATTCAGGTAAATGCATCAGGGTTCCCATCCAGGCAAAATATTTGAAGGCAGCAAACTCCCTGAAATAAAAATGATGAAAGATGGGAGAGTCTTTACAGAGGTTAAAAAATTCTTTTTCTTTAAAACTATTCATATAAGCTAAGCTGTTCATAATACCTGTCAGGTATTTATCAAACTGGAAGGTTTTATTATCCAGGATATTTCCCTGGAACATAAATGCTCCTGTCTGAATTTCCATCAGCTGGTCAAGCGATATATTGTAATGGGTACAGAGTTTATATAACTCTTCCAGGGATATTTGTTTTTCACCCCGCATACGCCGGTAAGCGCTGTCTGTACTGATATCCAGTATCCTGGCTGTTTCTTCAGCAACAGAAGCCTCAGGTGATAATCTATTCTTGATAGCTGAGAAAATTTGCTGTTGTATTTCTATAATACCCATGTGAAGTTGTATTAAAGATGCTTTTTTCGATCATTGATCTTGGACAAGAGTATTCCGAAAAAAATATTCCGTTGCCGCTCACTGGTTTTACTGATCATTGTTGATCTTTTTTTCAGATTTTGAAAATCTTCATAGCAGTTATTAGTAAACACCTCATCCCGTGTAACGATATAATTTAATAACCCATAGTTAAGAAACACCGTCTTCATCCTGTCGGTAACAACCAATATAGTATTATCACCTAATACCACCCGGTTAAAAAACATACCGAAGTTTTCTTTTTTGGTCAAAGGATTTTCATCCGGCATGAACTTACACCCGTATTCTGCCTGGGCTTTCATGTGAAGCATGGTTTCTTCCAGTGCATCATAGACTGTTTTAATATCAGCAGCACTTTGGAAATAACCGGAGTCTTTATAAAATTCAATTTGTGAAATACCAGCGTTTATACTCTCTGTATTCCACATTTCCATACCCGGCACTTTATGATAAGCCTTCGCCAGTTGCCGGCTTAAGGACTCAATTTCCGGTGGCATGCAATCCAATGTAAAATGCTTATCAGTAAAATCAGGATGCAGCAATATTGTTTTCATCCAGAAAAAATAACGGAAAGCGATCATAGGTTGGTAATAAAAATTGTGAAAGAGGGGGATGTCCTTGGCCATGTAAATGATCTCTTTCTGCATGAAGTTATTAACCCCTTCCACTTGTGCCAACAGGTCCTGCAGGTATTGCTTATAGCTATAGCCTTTATAACTGATACGAACATCCTGGAAAAGAACAGAGCCACTTTTTACATTTAATAGCTGATCAAGTGACAGATTAAAATGATCACAAAGTTGTCTTACTTCTGCCAGCACCAGTGGTGTTTCTCCTCTTATCCGGCGGTAAGCGCTATCACTGCTTATATGCAATATATCCGATATGGTATCTACCATCGTAACGTGGGGAGATAACATTTCACTAATCCGCTGGAACAGAAAGTCCTGAGCCTGGTCGTTTGGCATAGTTGGTGGTAAGGCAGGTATTTACAGCTAACTGCAATTAAACCTTGCCTCCCCTGAAATTAAATCAATTTCTCTAAAGCATCAACCTTGATTAGTATTTGTATAAACTGCCACGTTAACGGGCTCCCCGCTCGCTACAATGACTTCAGCCAGTTGCAAAACCTGCAAATGATAGAAAGGTTAATGCAGAATTCAATTATACATCGCCTGTTCCGGATAGTAGCTTGGCTGTACAAAACAAATTGATCCGCCTGTTCTACTTATTCGCTTTGAGACGATAAACGAATCATTATTAAATCCCAAACTGCAGAGTACAGATTGCACCTGCAGTTTTAAAAACAAAATTATGAGACACTGTTTTATTACCGCTGTTCTTCTATTGCTGGCTGCGTATGCTATTGCACAGCAGGGAACATTCGTTCGTGTATATAATGAAGCAGGTCAAAAAACACATAAAGGATACCTGTTGCAAATAACTGATACGTCCCTGACCATTTCTTTGAATGAAGAAAATATCGAAGTGCCCGTTTCCCAAATAACAACTATTAAATTAAGAAGATCGTTTGGACATACGCTTGGCATTACAATGCTGATCGGTGCAGGTTCAATGGCTATTCTCGGTGCAGCTACCGCAGACCCGGATGCGTGGATATTCGGATACACCGTAGCAGAAGGAGTTGCCGCTGGTTTAATCTTCGGAAGTGCAACTGGTGCTGCAGCAGGAGCTGTTATTGCAGGAAGTAAACACAGACCTGTATTTAAAATTAACCGCAACCCGGAAAACTGGAATACAGTAAGAAAAACACTCCGGGTGTACTTGCCAATAAATACAATCGCGGCTACTCCTTAAACCATACAACATGCTGCTTCTTATCCTTTTCCTTTTATTGAGACGACTGGTAGTTAAACTGCAAAAAAGTTTCCCGTAAACCGCAAATCATTTTTTGAAACACTCACTGCTATATAAATAATAACTGGAGTTACCGGAAAATCCAAAAGAGTACGGCGCCTTTACCGAAAAGCGAAATGAGTAGGTAATAAAAAACAAAACCATCGTTATGAAAAAGACAACAGTATGCACAGCCCTCCTTTTTATGTTGGCCATAATAGCCTGCAATAAAAAAAATGACAGCCCTTCAAAAACCGGAATGCTCACATCAGGCAGCTGGAAGATAACCAGCATGATGGAAGATGCTGATGGAAACGGGAGTTATGAAACCGAATTTTTTACGATCCTGCCTGCATGTTACCAGGACAACTACTACATTTTCAAAACAAGTGGCCAAACAGAATTAAATGAAGGTGTCAGCAAATGTGATCCTGCTGATCCGCAAATAGAAACAGGCACCTGGCAGTTTTCACAAAATGAAACAAGGTTGACGATCGATGGAGATGAGTACATTATCGACGCATTGACCAACACCACCCTGCGGGTAAAAGATGATGTCGCAACGTTTGGCATGATGATCACTTTTACCAAACGTTAAGCTGGTCTTCTTTAAGAAGATCAACTCATTCTTTCTTAATAAAAAATGTACTTCCTATGAGCATTACGTCGCTTTTATTTGGAAAAAGAAAAACAGAGGACCAGGAGTTGTTCCTGCAAAACCGGGCCCCTATCCGTACTATTCCTTTTCATCTTGAACAAGTTGTTCAACGGAAGATTTGTGGTAATCATATTTACCTCGAAGCAGGTAAAGGCAAACCAGTAATTTTTTGCCATGGTTTATTTGGCGGCATCTATAATATTGATATTGTATGCAAAGAGATTGCACAGGAGTATCGTTTCATCATGCCCTACCTGCCCATGTATGACGTATCGCTGCTTCACTGCACCATTGAAGACCTTGGCAATTACCTGGAATCGTTCATTGAAGATCTCCGGCTGGAAGAGGCCATATTGATCGGAAGCTCAACGGGAGGCGGTGCTGCTTTGTTTTATGCCGGTAAACCCTTTAATAAATTAAAAGGCATGGTGCTCTGTGGTAGTTCTGGCTTAAGTACGATTCCATTATCAAAAGGGTATTTCAAACGAAAAGATTATGCATTCGTAAAAGAAGCTGTACAGGATGTATTCATTAATAAAAACATTCCTTGCGATGATATGGTAACAGATATATTTACTGCATTACAAAGCAATGAGTTGGTCATCCGGTCCATACGGTTTACCAAATCTGCCACACAGCAACGAATGCATAATCATTTACCGTATATAGAAACTCCCACGCTGTTGGTTTGGGGTAAACAAGATCCTATCACCCCGGTAGAGGTAGCACCGCAATTCCAGCAACTGATGCCGTATGCAGCCATACGTCTTATTAATAAATGCGGGCATCTTCCTACCCAGGAAAAACCTTTTCATTTCCTCGAATTATTCTTTGATTATCTTAAAACGATAAATTATTGAGTATGTCAGCAATCGCTGCCTTATCATTACCGGTTGCTTTCATCCTACCATCAAATAACCAATTTCAGGTAGTGCATTCGCTTCAATATTATTTCCCACTAAACCAAAAAGCCCGCTAAGAAAGCTTAGTTGATTGTAAACGTCTTGTAGACTTAGTGTTTTTTGGGGATACATTTTTTTCAAACTGAGACAGTACCAAAAAAAGTGAAATACTATAATTTCTTAGATAAGGAATTATACCTACTCAATAGCATTAAAGTCTTTTTATTGAGCTCTGAACCTGTTCTTATCTTTAGCTTGTAGTTATCAGTTTCTCTATTTTCCTTTTTTTAAATTGTTTTACTACGAAATCAGAGGCTTTAATATATGCCTTAATCTGTGTTATTAATTTATCCATCTTTGCCCTTATTTCATCCTTTTCCATAATAATTTGTTTTTGCTAAAAGTAGAAAAAATTTCAAACTAGGACACTACCCAATTTTTAATGCCCAATTATCAATGCCGGCAAACCAGTACCTTTGCCTGCCTGAATAATTTTTAGTACAATAAAATAAACGGCAGACAGGCAGCCGCTAATTACGCTATCATTCATGAGCACACAACATTTATCAGAGCAGGAATTATTACGACGTGAAAAACTGGCCGAAATGATCATGATGGGCATTGACCCTTACCCGGCACCCTTATTTCCGATCAACAGTAATTCCGTTTCTATAAAAGAGAATTATAAAGAAGAAACAAAGGAACAGTTTGCCGACATCTGTATTGCCGGCCGCATTATGAGTGTACGGGATATGGGCAAAGCCAATTTTGCCGTGATACAGGATGCGTATGGAAAGATTCAACTTTATATCCGACGGGATGATATCTGTCCCGGTGAAGACAAATCTCTTTATGACATCGTCTGGAAAAAATTAATTGACCTTGGAGATATCATCGGGATAAAAGGATATGCTTTTATCACCAAAACGGGTGAGACCTCTATACATGTAAAAGAACTCACTGTTCTTTCCAAATCATTAAAACCGCTCCCCGTGGTGCGTGAAGCGGAGGGTGAAACCTTTGACGCAGTCACTGATCCGGAGTTCCGGTATCGCCAGCGTTATGCTGATCTTATTATTAACCCGGCGGTAAAAGAAGTATTCATTAAAAGAACGAAACTCGTTAATTCTATCCGGCAATTCTTAAATGATCGTGGTGCGCTGGAAGTGGATACGCCTGTTTTGCAAAGCATACCCGGTGGCGCCATAGCCCGGCCTTTTATTACGCATCATAATGCACTGGATGTTCCTTTTTATTTACGCATCGCCAATGAACTTTATTTAAAACGTTTGATCGTAGGTGGGTTTGATTGGGTGTATGAATTCAGCCGCAACTTTCGTAATGAAGGAATGGACCGTACACACAATCCCGAGTTTACCATCCTTGAGTTTTATACGGCATACAAAGATTATTTATGGATGATGGAGATAACAGAGCAGCTATTGGAAAAAGCAGCTCTCGATGTATGCGGGACCACTGAAGTGCCTGTGGGTGATAAAACTATTTCTTTCAAAGCTCCGTTTAAACGTCTTACCATATTTGATGCCATTAAAGAATACACCGGTTTTGATGTAAGCAATATGAGTGAAGAACACCTGCTCAGTGTGTGCAAACAACTGAAAGTAGCTACCGATAAAACCATGGGCAAGGCCAAACTCATTGACGCCATCTTTGGTGAAAAGTGTGAAAAGAATTTTATTCAGCCCACTTTTATCATTGATTACCCTATAGAAATGAGTCCGCTCACCAAACGTCATCGCAGCAAACAGGGACTGGTAGAAAGATTTGAATTGATGATCAATGGCAAAGAAATAGCCAATGCTTACAGTGAATTAAATGATCCGCTGGATCAGCGGGAACGTTTTGAAGAACAGGTAAAGCTGATGGAACGGGGTGATGATGAAGCGATGTTCATTGATCATGATTTTCTCCGTGCATTGGAATATGGCATGCCTCCTACATCAGGGATCGGTATTGGTGTTGACCGTCTTTGTATGTTACTTACCAACCAACCTTCTATACAGGATGTATTGTTCTTTCCGCAAATGAGACCAGAGAAGATGGATTAATAAGGTCACAAAAAATAAAGAAAAGCCATTTCGTTGAAGCGAAATGGCTTTTTACATGCACATCTTATAAACACTCATAAAATCATTGTTGCAAGCTTTCCAAATTTGTTGTAGGTTTCTATTAGCAAAGCCAATAAAATATGAAACCTTTTATTCCCTCCAAAGTGGCCGAGATAATTTTCGCACTTATTCTTGCTTATTTCGGTTATCTCCATTTTAAAAATACCAACATGCTTGCCGGTGGCGTACCTGATTTTATGCCGGGCGATGGTAAGATGTGGATCTATGTGGTAGGAGTTTGTTTTATTCTATCAGCAATTGCCATCATTACGGGTATCCAAAAAACATTGGCTTGTTATTTATTAGCAGCCATGCTGCTGATCTTTGTTTTTACAGTCCAGATGAAATCATTTGAAACAAATCCTTCCGGCGTTTTAAAAGATACTGCAATCGCTATGGCTGCCATTATTATCGGCAACCGGGGTTCAAAATAATTAGTTTGAGGCCCTGAATAAAATGTCCCGGCGCAATGCCGGGATGTTTTTTTAATCAAGGAAAAGATCCCTGTACAATTTTGCTCCCGGCACCACTGAATAGTTGCTGAGATCAGTGATCCCTTCCGCCGCAAAGACCTGTTCATCTGTAAAACAATTACCGGTACACTGTGTGGAAGGTTTATTGAGAATATACCAGGCCGCATCAGCCAGCACTTCGGGAGTACGGCTCATATTGGCCAACACTTCTCCCCCTAATAAATTTCTTACGGCTGCTGTATCAATAGTGGTCATTGGCCACAAGGCGTTGGAGGCAATATTATATTGTTTCAGTTCTGCTGCCCATCCCATGGCCATCATGCTCATACTATATTTAGCTATCGTGTAGGCCACATGACCTGCCAGCCATTTTGGATTTAAGTTAATTGGAGGTGATAACGTCAGGATATGTGCATTCTCAGATTTTTTTAAATGCGGAATACAGGCTTTAGTTACAAAGAAAGTTCCTCTTATATTGATATCATGCATCAGGTCGAAACGTTTGGGTTCGGTTTGTTCTGTGGGAGTTAAAGAAATGGCCGATGCATTGTTTATTAGTATATCAATGCCACCAAATTTTTCAACTGCTTTATCAACGGACTGTTGCACCTGGTCATCTATCCGGATATCACATTGCACAGCTAAAGCATTGCCACCAGCTTTCTCAATTTCATCGGCAGCAGAAAAGATCGTTCCCCCAAGCTTTGCATTTTCTGTAGTTGACTTAGCAGCTACAATAATATTAGCACCTTCTTTTGCAAGGCGCAAAGCAATGGCTTTACCAATACCGCGGCTGGCTCCTGTAATAAAAACGGTCTTGTTTTGAAACGACATAATTGATTATTAAGGTATGAAGATAAATAGACTTGGCTGTTATACGATACCCTGTTAGTAGGACTACGGCCACACCTGTATTTCCAGCAACAACAGTATTCAGCAAATATGCTCTATGGCGAAAGAAATGTGAAAATTAGCTTTAGTGTTGAATTGAACCGGTTAGAACCCAAACCAACAGCGTCCCGTTTGAATCCAAATATCCAACTGAAGCATTACTTGAGCCGGAAAAAGATAATACCTGGTGTTTAGCCTCCGTTCTCAACGTAATTGAAGAGCCCCGATCCTTTGGTCAGGGCTCTTCTCTTTAATATTCAGGCAATACCGGTTTGGTTTGCACAATACCTTCTATCTTTTGCAATACTTCAGCAGTCAATTTTCCGGATGCTTCCAACGCTTTTAAATTTTCATTCAGCTGGTCTTTATGTGTAGCGCCAAGAATAGCTGTAGTTACATTAGGATTTTTTATACACCATCCAATGCTTAGCTGCGCCATCGTGATACCAAGGCTTTGAGCAAGTTCATTCAACTGTTTGGCCTTATTCAGAAAACTTTCCTGCATCCAGCGGTCTTTTAACCAATCAAACCCACTCAATGCAAAACGGCTTCCGTCAGGAATGCCATTATTATATTTGCCACTTAATAAACCTGAAGCCAGCGGACTCCATATAGTGGTACCCATCCCCACTGTTTTAAAGATCATCAGGTATTCATTCTCTATTTTATTTCTTTCGAGCAAGTGATATTGTGATTGCTCGACAGCAGGTCCTATCAATCCATATTGCTGGGCTACCCGGTGTGCTTCCATGATCTCTACACCACTCCATTCACTAGTGCCCCAGTATAATATTTTTCCCTGTTGAATAAGATGGTGCATTGTCCATACCACTTCTTCAATAGGAACTCCTTTATCAGGACGATGACAAAAATAAAGATCAAGATAATCAACCTGCAATCGTTGCAGGGCTTCATGACAGGCTTCTACCAGGTGCTTGCGGCTCAACCCGGTTTGATTGGGTTTATTCTCTTTGCCTCTCCAACCCCAAAAGGCTTTGGAAGAAACAACATAAGAAGTACGATCCCAGTTCTTTTGTTTGAGCACACGGCCCATCATTTTTTCACTTTCACCCAATGCATATCCTTCGGCATTATCAAAAAAATTAACACCATTATCGTAGGCGATCCCCATTAGTTCATCAGCAATGCTATCATCAATCTGCTTATGAAAACTAACCCAGCTGCCAAAAGAAAGAACACTTAATTGAAGACCTGAGCGGCCCATCCTGCGATATTCCATATTTTAAATTTGAGGGATCATATTGTGTACCCTGGAAACGAAGTTCGGTTATTACGAATAAGATAGTAACAAGGACAAAGAAACTATGTTCATTACTGGCCCATACTTCCTTCACTACCCTTTACTGTCCCGGTAGGTTCATGAAAAATAATACTGCTGAGATCTTGCGTAGCCGTCATGCCTTTACTGCCGTAAATAACTTTGTTGACGCCCCTGTAAGTAGCATATTTATCGGTATGAAATAATTTGCTGTTCTGATCCCACCACAGATCAGGAGAACGCAGTGTATCTCCCTTGAGGTTAATGACAACAACACTATCTCTCAGGTACACTTTACCCTGGCTTTCAAAATATTTTCCATACCTGCTATCCAACCAGGTTTCAATTTTGGTGCTGTCATTATAAAAATCGCAATGCAATGTGCGGGGGAACTCTACATATTGTGTATCCTTTAAAACCCGGAGCATTAACGGAGCTGTCAGTTTAGCTTTTAGTTTCCCATCCTGGCTCAGGTAACTTTCTATGCTGGTCGCTTCTTCTACCATCACTTTATCATTGGTCCACTCTTTTATCACTTCCTCATCATTTTCACAACTGGTCAATAAAATAGCAATGAGCCATAAGCTATAAGCTGCGGGCCGGAGTAGTTGGAAGAAATAACCTTGCGTATATATGTTGCCCGGAATTTTATATGAAGGTTTTATAATCATGCAGTAAGACTTAGCATCCCTTGATGGGCTGGGATTTAATCATACTTACGCTTTTTGAACCAGATATCGCTGAGTGAAAAACCCAATGAAAAGCGGAACAGGTTTTCCTTTAGCAAATTATCATTATTCCCTCTTTTAATATATTCAAACGCAAGATTAATAAGCGTATACTGTTCCGGAGCCTGGCGACTGAGAGGAACGGGCAACCCTAATCCGAATGAACCACCAAACTGATTCAGCTTCTGATTATTTACGTGTACATAATCAGGTCCATAAAATAACCCGGCCCTGTAGCTAACGGTGGTAAAATAACTTTTCTTAGGAACAGGCTGTAATTGTGTACCAACTCTTATTTCCCATTTGTTGGTCAATAAATCAGGTTGTCCATAAAACCGGTAGGTGCTCCAGTTCTGTTGTATAAAATCAACACCGATCAGCCAACCCGCTTCTTTAAGCGTCGGTAGTTTTTCATAGACAAAACCAATGGTGAAAGAAGAAGGGTATTTTATTTCACCATTGATATCGCTTTTTACAGCTACACTATCCAGCCGGACATTTCCAAATGAAGGATCAATAAAATAAGTTTCCCTGATAATATCCTGCTTGGCATCCAATGTCTGCCCCCAATTGCCCTGCACACCGATTGTCAGCAATGTTCTTTTTACTTCATTCAGCAATATCCTGTATTGCAGACCTGCATTAAAATATAAGCTTCCGAAAGTAGTTCGGGTTTCAAAATTACCGCGGTAATAAGCTACGCTGTCATTGATTAAGGTGCGACGGGAGGTATAGTCTTTTTTACCAAAAAAAAAGCCTGCGTTAATACCCGCACTCAAACTCTGGATCTCCGTATTACCTCTCATTTTATTGAATACTTTAAACCCGGTACCTACAGAAGCTAAATAAGAACCTCCATCACCCTGGTTTTCGGTATAAGCACTGTCAATTGGCTGACCAGTATTCGGATCAACCAATCGCTGACCACTTCCTATTTTATAACTGATCCTGGAAACAGGACGAAGACCAAAGCTTAATCCCCAATTAGGACGTAACGGAAATCCTACCTGCACATGAGAGAATAATGCATTACTGGCAACAAACTTCACTGGATTAGCAGGCTCCCGTAACGTGCGGTTTTCAAAATTTAACCCGATATCCAATATAGCTCTGCCCGAAACCAGCTTCTTTGATTTGGCTTCTTTAAATGCCTGGAAAGAAGAATACGATGCAGGGTTATTAAAATTGATGGAAAGACCATAAGGATCTACATAACCTGCGGAGAGGCTACCCATGCCCCGACTGGTTATATTGGTTTGCGGAACAAGATCTCCAATTCCATATCTTGAATAAGGAGAATTGTCCTGGGCCATTGTATTGGCACAAAAGAACAGAAAGAAAAAAGCAACGAGAGTAGCGCTTAAAGCAGTTGGTTTAAGGTGTAATCCGTTGATTTTCTTAGGGGTTGTTGACTTCACTAATAGCATATAGACCCTTAAAAATTAAATCAGGGTCTGCAAATATCTTGTTTTTAAGGTGTGAAGCCAAATGCACTAAATCTCCCCCGGTTAACAGGACGTTAAAGTTCCCGAACTTTTCTTTGTAAGCATCAATAAATCCATCCATTTCTTTAGCCATACCGAGCACTGCTCCAGTCAGCAAATTGGTTGTAGTATCGTAGCCGATCAGGGGCACATTGCTATCTGCTTTTATTAAAGGAAGCCTGGCCGTGAATTCATGCATAGCTCTCAACCTCATTTCCATGCCGGGTGATATAGCGCCACCCACAAATTCATGATACTTGTTGATGAAGTTATAAGTTACACAAGTGCCCATGCCGATCACTAAATTATTTTTAGTGGGATAATAATGAACGGCTGCAGCTGCCAACGCTAAACGGTCTGCACCGATAGACTCTGGTTTACCAACAGGTGTGGTGAAAGCAACTTTAGTAAGATGATTGAGTTTGTGAAACAGGGTGGCTCCTGTTAATATTGTTTCAATGGCCGGGTTATGATCAACCACGGAAGAAAGAATTGATTTTTGTGGTTTGTATTGCTGAAGGAGTGATTGAATGGATTCATTACTGTCATCCTTTAATACAATAATCTCTTCGAGCTCTTTCTTTTTAAAAATGGCGGCTTTCTTTCTTGTGTTGCCAAAATCAAAACAAATGGTGATGGACATACAGTTTATTTCAGTTTGCCTTCAGCTTTCGATATTAAAGCCTGAAAGATTTTTAAAATGACCATTCAATTTTATTTTCTCTTTCAATTGCTCCATGCCTGCTACCATAGGTATTACTTTGGCAAGATGCCGCTTCAAATATTCCTGCCGTTGTCTTTCATCGGTGAGCATTAATAGTTCATATTCTTCCTGCAGCGACATGCCGATATGATGCGCCACATCAAAGCATCTCAACTTTTCATCCGGTTTTGGAAAATCTTTTTTCACTTTTAACAGCCCATGCAATTCATGAATGCCTTTCATTACTTTTCGCATCATTCCCGGAACGCCGTGCTCATGCGTATCAGGGTAGTTTACAATGGCGCCACTATATAATTTATCTGGCACCTGCTTTATCACTTCGAGAATACGGAATACCCGCCCACCTTTTGTTTTAATATCCATCTCGCCGTTATCATGCGTTTTGGTTATTTCAATGATCTCTACCGACGATCCGTATTCCTGCATTTTATTCTCGATAACTGCAGGCACTCCAAATGGTTTCTTTGATTCTTTGCATTCGGCGATCAGTTGTTTATATCTTGGTTCAAATATGTGCAGGTTGAGGTTTTCTCCGGGATACACTACAATGCCAAGCGGAAATATGGGAATGAAATTGGTCACTCGTATTAAAAAATTAGATGCAAATTATTGAATATCGAACAAGGAACAAGCGATGTGGAATGATGAGTTGTATTTATTCCGGTGATCCTTATTGCTTGCTCAACCGTTTCATATTTGCCAGTTCTTTTAATCTTGCATATTTCAAAAAAGTATACCAGGCTGTCATTCTTGCGCAAATATATCCTGCATGGCCATCTAAAAAACCAAGCTTTAAGAGGTAATAATTCACAAAGGTGAAGGCTGGCGATACCCTGATCTTAAACCAGCTGGCTTTTTTCCCCTGCCGGAAATATTTTTCTGCATTCAGCATGGCATACTGCACCGTCTTACGGGCATAATCATTTATATCTTTCATCGTTTGATGCAATACGAATCCCTTTAATTCTTGTACAACTGCACCTGCAGGTAGTATAAGATTTTCATGCACGGGTGCTTCATCCCAATTTACCCGGCTGCGGTTAAATAAACGTATGTGATGGTCGCCACCCCATTCACCATATTTCAAATATTGATCGCCCAGGAAATTTTTGAACGAAATATCATATACGGTTAAGTCATTGGTGAATGTTAATGCCAGCAATGATCGTTTGAGTTGTTCATCAATCGCTTCATCTGCATCCAGGCTTAATATCCAATCATATTTTGCCAACTGGTTGGCTTTTGTTTTTGTTTTACCAAAACCTTCCCAGCTTCCTTCCTGTAAGTTCACATTAAATGATCGAACTATTTGTTGGGTGTCATCTGTACTTCCATTATCATAGACTACGATATCATCCGTTAACCCCTGCAGGCTTTGCAGTGTGTTACCAATAATATCCGCTTCATTGCGGCAAACGATAACGACAGAGAATGTTGACATACTTTACAAAGATTACATCTTTTCAGCGTTTAACCATTTCCAGCACGACAGAATAATAAAGGCATAAATAAAAACACCAAGCTGCACTTCCAGTCCTATATCAAAAAGAAAACTGAAAGCAGCCATGCTATTCAATAACCGCCAAGTGATTTTTTTATTGGTTGGCACAAAAAAAGGTAGCGACATGATGATGGTAAATACAATAAAACCCGGCCACCCGGTTCCGGCACCATATATCACCCATTCAGAGGATGGTAATATCTTTTCTTCTTCCTTCATCTGCGGATAATTCTTTGCATATTGCTCCTTTGTTGTTTTCATAATATCCCCGAATCCTGCACCCAGCGGACGCTGTTGCATTACCTGCCAGCCCGATTTTATAGATATTATTCTTATCGCATCAGTAGAGCCGGGTAAATAATCAGCTTTTTTAAAATAATCGTACTCGTATCGTATATAATGTACCCGGTTGTGAAAAGAGGGCAATACAAAATAAGCCGTCACCGGTAAAGTAACCAGGACAACCAATAGTGTTAATGATGATGTCGATTTTTTTTTCGAAAAAATAAACCCGATCATCAATCCAATAATCATGATATAAAAAGAAAACAGCCCTGTTCTTACTGCCAGCAGGTGTAGAAAAATGATCAGCCACGCTATACTTATCATTAACCCTGCATTTAACAGCTTTCTTTTTTTATTCCCTTCTAAAAAAATTATTCCTCCTATTAATATAGCCACCGCCACTAACCAACTAAACCGTACATGATCATTATCCAGCGGAGTGATCATCGTTTTTGCCTGCAGGTAAGTTGCATTGACTGTTTTTATATCAGCGATATAATGAAACATGCACCAGGCACTGGCTATCGTTACCCAACCAATAAAGAACAGCCCCAGCCCTTCCCATTGTTTTTTTGAAAAAGAAAAAGGAGCTGCAAAAGCCAGGGGCAGTAATAGCAACGGAAATTTTATCCGGACAATATCCATCCATTGCGCTTTATCCTCACTCCAAAAACCAGATAATAGCGGTAATACCACCAATAAACTCATGCCCCACAATAATGGCGTATGAATGAATTTTCTTAACTGGCCATTTATGTTACTGTGAAAAAAAGAGAAAGCAACAAACGTGATCATGCATACAGACAACAATGCACGGGATGCAAACAGTCCGGTAATCATAAGTATGAAAAGAATAAAAATGATGGAGCTTCTCCATTCATTCTGTAACTTGTTCAGCATACTTTTGTAAACGTACAACATCCGGTTCATTCTATGTGGCAGGAATTATTACAACATATTCAACAGGGCGATACCAAAGCATTAGCAAGAAGCATATCATTAGTAGAAAATGGACACTCTGGTTATGAATCACTTTTACAATCGCTGCCTGCTTCCTCCACAAAGATCATTGGCATCACTGGTCCGCCGGGTGCAGGAAAGAGTACCCTGGTGGATACGTTGATCGGTTTATTGGTTAATAACGGTAAGAAAATAGGAGTGATCTGTGTTGATCCTTCCTCACCATTTAATATGGGTGCAGTATTAGGTGACCGGATCAGGATGAGTGACTGGTATACACATCCACATGTTTTTATACGTTCACTGGCTACCCGTGGATCAATGGGTGGATTACATCCTAAGATCATCGAGATCGCCGACCTGATGAAAGCGTTTTCATTTGATCATATCATTATTGAAACCGTTGGCGTGGGTCAAAGTGAAATAGAAATTGCAGGGCTGGCCGATACGACAGTAGTAGTAGTGGTGCCAGAAGCTGGTGATGAAGTGCAAACCATGAAAGCGGGGTTAATGGAAATAGCAGACGTATTTGTAGTGAATAAAGCCGATCGCCCGGATGCTGACTTGTTTGTAAAAAACCTGCGGCAGATGTTTGCTCCGGCATTCAGCACACATTATAATGAAGTGCCCGTGGTAAAAACGGTGGCCACACAGAAAGAAGGTGTCAGTGAATTGCTTGATATCATATTACATCAGCTACAAAAATCTCATTTATCAGATAAACGATTCTGGTTGCTGGCAGAAAAAGCCTATTACCTTATTCAGCAAAAAAGAATGAAGGGCATTGATAAAGCAACCATGAAAAAAGAAATCGAGACCCTTTATCCTAAGGGAAATTTTAATTTATACCAGTTTATTTCCGGCAGGTAATACACTTTTATACTATTTGATTTTTGCCTGATACTACTTAGCATAAACGCCTGGGCGTTTCCCTATAATTTACCGTTGATTTTTTCTATTTTACTCTCTCCTTTCTAACTTCTTATGCAACGAAACCAACTTTCTCAATACTTATTGAAAGCTGCATGTTTGTGGTTGCTATATCTGCTATTGCCTTTTTATTCATCTTCCCAGGTTACTACTATCAGCGGCATCATCAATTCTTATTACCAGGTAACAGCAGTAGTGCCCTCCAAGGCCTGTGTCACGGTTAGTAATCCGGCAGGGCTGGCGCCCCTTACTAAAGTGTTGATCGTTCAAATGAAAGGAGCAACCGTTAATACAAATGATAATAGCAATTATGGAGATACTACTTCGCTCAATAATGCGGGCAACTATGAGATTAATTATATCTGCTATGTAAAAAATGATTCGGCATTCCTTGTTTATAATTTATTGAATAGTTATACAGCAACCGATAAAGTACAATTAGTTCCTTTTGCCCGTTATCAAAATGCCACGGTCACCGATACTATTAAAGCAAAAAGATGGGACAATACAAGTGGCACAGGTGGTGTGATAGCTATTGACGTGGTAGATAACCTTACACTGAATGCTCCCATCTATGCAGACTCAAGTGGTTTTCGCGGCGGTTTATTTTTTCAAAGTGGCAACTTCTGCACTAACTCCATAAATGGTTATGTTTATAACGCTTCCGCTTCCACTCAATATGGCGCTTATAAAGGTGAAGGTGTTTACGATATAACTTCCGCTACTGTAAATGGTGGCCGTGGTGCGCCAGCCAATGCGGGAGGTGGAGGAAATAATCACAATAATAGCGGAGGAGGGGGCGCTAACCTCAATGCTGGTGGTTTAGCCGGTGGCAATTCAAGTAATACTTCAAGTGGTTGCTATGCTACATTTAAGGGCATGGCCGGAAAAGCATTAAGTAATTGGGGAGGAAAGAAAATATTTTCTGGTGGTGGTGGTGGAGCTGGTCATAATAATGGTGGTTTTAAAACATCAGCTGGTGGTTCGGGGGGTGGTATTGTTGTTATCCAGGCAGAAACATTAATTGCTAATGGTAATAAAGTTTCGGCCAGTGGCGGGAAGGGTGATAACTCACTGTCTGACGGAGCCGGCGGTGGCGGCGCAGGCGGCACTATCATCATGGATGTGGCTACTTATACAGGCAGTGCGGTGATCCAGGCAAACGGTGGTAATGGAGGAGCATCTGATGATGGGGGAAATCTCAATAAATGTTTTGGTGGCGGCGGAGGTGGTAGTGGTGGTGTTATTTATTTTACCAGTATTACTCCTGGTATTACTATATATGATACGGCTGGTACCAAAGGTCCTGAGGTGGGACGGCATGACCCATCGTGTTCAACACCTCAACCAGCTGCAGACGGAATCAATGGACAAATCATTTCTAATTATACCTATCGTATCGCCAATGTATTTGCCAGCACCTGCGGTATTCCTTTACCCGTATCACTGGTATCCTTTAAAGCTATCCAGCAGGAAAAGAAAGTTCAGTTGGCCTGGAGAATAGCCAATCCTGAATCAGTTAAGGATTTTGTGGTAGAAAAAAAGAATGCCGGTCAATTATGGCAACCTATAGCAACCATACCAGCCAACGATGGACAGGAAAATTATTTCTCGGTTGATCTTTCACCTTTCAAAGGAGATAATTTTTACAGATTAAAGATCACAGAGAAAAACAATAGTGTTTCTTATTCTGCTATTCGTCACCTTTATTTTTCAATGTATGAGAATGGGTTTAGCCTATATCCCAATCCTGCCACTAATAAAATAACGATACGCATAAACGATCCCGGTACAACACAACTTATGCTAATGGATATAAGTGGCAAACTCATTTTTAAAAAAGTAATTCGCACTGCAAATTCTGAAATTACGCTTCCCTCTTTATCAAAAGGAATTTACATGGTTCGCATCAATGGATCGTCACAAAAACTGGTGGTTCGTTAATCCCAATCACAACCGATCGGCGCTCCGGGTGGAATTTCTTTATGCAGCGTTGGCTTAGCATCAGCCGGTTTACTCATTCTTTCCAGGGCCAGTAATAAATGTCCTTTATAGGTTTCATCAGTTGTTGTTTTGCTTTGTACTTCGATAAAAGTTTTCAGGTCTTTCAATGCTTTTTGTACGGCACCTTTTACTGCAAACGAATTATTATCATTTACACTCGCCGCTAAAAGATAGGTGAGCAATACCTGTTCGGTTTGTAGTTGTATTAACCGTTGTATGCCGGTTAACCGGGGAGCTTTCCATGTTTTACTGATAAGTGTATTGATCATTTCTGAAACACCCAGCCCATGGTTTACTACTTCGTATTGCACCATCCGGCTCAACCGCTGTGGATTGAATAAAAAAGATAAAGGAAGATCAGCGGCTGTTTCTGCAGGAGATAAAGCATCAAAAGCAAGCCCGGTTCTTTTGCGAAATAGTTCTCTTGAAAAATCATACCCGGCAGGGCGTGGTGGAATTATTTTAGAAATGCGATCGGGCAATTCTAAAAAGGAAGGAGCTAAACAATCTATAATTGCATTCAATGCTTTTTGTTGTTCTTCTTTTGATAAAGCTTTGGTGATGATTTGTCCGTCACCACGAAGAGCATAGGTATAATTCATTCCGCCAACCAGCTTGGTTACAGCTTCAACCTGGTAGCGATGATAAAAATAAACCGGCACCAGCACATCTTCAAGCATCGCCATGGGTGTGGAAGGAGTAATATTTTTTTCACCAAACTGTGATAAGGCTTTGGCACGAACCTTCATCACTTCTTTTAATTCCGTCACTGCATCATTCCCATTATCCCATAAATGCGCTTGCGGGTGTAATCCACCGGCTGCCCTTGCATCCTGGTCGGAAATAAATTGTAATCCTTTCTTGGAAGCATCAGTTAATATTCTATTCAATGCTATTGCTTCATTGGTACCAGCAGGAAATTCGCTGTATCCAAATGTAATCGCTGCCTTGTCCCATTCACCGATTTTATTATCATAGGCATCACTGAGATCTATTTCGCCGGCTGCATTGATTTTTACCAGGGGATGAGGATAATCCATTACACTGGCCCGGTTACTTACGCTGGCTGCATAATTATGCATCAGGCCGAGGGTATGTCCCACTTCATGTGCTGCTAATTGTTTTAATCTTTCCAGCGCCATCTTCAGCATCTTGTCATCGGCTGGTGTTCCGTTTTCAAAAGGCGCTAATAAACCAGTAGCAATTAAATAATCCTGTCTTACTCTTAATGATCCTAATGTTACATGTCCTTTGATAATCTCACCGGTTCTTGGATCTGTTACCGACGCACCATAACTCCACCCTCTTGTAGAGCGATGCACCCAATTAATGACATTGTAACGAACATCCATCGGGTCTGCATCTTCCGGTAATAACTTTACCTGGAAAGCATTTTTATATCCCGCTGCTTCAAAAGCCTGGTTCCACCAGCTTGCGCCTTCGAGTAAGGCGCTGCGGATAGGTTCCGGTGTTCCGTTATCTAAATAATAAATGATCGGTTTCACTGCTTCACTCATGACAGCATTGGGATCTTTCTTTTGTAACCGGTGGCGGGTGATAAAGAATTTTTCAATCGGTGTGGACACCGGTGAACTGTAATCATAAAAAGAAACTGGAATAAAACTGCTGCGGGCATCAAACAGCCTGGGTTTATAATTATTATCGGGCAATTGCACAAACGAATGATGGATCCGAAGACTGATCGCTTCTGTGGACGGCGTAACGGATTGCACATAGTTGCCGGTAGTTCCATCGTTGTTTACAAAAGTGACGGTGGTTTCAAATTCACTATTGAGAGGAAAATTTTTGGTGCGGGGTAAATAAAGAGCAGACCTTGTTTTATCCAGTGCATAATTTCCCTGTTGATTATTTCGTAAGCGATTACTTACCTGCATAGCATCCCGCAGTAGAAAATCAGTGGCATCAACGAGATAATGATTATTGGTTTCTGCTTCGATCGTGAAGCCCCATAAAGTAGATTGCGCAAAGGATTGTTCAACCGCTCTTCGTTCGGCTGCATCATTAGTAATGGCACGGTAATTATAATTAGGCTGAATAAGCAATAGCTTTCTTCCCACTTTTGAAAACTTTACGATGCGTTCACCACCGAGCAATCCCCTGTCCAATCCTACATCATTTGATCCTAATCCTGCCGGTAGAGAAGTAACGTATAAAATTTCTGTATCTGTTTTATCTACTTCAAGCCAGATCTTACCGGTATTCTCTTCCCAGTAAAAATTCAGGAAGCCTTCATACTTCCTTGCGTCTTTAATTTTTTCTTCAATTGGAGGAAGTCCCTGACGGGTGGCGGGCTGGTTTTGTGCAAGCAGGAAAACAGGAAATAAAATAACAAGAAGTAAAAGCCTTTGCATAAGCAGGTAATTTATCTGCTGAAGTTAAGGATTCTGTATTGTCATTTATTCATCATGATAGGTTCCTTTGTATTCAAAAAAACCTTCACTTCATGTAGTCTTTCATCATCCACCAATAAAATAACAGTACCGTTTTCTTCTTTTCCATCCATTACTATTTTAGCTGCAACATTGTTTTCACCAGGCTCCTGTATCAATTCAATCGCATATTCAGTATTACCATAGCGGTAGTTGATTTTCATCGACGGCCATTCGGCAGGAAGACAGGGATTAAAACTCAGACTGTTCCCTTTTCTCCTTAACCCGATAAATGATTCTATAACCAACTGGTACATCCACCCGGCCGAACCAGTGTACCAGGTCCATCCACCCCGGCCTTTATGTTCCTTCACGCCATATACATCGGCAGCAATTACATAAGGTTCTACTTTGTATTGTGCAATACCGTCTGCATCACTGCCATGATTGAGCGGGTTGATCATTTGTAATAATTCCCAGGTGCGCTGCCGGTCACCCAATTTCGCAAAGGCCATCACAAGCCAGATAGCTGCATGAGTATACTGACCTCCATTTTCTCTTACACCCGGCACATATCCTTTTATATAACCAGGATTCAGTGATGATTTATCAAATGGCGGCGTAAACAGCCGGATGATATGATCTTCTTTGCGGATAAGATGTGTGGCGGCAGCTTGCATGGCTGTTTTAATACGCATCTCTTCACCTCCACCCGATAATACGGACCAGCTTTGTGCTATCGAATCTATCTTACATTCATCATTTTCTTTTGAACCTAATGGCGTACCATCATCAAAAAATGCACGGCGATACCATTCACCATCCCACGCATGCAGGTTGATATTGTTTTTTAATTGCGCCGCTTCAGCCTTGCATTTTTCTGCAAATACATTATCATTTTTCCGGTGAGCTACTTCCACAAACCGCAATAATATATCATACAGGAAAAAAGCAAGCCATACACTTTCTCCGTGACCATGATGGCCTATTTTATCCATACCATCATTCCAATCGCCTGAGCCTATCAATGGCAACCCATTTACTCCAAACCGTAATCCATGTTCTATCGCTTTTACACAATGCTCATATAAAGTGGCCGACTGATCCGAACGAATAGGAAGATCATAATAAGATTCCTCGCCGCTATTTAATAAACGACCTTCTAAAAAACGAATCTGTTCATCCAGCAAATCTGCATCTGCTGTTGTTGAAATATACCGGCTGGTTATATAAGGCAACCAGAGAAAATCATCAGAGCAGGTAGTTCGTACACCTCTGCCGGCACGGGGATGCCACCAATGCTGAACATCGCCTTCTTTAAACTGCCGGGAAGCACATAATAATAATTGTTCACGGGCAAGCTGCGGTTTGGTATGTATTAATGATATCACATCCTGCAGCTGATCCCTGAAACCAAAAGCACCACCTGATTGATAAAAACCACTTCGTGCCCACATGCGGCAAGCCAGTGTCTGGTAATTGAGCCATCCATTCGCAAGAATATTGGTAGCCACATCGGGTGTTTCTATTTGTACGGCCTGTAAAGCTTCTTTCCAATATTGATGCACTTTTTCCAATGCTTTGCCAGCTGCATCACTTCGCTCAAACCGGCGAATGAGATCCAATGCATCATTCCCGTTTTTACCGGCGCCTAATCTGAATACCACTTCATGTTCTTCGTCTTCAGCCAGATCGAATGCTACCTGTATAGCGGCACAGGGATCCAATGCAGCTCCTGTTTTCCCTGATAACCTTGTCCGGTTCATAGCTTCAGGGTTATTCAATGTACCGTTTCGTCCTATGAATTCTGTTCGGTCTGTTGTAAAAAATTTATTAGGATCATTCACATCAAAAAAAGCGATCCTGTTTTCAAATTCTGTATTATAGGCATTGCGGGCAAGTATAGCTCCGCTTCGTGCATCCATCTCTGTAATGATATGCATGACTGACCTGGAACGAAGATCTCCCAGCACCCATTCTATATACCCGGTAACGGAAATGCGGCGATGCCGGTTAGATTTATTCCGGACTTTCAGTACAATAAATTTTACCGGTGCTTCTATATCCGTGTACATACATACATCGGTATCAATTCCATCTTCGCTGTGTTCAAATATGCTGTATCCAAATCCATGCCTGGTGATATAAGGTGTTTTGCCGGTGCAGGGCAGTGGAGTTGGCGACCAGAATCGTCCGCTTTCTTCATCCCGCAGGTAAAAGGCTTCTCCTTTCAAATCAGTAACGGGATCATTGTTCCAGGGAGTAAGCCGGAATTCGTGTGCGTTATCAATCCATGTATAAGATTGGCCGCTTTCAGTAACGATACAACCAAAGTTGGGGTTAGCTAATACATTGATCCAGGGTGATGGTGTGAACTTATTGGCGCTGGTAGTAATAATATATTCTTTACCGTCCTTTGAAAAACCACCATAGCCATTGAAGAACTGGAGATCAGCAGGTGGTAAAACAGAAGTGGTAAGCGATGAAGTAAACTTGCTCGGACTAAAATAAGGAATGGTGGTTTTTAACCTGCTGCGTCCATTGATCTGCTCTTCGAGTGTTCCGAGTCTGTCAGCAATTACCACATGAGCTACCGTTTGAAATAAGATACGGTCTTCATTGGATATCTGGTCGGCAGAACGTATAAAGATGCCTCCTAAATTATCTTTTGCATCAATAGTGATACCAGGCGAAACAATTCCCTGTATCTGGCTATGCAATAATTGTCGGTATCCCCCGTGATCTTCATTCCATATTACCAGGTCTACATGTAATCCTTTTAAACGCCAGTAAGCATGTGCCTGCACCAGTTGTCGTACCAGGTCAATATTGGAAGAATCTTCTATCTGCAAAAGCACGATCGGTATATCACCGGAAATAGAATAGCCCCATAGCCCTGATTGACCCCTGTTATTTTTAAGAATGATAGAAGGGTCTGTTCGTAAAGAAGCATTGGCAAAAATGATGGAACTGGCCAACCGGGAATATAACTGGGCATCCGATTCCACCGCATTGATCTGTCTTAATATTACCTGGCTATGTGTCCATGCCAGTTCCAATACCCGGTTGGTGAGATGACGGTCCTGGTATTTCTCAATTAAAAAATTGCAATTGTCTTTGGTATCTGCGATGCCAAAGATCATATCTATTGTTGCCGATTCATACGGTTCAAGCACAAACCTGTATTGTATGGCGACAATTGGATCTAATACAGATCCGCTGCGGCCCGACAACGTAGCATTTTGTTTGATGGCCTGTGGATCATTGATGGAATTGCCCCGGCCAATAAATTGGTTCCTGTCTGTTTCGTAAGAAACATTTATTATTTCTGCATCATGCACTTTCATCAGGTGAAACATCCAGGGATTAGTTTCATCTACAGAACGTGGCCTTCGGGTGCAGGTAATGGCATTGCGAAGTTCATTCAGTTCAGTTTGTACAAAAAGATTGCTGAATGCAGGATGTATTTCATCTGCAATAGGCGAAGTCAATACTACTTCTGCATAACTGGTTACTTCTATTGTTCTTTTTTTGCGGGAACGGTTGGTAATATGCACTCTTCTTAATTCAATATCATCTTCAGGAGAGACTACAATTTCAGTATGCGTTTCGAGTGAAAAATCACGGCGGCGAAATTCGGCACGGCCCTGTGAGAAAACAGCTTCATAATGTTTGCCTTCTTTCAATGAAGGCTGAAAAGCTGTGGACCATGAAGCATTATTATCAAGGTCACGGATAAAACAATACGTTCCCCAGTTATCACAGGTAGCATCTTCACGCCAGCGGGTCAATGCAATATTTTTCCATCGGCTGTAACCGCCACCGGCATTTGTTACCATTACATTATACCGGCCATTCGATAGTAACTGCACTTCCGGAATAGGAGTATCGGGTGTATCGAGTACCCGCATATATCCATTGCCACCGGGGTGTATGCTGGTATCTGTTTCATGCACCGTTGGCGAATAGAAAGTAGCAACCCTTGGTATCCGCTCCTGCAATAACAGCAATGCTGATTTCACTTCGATATCAGATTCAAACCGTTGCTGCATAGGTTGCTGATGCAGCAAATGACTGATGGCTAAAAAACTCATTCCCTGGTGATGCGCCATAAACGATTTGACGATAGAATAGTTTTGTTTTCGTGACAACCGGGAAGGGGTATAATCGATTGCTTCATAAAAACCGAACTCACCTTCAAAGCCTTCTTCCTTTAATGCCTGAAGGTTATCATAGGCTTCTTTGGGTGATACCATTAATGCCAATACGGTAGAGTACGGTGAGATAACAAGGTCTTCACCTAATCCACGTTTAAATCCAAGACCCGGCACACCAAAGGGATGATACTGGTAGTTAAGATTAGCGTCTACCATATTATATCCCGATTCGGAAATGCCCCAGGGCACTCCCCGTTTTCTGCCATAGTCCATTTGTTTTTGAATAACTGCTTTGCTGGTTTGATCGAGTAATGTGTTCCTGTAGGTTGGCATTACTAACAACGGCATCAGGTATTCAAACATGGAACCGCTCCATGAAAGAAGAATAGGCGTAGTGCCGATATTGGTAAGCTGGCGACCCAATGCAAACCAGCTTTGTTGCGGCAATTTTCCCTGTGCAATGGCAATAAACGTAGTTAGTCTTGCTTCAGAAGCCAGCAGATCATAAAAACTATTATCTCTTCTGTGTTCATCAGCGTTGTAACCGATCGTTAAAAGATCCTGGGTTTTATCATACAGGAAATTGAATTCCATATCGGAAAGCTGGTTGCATTTCCATACTAGTTGTTCAACAGAAAGCAGCATTGCTTTTGCCCGCCGGCCTGATTCGGTAATGACGGCCATGTATTGAGTAAGCCATTCATTTTCTTCGATAGAATTACCCGGCGAATAAAGATCATTGATCTTATGCAGTAAGCTTTGTTCAATTCTTGCCAACTGTGTGATGGTGGGAATGCCGGGCAATGCCGGAATCAGTTGCTCAAATCTTTTCGGTGTGCTGGCAGTAGAAAGCCAGGGCATAAACACAGCAAGTGTCTCCCGTAGTTCCCGGATATGAGAAAATATTTTTTGTATCCAGGCATCGGCTTCACTTTCCGGATCTTTATCAAGATGCACCAGGATATTTGTAAGCGACTGTTCCAGTTCATCAATATATTTTTTTATGTCGGCCGGGTCTTCAACATCATGCCGGTAGGCTTCGGATAATTGCTGTTGAAGTTTTTTTAAGGCAGGCAGCTGAATTTTATCGGTGAGTATCCTTACTTCATCCAGCACACCTTCAAACATATTATCCGTAATAATTTTTTTATCAGGAATGGTTAGCAATCCCTGTTTCAATGTAACCAGGTGACCGGCGAAGTTTCCACTGTCTACCGTAGATATATAGCGTGGGTGAAGGGGCAGCAGTGTTTTTGTATCATACCAGTTATATAAATGCCCCCTGTATTTTTCCATACGTTGCAGGGTAGCGATGGTATTGGAAGTAAGCCCGATCAATTTTTCAGCGGTGATATATCCAAAATCATACGCTGTTAAATTGGCGAGTAAGGAAAGACCAATATTGGTAGGTGAAGTGCGATGTGCAATTCTATTGGCAGGTTCTTCCTGGTAATTATCGGGCGGAAGCCAGTTATCTTCTCTGCCTACATATGTTTCAAAGAAAGCCCATATTTTCCTTGCCAGTTTCCGCAGGTAAATTGTTTGAGTAACAGAAATTTCAATTCTTTTTTCACTTGCAGGGCGACTGATATACCACGCAATAAAAGGCGCTGTAACCCATATCCCTAAAAAAGGCAACACTTTTGCCAGTGTAATAGGTGACCAGAAAGTTAGAAACGCAAAAACTGCAGCAGCAAGAAATGGCGAAAACCACATCACCCGGTATGCACCAGCAATGGTTCTTTGATCCGTTCTTGTATTAGAATATGGATTCCATTGCAATAATTTTTCCCGGGAAATATAAATACGCCATAACGTTTGCAACAAGGCCTGTGTATTGATATATACTTCGAATGGAAGGAATATGAAATAAACGGACTGCTGAAATATATTATCTTTTAAAGACCGGTTGGTATAGATGAGGTGCTGCACAAAAATTTCATCGGGTGGTTTTTTATAAAGCTCCCAGGCATAACTGACAAATGTGGGCAGAAAAATAATAGCCAGCACAGCAAGCGTCCAGAAAAGTGGATGGATAGAAAAGATCCAGCCAAATAGTAACAATGATAGCATGGCAACCGGCACAATGCTACGACGGAGGTTGTCAACTATTTTCCATTTAGAAAGTTTTGAGATAGGGTTAAAAAGAAATCGTTTATCCGGACCGGGAACAAAAGGCAATATCCAGGTGGCTATCTGCCAATCGCCACGTACCCAGCGATGCCGGCGACGCATATCAGTGATATAGGAAGACGGGTATTCTTCATACAACTGTACATCTGTAATTAAACCTGCACGGGCATAAGAGCCTTCGAGCAGGTCATGGCTCAGAATGCGATTTAAGGGAAGGCGGTCCTTCAATGCTTTTTCAAAAGCATCCACATCATAGATACCTTTTCCGACAAAAGAACCTTCTTCAAACAAATCCTGGTATACATCTGATGTAGCTCTTGTGTAGGGATCCGTGCCCGGTTCATTGCCATGTATTTTTGCATAGAGAGAACTTCCATCCATTGGTAAACTATTAGATACCCTTGGTTGCAAAATGGTATATCCTTCTGTTACCCTGCGTTTCTTTTCTGAATAATAGGGTTGGTTCAATGGATGCGCCATGGTAGCGGTCATCTTCCAGGCCACATCTCTTGGCAATTGGGTATCTGTATCCAGCGTGATGATATATTTAATACTGGTATAAATTTTTTCTTCGCCTACTATCAATGAAAAATGTTCTTTACCACCACCTTTTATTAATTCATTCAAATGACCCAGCTTTCCCCGTTTACGCTCAAAGCCCATCCATATTTTTTCGCGGGCATTCCATTGCCGGGGGCGATGAAACAGGAAAAAAGTATCATTACCCGGTCGTTCATATTTTTTATTCAGCTCAATGATCTTTTCACGGGCTTGTTGCAGGATCAATTCATCTTCCGGCAATTCTTTCTGATGGGCATCTTTTAAGTCTGTTAATAAAGCAAAGGAAAGATTAGCATCACGGTTAGCTAAAAATCTCACTTCAAGATCTTCTGCCAGGTCTGCAATTCCGGCTATATCAGAAAGTATGGTAGGCACAACGACCATGGTCCGGCATTCATCCGGAATTCCTTTTGAAAAATCCATGCGGGGCAATAGAGAAGGCCTGGCTAATTTGGTGATGAGTAAATTAATAATAGCAACTCCAATGTGACTCGTAGCCAGTATTACTAAAACAGAAAGCACTATAATTTCCCATTGATTAAATCCCTCAGCAGAAGCTTTGGCAATAAGACCCCATGAAATCAGTGCTGTTAAAAGAAAAATGCTACCGGCATATACAAAAAAGGGAACTTTGTTTACTAATCGCTTGCACTTTTCTCTAACCGTTAATTGCAGCAGGGTTAGTTTTTCAATTCTATTCAGCCCCTTTTCTTTCAGATAATATCCCACATGGGATGTACGCTTGTCTGTAGCTGAAGCTGCACTATCTTTTGCAAACCGGACCACCATCTCTGCCACCTGCTGTTCAGAGTACTTACTTTTTTTGGCAATGGTTTCCACCACATGCCGGTACTGATCTCTTGTATGAAAATCCATAAGAGGATAAATACCCGAAGCATCCTGGCGAAGTGTTTCTTCCAGTATACTGGTTTGCTCCACAAACTCACGCCAATCGGTAGTACTTAAAAAACGAAGGCTGCTGATGCTGTTACTTACAGAGACCTGGTCGGCAGCCTGTTTTTGGTTTTCCTGCTGCACCAGTTCATTACTTGTTAATCCGCTTTCTGATAATGTTTGCTCCAGCCAGCTTATCGCCAGTATCAATGAGCTTCCTTTCTCCTGCAATCTCCTCGTTAATTCTGCTACAAATGAACTGGACATCGGTGGGTTTGATCTTGCCATATCGGCTAGTACCAATACCAGGTTCTTCGGATCTTTTTCAACCACGTCAATCAGTGCATCAGCCCAGGTAGAGGCCAATAATTTATTGGTAATATCAATGGAGATCTGGATGGAAAGCCGGCGCAGGTTTTCCAGCAGTGTAAGCCGCAGCATAATGGGAATAGCCCACAGTTCACCAAGGTTTAAATAATTGATTTTCTGGTAAGCCGATACAAAATTGACCAAGCTTTTCAGATTGACATGACCATCACTATGGGAAATAATTTCCACAGCAATATCATATACACGGGGCAGGCCTGCGGAAACTCCTTTTGCCAACTGCGGCAAGCCTTTACTATATCCTTTAGGTAAATGTTTTTTAGCGGTATAGATCTGCTCTTCGATCAGGTAAAAGTTATCAAGTAACCATTCGGCAGCCGGGGTAATGCGGTTATCCTGTTTTATATTTTCTGTCAGGTTTGAGTGAACTTCCAGCAGCAGGCTTTCATTCTCGGCCAGTCTTTTCAACAATTGTTCAGAGGGTTCCTTCGTAATAAGCGTATGTCTCGCAGCTAATGTTTTGGCATGTTGTTCAAATTGCTCCTCTGTATATATTTCAGCTCTTAAGGGAAGGCTTTCATCTGTTCCATCACTGCCAATAGAGAAAAAGGGATCAATAATATTTTTTTTGAAGCTGGCAATTGCTTGTGGAAGCATTTCAAAGAGGTCCTTCTGTTGTTTATTTCTTTGATCTGCCTTCATTTCTTACTCGCTTTGGTTATCTCAACAATTTGATGCGCAGTATATCATCCAATATCATGCCTTAGGATGAACTCCTAATGTGTAATAAGTTGCTTATTACAGAACTAAGAGAAAATGTTGCAAAAGGATCTTCTTTATTAAATCCTTTTACATAAATCATTGCTGCAACCCGGGCAAACGGACCAGGTATACTTATAAATTAATGAAACGGTAAAGTTGAGACAGGGCCGATCAGGCTTCCTTATTACTTTTCCACCAGCGATAGCCTATATAACCGATAATAGCAAAAGGTGCAAAGGCGAGGTAAAGAATACCTGAGTTCATTCCTTTGGCCGGTTTTTCACCTAGTTGTTGCGCCGTTCTGGTACAGATGGAGCATTGGGCAGCGCTATCATGAAAAGAAAATAGCGAAAGGGTAATGGTAAGAAAAAAAATCGGGACCCACTTTTTCATGTTGCCTGTTTGAATCACAAAAATACAACGAAAATGAAGAGCTCTTGTTCAAAAAAATCAGAAAAATCTTATTAAAGAGTCAGGTAAATCAAATAATAATGCCGCCTGTTGGGGCGGCATTGTATGAATAAGTTAACGAATCACAATAATTACGCTGCTTCCGTTTCCATTTTCTTCTGCACTTTCTTTCTTTCATCTTCATTCAATATCACCTTGCGCATGCGGATGAAATTGGGAGTTACTTCGATACATTCATCCTGCTGGATATATTCCATACACTCTTCCAGTGTCATTAATGTTTTCGGAGCAATGCGGGTAGCATCATCACTGCCGCTGGCCCGGTGGTTCGTTAATTTTTTAGGTTCTGTTGCATTCACCACCAGGTCACCGGGTTTAATATTTTCTGCGATGATCTGGCCGGCATATACTTCTTCAGCCGGGTCAACAAAGAAAGTTCCCCTGTCCTGTAATTTATCAATTGAGTAACCGGTTGTTTTATCTGTATTCTTAGAGAGCAAAACACCATTGCTTCTTCCGGCTATCGGGCCTTTCCATGGTTTGTATTCTGTAAACCGGTGTGCCATTACTGCTTCGCCGGTAGTAGCGGTAAGCATTTGTGTACGCAACCCGATCAATCCTCTGGATGGTATTTCAAATTCAAGATGCTGCATTTCACCTTTTGTTTCCATCACCAGCATTTCACCTTTACGGCGACTTACCAGGTCAATAACTTTGCTGGCAAATTCCTGCGGCACATCCACGACCAGGTTTTCATACGGTTCACATTTTTTACCGTTGATCTCTTTTACTATTACCTGCGGCTGGCCTACCGTTAATTCATATCCTTCACGGCGCATGGTTTCAATCAATATACCCAGGTGAAGAATACCACGGCCATATACCATCAGGCTATCTCCTTCGCTACTATCTTCCACTCTAAGGGCAAGGTTCTTTTCTGTTTCTTTCATCAGGCGATCACGAAGATGCCTGGAGGTAACAAATTTTCCATCTTTACCAAAGAAGGGTGAGTTGTTTACAGAAAATAACATGTTCATCGTTGGTTCATCCACACTGATCACTGGTAAGGCTTCCTGTGTTTCTACATCAGAAATAGTATCACCGATATTAAAATCTTCGATACCTACTACCGCACACAAGTCACCGGCTATTACTTCGGTCACTTTCTTTTTACCCATTCCTTCAAACACATAGAGCTCTCTCACCTTCGTTTTCTTTACATTTCCGTCGGCCTGCATTAAAACAACGGCCTGTCCTTCCTTCAATACACCACGACTTACTTTACCTACGGCAATACGACCGAGAAAAGAGGAGTAGTCCAGTGAAGTGATCTGCATCTGCACCGGCCCTTCATTTACTTTAGGCGGCGGCACATATTTTACAATACCATCGAGTAAAGGATTAATATTATCAATCTGCTCTAATGAATCGTTGAACCAGCCATTTTTTCCTGAACCATAAAAAGTAGGAAAATCTAATTGTGCTTCTGTTGCATCAAGGTTAAAGAATAATTCAAAAATTGCATCATGCACTTCATCAGGACGGCAATTGGGCTTATCTACCTTGTTAATAATAACAATGGGCTTCAGGTTTAACTGCAGCGCTTTCTGCAACACAAATCTTGTTTGTGGCATCGGGCCTTCAAAAGCATCTACTAACAGGCAAACGCCATCAGCCATTTTCAATACCCTTTCCACCTCACCACCAAAGTCGGCGTGACCTGGTGTATCAATAACGTTGATCTTAACGCCTTTATAAACTACTGCGGCATTCTTGCTGAAAATGGTAATTCCACGCTCCCTTTCCAGGTCGTTGCTGTCCATGATCAGATCGCCGGTTTCCTGGTTTTCCCGGAATACCTTAGTTGTATGTAATATCTTGTCAACCAGTGTAGTTTTACCATGGTCAACGTGGGCAATGATAGCTATATTTCTTATTTCCATATTCTCAATTTCAAACGAGCGGCGAAGGTACATTATTTAAGGCGGGGGAGCAAACGAAACAGACATTTAATGAAGGCTTAACTCGTTTTAAACCTAGATTTGAAGTAGATTTAAGAAAATCCTGAGCATGAAATTCCTCAAATGGCTTGGCATCATCCTTTTAGTGTTGATCATTATCTATTTTCTGGGACCAAGACCTGCTTCTCCAAAGTATACAAAAGAACTACCGGTCGTTCCCGCCGATGCTGTTATGCTGGAGAAATATATCAGTAACCAGGAAGCACAGCATAAACTCAAACCTGATAATGAAGCAAGAATTTTATGGTTGCATGATTCATTGAAAGAACAAACAGAATATGCCGTTGTGTATATACACGGGTTTTCTGCCAGCCAGGAAGAAGGTGACCCGGTACATTATCAATTCGCTCAAAAATTTGGTTGCAATCTTTTTCTCGACCGGTTGGAAGATCATGGCGTAGATACTACTGAACCATTATTGACCGTCACTGCTGACAGGCTCTGGAATTCTGCTAAAGAAGCGTATGCGATCGGCAAACAATTGGGAAAGAAAATAATTTTGATGGCAACTTCTACCGGCGGTACGCTGGCATTGAAATTAGCTGCAGAATATCCGGACATTGCAGGTCTTATTTTATTATCTCCCAATATTGCCATCAACGATCCGAATGCCTGGTTATTGAATAATCATTGGGGATTGCAAATAGCAAAGCTGGTAAAAGGAAAATATAATACAGCAAAAGATACTTCTGCAATCTATGCACAATACTGGAATGCCAGGTATAGAATGGAAGCAACCGTAGAACTAGAAGAACTGCTGGAAACTACCATGAAAGAATCTACTTTCAGTAAAGTAAAACAACCGGTGCTGGTCTTATATTATTTTAAAGACGAAGATCACCAGGACCCGGTAGTAAAAGTATCGGCGATGAAAAGAATGTTTAAGCAACTGGGTACACCCGATAGTTTGAAAAGAATGATCGCTATTCCCAATGCCGGAGAGCATGTATTGGGGTCCTATATAAAATCGAAGGATGTGGAATCAGTAAATAATGAATGTGAAAAATTTGGAACGGAAGTGTTACATCTTACCACCCCGCGTTCGCCTGCTGTAAATGCCGGAACATCTGCTACTTTACCAGGAAATCAATAATCAAGCTTTACGTTGATGTTTTTGTTTTCTTTTGTTTGGCATCCATTGAATGCTCTGACTTTCCGTCCCCATCTTCATCCACAGGTATTTCATCGGCCTTCCCTTTTTTAGATTTAGCCACAGGCTGTTTCTCTTTATAAGATCCACCCGTAGTATTGGTGTTACCCGCCTTATTAGGTTTTTTGTTGTTAGTTGTCATGCGATCATTTTAAAAAACAACCTGTAAATATGATGCCAGTATGATAAACAGGCATTCATTGTTCCATCCGGTTGGGGGCTGAAATAGTTTCATTTCCTCTACATTGATTACCTTTCTTTTCTTTAAAGAGATGGCTATGCATAAAAGTAAAATTGCCGGCATTGGTATGTATGTTCCCCCTCATGTGGTAACCAACAATGACCTTACCAAACTGATGGACACCAGTGATGAATGGATACAGGAACGCACCGGCATCAAAGAACGACGCTATGCTCACCGCACAGAAGAAACAACTACTACCATGGGAGTTGAGGCAGCAAAAATTGCTATCGAAAGAGCGGGCATCACCCCACAGGACATTGACTTCATCGTGTTTGCCACCCTAAGTCCTGATTATTATTTTCCCGGTTGCGGAGTGTTATTGCAACGGGCTATGCAAATGAAAGAGATCGGTGCGCTGGATGTCCGCAATCAATGCAGTGGTTTTGTATATGCACTCAGCGTAGCTGATCAATTCATTAAAACCGGTATGTATAAAAATATTTTAGTGGTAGGGGCGGAAAAACATTCATTTGGTTTAGACTTTACTACAAGAGGAAGAAATATCTCCGTGATATTTGGTGATGGTGCGGGTGCTGTTGTATTGCAACCAACAGATAGTTCCGGTCATTCAGGTATTTTATCTACACATTTGCACAGCGATGGTAACTCAGCAGAAATACTGGCGATGTATAACCCTGGCACACATGCCAATCATTGGGTAAATGAAAAAGTAGCGGATTTTAATGACAATGAGTTAGGCGATATGTTTATGAGCCACGAGATGATTGACAAGGCACAGAACTTTCCTTTTATGGATGGCCAGTCTGTTTTTAAAAAAGCTGTTATTAAATTTCCCGAAGTGATCATGGAATCATTGTCAGCGAACGGCTATCAACCATCCGCTATTAACTTACTCATTCCTCACCAGGCTAATCTCCGCATTGCACAGTTTGTGCAGCAAAAATTAGGGTTGAGAGATGACCAGGTATATAATAACATTCAGCAGTATGGTAATACAACAGCAGCTTCTGTTCCTATTGCTTTATGCGAAGCATGGGAACAGGGAAAAATAAAAGAAGGCGACCTGGTTTGCCTGGCTGCTTTCGGTAGTGGATTCACCTGGGCAAGTGCTTTGTTAATTTGGTAAATGGGTTTCCACGCAACCGCTAAGTGTGCTAAGAATAGATACCAGCATCACTTTGTGTTACTTCGTGCCCTTTGTGGGATATACTTTTAACATAACAACTATTTATGTAATTGAATTACCCTAAACATCCTATCATTGCTTCTATATTGGTAAGATTATTGAATAAACTATAACATGAAAAATTTATTACTACTATTGACCTTCCTATCAACTGCCTTTCTATCACAGGCACAGGATAGCTGGAAAATAAAATTGAATCAAAAAGTTTTATTGAGTGCCGCTGCTGAAGATGAAGCAAAGAATACTAAAAAAATCAAAAGGATCGAACTGAATAAACCAGGTAACCTGGAAGTGCTTTACAAAGAAATGCCCGTTAAAACCGGCTGGCAGCGTTCATTGTTGCTTTTTGATGAAAAGGATATGGAATTGTGGCGAAAAGATAATAGTAAAGCCATCACCAAAATTTCCAATGCTACACTTAAAAAATTATTTGCCGGTAAAAACAAGATAGAAATTTATACGATCTCCCTGCCCACTGATCCAAATAAGGCAGCCGCTGTTCGTGTCCGCAGAGTACATTTGTGTACACTGGAACTAAAATAACGAATGGCCAGATATATCATTTATATCATCAACCCTATTGCCGGTACGAGGACTAAAAAGGATCTGCAACTGGTTATTGAGCAACAAACAAAAGAAAAAGGAATTCCATTCCAAATTTTTCCATCTGTAGCCAGTGGTGACTATACTTTTCTTTTACCCATTATTAAAAAAGAAAAAGTAACCGACGTTGTTATTGCCGGCGGTGATGGCACGGTAAGCCAGGTGGTAAATAGTTTAATGAATAGCGGTGTTGACTTTGGTATCATCCCCTGCGGATCAGGAAATGGATTGGCCTACGCCGCAAAGATCCCGAAGCAACCACTCAAAGCACTGGAGATTATCTTTAATGGCAAAGCGGCCGCTATCGATGGATTTATGATCAATGAGCAATTTGCCTGTATGTTGTGTGGACTAGGATTTGATGCCAAAGTAGCGCATGATTTTGCCCAACAACCACAAAGAGGTTTAGCTACTTATGTAAAACAGGTAGTGAAAAATTTTTTCTCCGCCCAAACTTATTCTTTTGAAATAAAAATGAAAGGCACTTCCCTGCAAACAGATGCCTTCTTTATCAGCGTTGCCAACAGCAACCAGTTTGGAAACAATTTTACCATCGCCCCCGCAGCAAGCCTGAGTGATGGATTACTCGATATTGTGATCGTCACCAGTCAAAATAAATTAAACCTGTTATTACAAACTTTCCGGCAAATCAGTGGGCGCAATAAATTGCAAACCGACAGCGTGATCAAAAAAGACAGGGCGGTCATTTATTTTCAAACGGATAAACTTACTATTACCAATAGCGCTGATGCCCCGTTGCATATTGATGGAGATCCGGCTGAAACTCCCCGCAAATTAAATATTGAGGTAATGAAAAAATGTTTCCGGCTTATTCAACCTTCTTAAGTGAATCGGGAATAGGTTTCTGATCAAATAATTTCAGGAGCTTTTCAAAATTGTCTTTATTATAAGGTGTGCTGATGGAAGCCATGATGTCTTTTTCTTCACGTTGCGATAAATGAAAGCTTAATGCCGCTTTATTTTCATCTTTATCCGCAGCATATTGAAAGGTGATCTTATGAATCCTGCGGCCTTCATGATCGCTGTAATAACTCAGCATATCGTTCTGAAAAAATTCCATCATCTTAAACCAGTTGTGCTGCAGCAGTAAGAAGGGTTTTGTGGCATGATCACTGATATCATCAGATAAATAAGGAAACTCCCACGCACCTGCACCACGATCTCTTATCTGCAAAATAAGAACGCCGCTGGTATTTTCTTTTATCCAATCCTGTAATGCTTCCACAAAACGAAGTGTGGTTTCCTGTCCATAATTATCCCTGAGGCCGGCATCCATTACATCAATGACCGGTTCAGAAGGCAGCCACACATTGGGCAGCACGATAGGAAACGTTGCATTCATCCGCAATGCCGTTAACATACGGAGGCTATAAGGATCCTGCTTTGCAAAAAATGAAGCAAAGTCAATAGCATCCGGATCCATGAGTGGCAGATGAGTGCTATCCTGCCAACCCTGCATCATAAAACTAACGGGTTGTGTGCTGATGATCATTTTACGGCTATCTCTTGTCACCACAGAATTAAAAAACATCAGGGGGATATTGGCAGCCTTTTCATCCGCTGCATAATTTTTTAATTGTTTGTCTAATACTCCGCGGGTGTTATGGTTTAATTTTTCTTCAAATGCATAGCCCCTGTCTTTGATATACGTATAAGGACCAACGGTAAATTTTTGTGCGGGTGCTATCAGGTCTCTTGCCACAAAAGAAGAAAACAAGGGGTTCAATAAATCACCGGCAATATCATCTACATACTTTTTATCCTGCAGGTGGATCTCTTTGCCGTGCAGTCGTTGTAAATATAATTCGCGGAAATAAGCGGCGCCGATCATTCC
>DASVOE010000115.1:0-8219 GCA_036383515.1 Chitinophagaceae bacterium | reverse complement strand
GACAGGTGATGCACAGGCATTCTTCCGCACTGCAACATTCTTACGTGGCGTTAATAATTTTTTCAGCAAGTGGTTAAAAGATTTGTCAGCAGATCAACTGAAGACTGGCAGTGTGCCGCATGTTATTCCAAATCCGTTAGGTGAACAGGGATGGGCTGCCGGTGGCAGCGCAGGCTGGGCGGATGCATCTACTATTATTCCATGGGAAATGTATTTGGTATATGGCGATAAACGCATTTTAGAAAACCAATATAGCAGCATGAAAGCATGGGTAGGTTATATGCAGTCACAAAGCACTAACGATTTATGGAACAAGGGCAACCATTTTGGTGATTGGTTGTTTTATACCATGGCCGATGACAATGATGGTAAAGCAGCCATCACCAATAAATATTTAATTGCACAATGTTTTTATGCTTACTCAACACAATTATTGATCAACGCAGCAAAAGAATTAGGTAAGACAGATGATATAGCAACATACACTACTTTGTTGCAAAAAATAAAAACGGCTTTCTTAAAAGAATATACAACACCCAATGGTGCTACCATGAGCAACACACAAACATCGTATGTGCTGGCCTTGCAATTCGATCTGTTTCCGGAAGAATTACGGCAACAGGCAGCCGATCGTTTGGTGAATAACATCAAACAATATGGTAATCATTTAACAACCGGATTTTTGGGCACGCCTTATTTGTGTCATGTGTTGAGTCGTTATGGTTATTCCGATGTGGCGTATACCTTGCTATTGCAAAAGACCTATCCATCGTGGTTGTATCCTGTAACAAAAGGTGCTACCACCATTTGGGAACGCTGGGATGGTATCCGTACTAACGGCGATTTCCAGGCCATCACCATGAACTCCTTCAACCATTATGCATACGGCGCCATCGGCGACTGGATGTATCGTGTAATGGTTGGTCTTGATATAGACAAAGATGGTGTTGGTTATAAGAAGATCCGTATACAGCCGCATATTGGTGGAACCTTTACACATGCATCCGCTTCGTACGAAACACAGTATGGCAAACTCAGCAGTGGTTGGAACATACAGGATGGAAAATTAATACTGCATGCAGAAGTTCCGGCGAATACAACTGCTACCATTTATATTCCTGCAGCTGCTGCAAGTGAGGTGTTCGAAAACGGGTTGCCGCTTTCGGGTGTAAAAGAGATACAGATATTAGGTAAGGAGAAAGAGTATGTAGTGGTGAAAGTTGGTTCGGGGAAATATGAGTTTAGTACTGTTTATACAGCGAAGTAAAAAAGCAATTAAGAAAGCATTATGTAACCAGCGACATTGCTATTAGCATCTTTTGTTGCGTCGTACTCTTGTACTATGGCAATTCTATTCAGTTTCCATCCGCCTGGAGGAGGCTAAGGCCGGCCCTTGGGGGACATAAAAATTTGGTTTTAGGGGAGTAGCGCAGAATTGAGTGTTGTCTTAGAAATGCTATTGACCCCTTTGTTTACCAATAAATTATTAGATTTGTCCGAAACACGTCAAATTCTAGATGAAACTAACTGATCCTGAATACTTTTTACCTGAAATATTTGCTTTAAGCTGCGACAAAGTTCTAGTATCAGGCACGACCCAACCGATGTTAATTAGAGGGGTTTGCAAGATAACCGAGATGAAGTCTGACTATGTTGTTAAGTTTATTAGTTCTCCTAGGATGAGCATTATGTCTTCGTGTAGCGAGTTAGTGGCAGCATTTATTGGTTTAGAATTAGGTTTAAATGTAGCTGAACCTGCAATTATCGATATTACAAATGATTTTGTCGAAACTTTAAGAGGCAAAGATGGTTACAAGAACGCAAGCAATAGCGTAGGATTAAACTTTGGCTGTAAGTTTGTACCTGGACTAATGGAGTTTGCTAGTAGACAGCAATTAAGTGATAATTTGTATGAGCAGGCTGAACATATTTTCTCTTTTGATATATTCATTTCAAATGTTGACCGAAGAACAGATAAACCTAACATGTTAACAGATGGTGAAAAGATTCTATTATTTGATCATGAGCTGGCCTTTGGGTTTGTTATGGACATTATCAAGAACCCTAAACCTTGGTTAATAAGTAAAAGCGATCTAGGATGGATAAAAAACCACTATTTCTTTCCTATCTTGAAAGGGAATGAACATAATTTTGATGCATTTGTTGATAAGCTAACAGTACTTAATGACGAATTTTGGGACAAACTTCAAAAAATCATCCCTGCAGTATGGCTAACAGATCATTTTGACAAAATAAAAAATAACCTGGCCTCGTTAGTGTTACATAAAGACCAATTTAAAGAACAACTTAATAAAATATTGTCATGAAAAAGTATCAATATCAGCTTGTCAGATACATTCACGACAGAGTTACGTCTGAATTTGTGAATGTTGGAATTATCGTATTTCAACCAGATTCAAAATTTTTGAAATCAAAATTTATTTCAAAATATGGTCGAATATCTCAATTCTTTTCTGAGATTAACGGTAACTTTTTAATTGCTACCCTAAAACAATTTGAAAGAGAAGTCAATAGAATTTCAAAAACGACAACAGAATTATTTTTTGATTCAAATTTTATTACCGAAATATCAAATAGTATCCTTCCAAAAGATGATAGTGCCCTTGAATGTTCAGAAATATTTTATGGAATTGATATCAATCCTCAATTAGCTCTTGATGATCTTTTCGAGAGATTAGTAAATAAGTATAATATTGAGCATGAAAAAGATTCTTTAGATGACAAGCATGTTTGGAGGAATGTTTATAAAGAATATTTCGACAAGTATAAAATCACAAACACATTAAAACCTCATTCTGTAGAAACTGCACATGACACATTAGTATTCGATAAAGCTTGGAAGAATGGTGTTTGGCATTGTTATCAAACAGTTTCCTTTGATTTAAAGAGAACAGAAACGATTAAGAATAAAGTATATAAATGGAGCGGAATCATTAATGAATTAGAAAACACAAAGGAAAAACTGCATTTATACTTTTTAACTTTGAGTCCAACTAGACATAAATCATTTAAACAATTCATAGAAGAAACTCTTTCAAATAGGCAATCTTCCAATATTACTGTTTCAGTCATTAATGAAAAACAGGCTGATAAGTTTGCAAAATCTTTAAGCAAAGAAATAGAAGAGCACACTTTATAGAAGTACTGCAGGCAACAAAGGTTTTGTGCAATTCCTTTGCTGCCGAGTCTCTCGTACTTCATAGGCGATCCCGTATAGACGGGACAAGTCGTGTTAGATAGCCATGTGAGTTGGCCTTGTGGCACTCGCCGTCATCAAGGAACGAAAGCTAAATTTGTTTCTGCACTTCGTATCACGGTGAGCCGGTTGCACCAGACATCGGCCAAAAACGTTCCGGTTTGACACTGTGATTCTTCCGTAACAGTACAGGATGTTCTTTTCTCCCAACACGCTTATTTTTATCCGATTGCTAAAACACCTGTATGAAAAGAATTTTCTGTGTTGTTATTTTATCCTGTCTGCTGTTAACGGTTTCCGCTGCTCCTCCCAATATCTACAACTTACTCATTGCTCCCGGCACCTTATCCGAAACTTCGGTGGTTTTGTTGTGGGATAAGCAATACGCAAAAGAAGCTGTGGTATATGAACTGCTGCTCAATGGCAAACTGTATGGTACAACTACCAAAACAAATTATACCATCACAGGATTGAAATCTGCTGTTGCTTACAAGGTTTCGCTCCGGTTGAAACACGCAAAGCAAACAGCGATGTTTGAATTGAAATTTAAAACAGCAGCCAAAGGAAAGGTTTATAATATCCTCGACTTTGGTGCAAAGGCTGATTCAACGTTCATCAACACAAAGCAAATTCAAAAAGCCATTGATGCCTGCACAGCAGGTGGCACGGTGAATATTCCAAAAGGAACATTTATTTCCGGTGCATTGTTTTTAAAAAGTAATATGACGCTGCATATTGCACAAGGCGCCACCTTGCAAGGTTCAACCGACACAACAGATTATCTGCCCCTGGTCAAAAACCGTTTCGAAGGATGGGAGATGGAAACCTATGCAAGTCTCATCAACGCCGGTACATTAAACCGCGATGGATCGTACAATGTAAAGAACCTGCGCATCACCGGTGGCGGTACCATCAAAGGCGGTGGTAAAAAACTTGAGCTTGCCTGCAAAGCTGCAAGAGGAATCCGAAGCAGGGGTCGTTTGGTTTTATTAATGAACTGCCAGAACGTAAGCATCGACAATCTTACATTGACAGAGCCACCTTGCTGGACACTGCATTATGTGTACAGCAATAATATCAGTTGTCATGGTCTCAGCATTAAAACACATGGCATTCATAATGGCGATGGCATTGATCCTGACTCATCAACCGATTCCTATATTTTCAACTGCATATTCGATACAGGTGATGATTGTATTGCCATCAAATCAGGAAAAAACCCGGAAGGTTATTATATAGGCAAACCAACCACCAACGTACGCATCACTGATTGCGATTTTAAACGTGGACATGGTATTTCCATCGGCAGTGAAATGAGTGGTGGTGTAAGTGGTGTGCTGGTGCAGGATTGCAAAGCAGGTGCATTGCTGCATGGTATGCAGATCAAAGGCACGAAAGACCGTGGCGGTTATGTAAAGAATGTAACAGTAGACAATTGCCAGCTGTTAAAGATCACCATTTTCTCGGCAGTGAATTATAACAACGATGGTGAAGCTGCTCCGGTATTACCCACGTTTGAAAATTTTGTATTTAAGAATATCGATCTCTCACAACCCAATGTAAAAGAACCGGTGATCAATATCAACGGGTTTAACCATCCGGCGCATAAACTGAGGAATGTAAGTTTTGTCAATATTATTCTCCCCGAAGGCGCAAAAGTGGTGATCAACGATGCTGAAAAAGTGAAATTTACAGGTGTAAAAACAGTGAACAGCGGAAAGCCCGAATATATGATCAATAACAGTACACAAATTGAGTATTGACCTGGTCAATTCAGGCTGTTTATTGCAGGATGCAGCAGGACAGCTTAACAGCCCTGTCAGTCTAATTTACAAGCTGTTTTAAACGATTGTCTAATGCTGAAGTTTTGTAAGCCGTTGTTTTGCTGTTGTCTGCTCTTTATCTATAGCGTTGGCAGTGCTCAAATAATCAAAACAGCGTTAAATGTAACAGAGAAAGCTGCTGCTAATACGTTCCCTCTTTTCAATCAAAATTCAATCCCCGCAATTTATTACGACGCCAATGATGCAAAAGTTGTACAGATAAGTGCAGAAGCGTTTGCACAGGATGTTCAGCTTGTTTCGGGTAATAAACCTGTACTAACTTCTGCAAAAGTAATTTCAGATGAGTTTGCAATCGTAACCGGAACAATTGGTCATTCTGCATTGATTGATGAGTTGATCACTAAAAAGAAAATTTCAGTTGATGTTATAAAAGGCAGATGGGAGCGGTTTTTCATTACCGTTATCAATCAGCCTTATCAAAAAGCAAAGAAACTACTGGTGATTGCAGGCAGCGACAGAAGGGGCACTGCATATGGAATTTTTCATCTCTCAAAATTGATGGGGGTTTCTCCGTTTGTGTATTGGGCGGATGTTACACCCCAAAAGAAAAAGCAATTGTATTGCTCCGGCAGTTATATTTCTACAGAACCTTCGGTTAAATACCGTGGCATTTTTATTAATGATGAAGATTGGGGATTGTTTCCCTGGGCTAAAAGAAATATTGATACGGATGTGCAGAACATAGGTCCTAAAACTTATGCAAAAGTGTTTGAGTTGTTATTGCGTTTAAGGGCAAACTATATGTGGCCTGCCATGCACGACAGTACGAAAGCATTTTATTATTATAAGGAAAGCCCTAAAGTGGCCGATGATTATGCCATTGCAATAGGCGGCAGTCATTGCGAACCCATGCTGCGCAATAATGTATGCGAATGGGAACAAACTTTTGAAGAAGAATATAAAAAGAAACCCGGCGAATGGCGTTACGATGTAAACAAGGAAGAGATTTATAATTACTGGAACGATCGTATAAAGGAAGCGGTTAATTATGAATCAGTAGTTACTATTGGAATGCGAGGTGTGCATGATGGCAGCATGCCCGGTCCCAAAGACCTGGGTGAAAAAGTAAAGCTGCTTGAAAATGTTATTGCTGACCAACGGAGAATATTGCAAAATAACTTTAAACAACCGGCTGAAAAATTACCGCAAATATTTGTTCCTTATAAAGAGGTGCTCAGTCTATACCGTCGTGGAATGAAATTGCCCGATGATATTACTATTATCTGGCCCGATGAAAACTTTGGTTATATCCGTCAACTCTCAACACCGGAAGAACAAAAGCGAAGCGGCGGCAGTGGCATTTATTATCACCTCTCTTACCTCGGCGGGCCCCATGATTATACGTGGCTGGCATCCACATCACCTTCGTTAATTTCTTATGAAATGACAAAGGCCTACCAGTTTGGTGCTAACCGTTTGTGGGTGGTGAATGTGGGAGATATAAAACCAGCAGAATTGGAAACGCAGTTCTTCTTAAATCTTGCATGGGATATTAAACAATGGACACCGGAAAAAGCACAGCAATATGTAACATACTGGGCTGCACAAAATTTTGGAAAACAACTGGCACCCGAAATTGCAGCTATTAAAAATGAATATTACCGGCTGGCGCAGGAAGGTAAACCAGAACACATGCGGATGATAAAATATACGACAACTGCCCGTATAGAACGGCTGGCTGCTTATACAAAATTGGTTACTAAAACAGATGAAGTAAAAAAACGAGTCCCTGGTGATTTGCAAAATGCTTTTTTTGAATTGATAGAATACCCGGTAAAAGGTGCTGCATTAATAAACCAGAAAATATTTAATGCTCAACTGAGTTTTGAGTTTCCAGCGCGGGCTAAAGATTATTCCCTAAAATCAAAACAGGCATTTGATGAAATTAAAAACTTAACGCTGCATTACAATACCAGAATTGAAAATGGTAAATGGAATGGCATCATCAGTTATATGCCCCGCAACCTTGCAGTATATGGAATGCCTGAAGTGGCTGCACCTGTAGTATTGGGAGCTGGCGTAAACCAAATAATAGTTTACGACCGCAGGTATCTCGACAGGACAGTTGATTCCTTTGGTGTGGAAACAGGCAAGCCATCATTACTTAGTGTGAATGCAGCCAATTATAAAATAAAAAAAGAAATAGCCGGAGAAAAGATTGTTGTTGTTCCCGGCTTAGGTGCAGGAGGCAAAAGTATTTCCCGTTATCCTTTCACCGGTGCATCATTCAGCAAAGAGGAGTACAGCAAGGCGCCGTATGTTGAATATGAGATTTCGTTAAAAACAGGCAACTATAAATTGAATATAAAATGTCTTCCCACACATGCCATACATAAAGGAAGAAGCCTGGGGCTTGCCGTATCGGTAAACAAAGGGGAAGTACAATTGCTGGATATAAATAATCCACAAGAGGATATGAAATGGAAGACAGCTATTTTACAGGGATACACGGAAGCAATTATACCTTTGCAAATAGCTAAAAACGGAATTACAACAATCCGTATTTACTTACTCGATACAGGTTTGGCGTTAAGCAAAATTGACATACAAAGTAATTAGAAAATGGAACACGGATTGAACAGGTTGACACGGATTTTCCCGTTCCTGATTATTAAAATTGATAACAAAAAATAATAACATACAATGCTCAGAAAACACAAACTGCTTCTGCTTTTTATTTTTGATCTTTTACTTTTTAATTCTCTTCGGGCACAGCAAAAACAAATACAATATTTAAGCGGTACTGATGCGGCTCACACCGTGCAATGGGATTTTATGTGTACCGCTGGCCGCAATAGCAGTGACCCGATAGCTACCGGGTGGAAAAAGATACAGGTGCCAAGTTGCTGGGAACAACAGGGTTTTGGAAATTACAATTACGGCCGTGACTATAAAACCAATGGAAAGAATGCACGATTTTATGATGAACAGGGAATGTATAAGTATCAATTCAAAATTCCTGCTTCATGGAAAGGCAAGAACATCCATATTGTGTTTGATGGCAGCATGACAGATACGGAAGTAAAGATCAACGGAAAAAGTGCAGGCGATACTCACCGTGGCGCTTTCTATCGTTTCAAATATGATATTTCATCCTTATTGAATTACGACAAGCCCAATACATTGGAAGTAACCGTAAGCAAGATGAGCAGCGATGC
>DASVOE010000114.1:0-100519 GCA_036383515.1 Chitinophagaceae bacterium | reverse complement strand
TATTCGTTAACGGAACTGTCGGCAATACCAAGTATGTAGATGTAAAATCGTCAGGAAAATTTTCTGTGCTCAATAACTGGCAGATAAGTTTTTCTGATATAGAAGGGAAGCCAAAAAAATACGATGCTTATTTTGCATGTACCAAAGGAGCAAGGTTGTTGATGATGAACGATGCAGAAAATCCTGGCAGCGGTATTTTTCAGGCTTATGGGAAAAAATGAAAGAGATAATTTGAGTTAATTTCAAAAAGAAGGACAATTTTTTGAGGTTTCAAATTGTTACCTCAAAAAGGAGAGCCTATTTACTTTTCAAAAACCACGCTATCCGGCGAAGCACCAAGCTTTTGAAGGGTATCCGTAAGCGCCTCCACCATTTTAGGAGGACCACATAGATAAAAATTACGGGAAAAATCAATTACCTGCGCTTGAAGAAATTTTTCATCAATATAGCTATTGTAATAGGGGCTGCCGGGTTCATCTGTTATAACAAACATCGCATTTTGCCCCAGCATGGCGGTAAATTCATCTTTGAGAATAATATCGTTTGATGTTTTATTAGAGAAAAAAAGTTTGTTATCATCCAGTTTGTTTTCTTTATGCAATTGCCGCAGGATGGCGATAAAAGGCGTTATCCCGGCTCCGCCTGCAATAAAATAACCAGGCTCTTTGTATTCAATGGCTCCCCAAACATCCCTTATGATCAATTCATCGCCGGAATGAAGATTCCCTAATTCATTTGTCACACCTTTATGATCCCGGTAACTCTTTATGGTAAATTCCAGGTAAGGATCTTCATTCAGGGAAGTAAAAGTAAAAGGCCTTTTCTCTTCTTTCCAGTTAGATTTATTTATGGAAACTTCGGTAGCCTGGCCGGGATTAAAATGATACCCTTCAGGTTTTTCTAACCTGTATCTTCTTACATCATGGGTTACGGGTGTAATGTTTAATATCCGGGTAATATTTTCCATCATGTTTATTTAATGGTTAACAAAAACTCTTGCTTTACATTTTCGTTACGGAACTTACCGCCGTAATGAGTGGTCACAGTACTGCTGTTACTATCTCTAATCCCCCTCGAAGCTACACAAAGATGCACTGCATCAACCATCACAGCTACATCTGCAATATCTAAAGCTTCCTGTATCGAAATGGCTATATCTTCCGTGAGCCGTTCCTGTAATTGAGGTTTTCGTGCATGGTATTGTACGATCCTGTTCAATTTGGATAACCCAATCAGTTTACCGTGGGAGATATAGGCTACATGTGCTTTCCCTATAATAGGAACAAAATGATGTTCACAATAAGAATAAATAGTAATATCCTTTTCAATAATCATTTTATTATGCTTCGACTTATCTTCAAATAAAGTAATTACCGGTTTATTGGAAGGATCAAGACCACTGAATATCTCCCTGACATACATTTTCGCTACCCGTTGTGGCGTATCGACAATACCGGGATCATCCACATCAAGTCCCATGATACGCATGATCTCGCGGAAATGATCGCCAATGCGTTTTATCTTCATTTCTTCCGTTAACACAGCTCCTTCTATATGGGTGATAATTGCCAGTGAAGTGGCAGCTCCGTTTGTTTGCATAAGTTCAGGATTTATTAATGGCTTTCATTACATGGTGGACGATCTTATCGCAATAGATAAGATTGAATTCAAAAACATCTTCAGGACTATACATTTTTTCAATGACTGTCCTGAGCATATGACGGGCACGGTTTAGCCGCACTTTTACATTGACCGCTGAAATATCCAATACTTCCGCTGTCTCATTTGTATTTAACCCGCTTAATTCGCGAAGCGAAAACACCATCCGGTAATCAACAGGGATGCGGGTAAGCGCATTGCCGATAATCTGGCTCAGCTCTTTATTCACGAATGCTTTATCGGGTTCGTTGATTTCATCATTTACAAACATGGGTATTTCTTTTTCATGAATGATTGTGTCGGTTGTCTTTTCATTTTTAAAACTGAGTTTTCTGGACTTGTGATAGCACCCGTTAAGCATGATCCTTGTGATCCAGGTTTTAAACGAGGACCTGTGTTCAAATGAAGCGAGGCTCTGGTAAGCGGCTATAAATGCTTCCTGCATCAGGTCTTCCGTATCCTCGTGATTGTATCCATAAGAACGACCGGTCTTATATAGAAAAGGATTATTTCTCCTGACGAGGATCTCGAAAAGCTCCGTTTCCCCTGCAAGAACCCTTTTAATCGCTTCGGTTTCCGTGATCGTTCCAAACTGTTTGACGACTTCCATGTGTAATGATATTTTTTCTTTGTTTTCGAGGTCCTGAGCAAAGTTCAGCCAATTAAAAGATTTGAGGCCGATAAATAGTAGAGTGAATAGGCTATAAATAGGTTACAATAGTCCTTAAGCTGACTTTATTATCACGAGTGTGTAACCAAAGAGCCGCTGGTGAACTCCAGTAATAATAGTAATAGAGATATATTTTTTCTGTGTAAGGATAGTTGAACCTCGCCACATGTGCAGAGAGAATCAAACTACTGCGCTCCTTATCTCTGACGATTTATTTTTCGCATACACCCGCCAGTTCATTTCATTACGAAAAAATTTTCGCAACACTTTTTTAAGATGCTGCTGAGCAGCAACGATTTGCTTTATGGCACCGGCTTTGAAAACTTTTAGCCGGAGTCTATTAATGCATTTCTTCATCTTAAAACAAAAAATTATGCACAACATTGATCGAACAACTAATGAATACGAATTCGAAAATACTTTCGAATTTGAAGGCGAAGGTGAATTCGAATTTGAATTTGAAGGAGAAGGCGAAGGAGAATTTGAGTTCGAGGGTGAACTCGAAGGAGAAGCCTACGAAATGGAAATGGCCACAGAATTACTGGGTGTTTCCAATGAACAGGAGTTGGAACAGTTCCTCGGCAAAATGTTCAAAAAAGTTACAAAAGGTGTTTCCAATTTCGCCAAATCGGGTATTGGTAAATCACTGATTGGTGGCTTGAAATCCATTGCCAAAAAAGCGTTGCCTGTTGTTGGCGGCATTGCCGGCAATTTTATTCTTCCCGGTGCCGGTGGATTGATAGGCAACAAACTTGGAAGCCTTGCTTCAAATATGTTTGAACTCGAACTCGAGGGATTGAGCAATGAAGACCGCGAATTCGAAGTAGCCAGAAGGTATGTCCGCTTTGCAACAGATGCTGCACGCAGAGCTTCGTCTGCTGCTTCAACAGGTGCTCCCGCTGCTGCTGTGGTTAACTCATCACTCAAACAGGCAGCTTATAATCATGCACCAGGTTTGTTGCGCAGGCGCGGACGCGGAGGCTATGGTCAAAGTAATGGCATGTCACAATCCCGGTCGGCCGGTACATGGCGTAAGCAGGGTAACAACATTATTGTTTACGGTGCTTAAAACTATTGTTGCTTCTTAACAATTTTCTCAATCACAAAAAGTAACACTATGAGTAGTTTAAATGAGTATGAATTCAATATGGAAGTGCTGAACACATCCCATGAATTTGAATACGAAGGCGAAGGTGAAATGATCAATGAACTGATGTCGGTTTCGAATGAGTACGAGTTTGAAAATTTTCTCGGGAAGATCTGGGATACAGCAAAACGTGTTTACAAATCACCGCAGGGACAGGCAATCAAAAAAGATTTCATTGCCGGTGCAAAGAGTTTTGGTAAAAAAATGTTCCCAAGTGTTGGAAGGAACCTGGGCAGTTATTTCGGCGGAGCTGATGGAGCAAAGTATGGTGGACAAATTGCAAGCGCTGCCGGCAATTGGCTGCTTGGCGATGAAGAACAGGAAGCAGTTGATTATGTTCGGGTGATACGTAAGGCAGCGAACTATCTCAACAGGGCAATCAGCAGTGGCGTATCGATGCCGCCAAGAGAGATCGTTACACAGGCGATTAACCAGGCTGCACGACCAATCATCAACCAGCGCAGAACAGGCTATACACCTAATTCCACTACGCAAAAACAAGGACGATGGATACGCCAGGGCAACAAGTTAATACTACAGGGAGCGAAGTAAAATATCGCTTATTCCTGATCAACGAAGCACAGGGTCTTTTAACCAGGCTTAAGCAATTGCAACCGTTTGAAACCTCCATGCCAATGGTAACAGCTGCCGCCATCCCCTATGTTGCACAGAAAGGCATACATGAATTGATCGTAAAGGGAAAAAAAATGATAGGCGACCGGGTACAGGTCTTTATTAATAGTTTAAAGAATACTGACAACATACGGTTTGAAAAATGCCAGGCTGCTTATTCCGTGTTGAAGCTGCAGTTTAATTCGTTGCTGGACCAGTTTGACATTTTTGCCGATGTGGTGAGTCAACGTAGCGAGCATGCAACGGGGGTATGGATTGCAGGGCTGGATGTTTTTGCCAAAGACGCATTAAATGTCAATGGCGGTATACAGGATGCGCCACCCCTGATTTGTTATCTTGATCGCGGACATGGCGCTGCAATCAGGAGAGCAAGAACAAGACTGCCTGGTGGTGATGAAAATCCCGTAGCAGTTATAAAGATTCCAAGAGAACGTATGGTAGCAAGTGGCATTGGATCATCATTGGTACATGAAGTAGGTCACCAGGGTTCTGCATTACTGGATCTTATCCCTTCGCTCAAACCGGTGTTGGAAGGATTGGCCAGAAGTGATGCGCAACATGGAAAATCATGGAAACTGCTCAGCCGCTGGATATCCGAAATACTTTCTGATATGTGGGCCGTTAGTTTCCTGGGTATAAGTGCAACAACGGGTTTAATGAGTGTAGTGAGCTTGCCGAAATATTTTGTATTCAGGGCCATTGACGATGATCCGCATCCATTTCCCTGGATAAGAGTAAAGATCAGCCTGGGATTTGGTAAAATATTATACCCGGAAGATCAATGGCACCGCCTGGAAGTTTTATGGGAAACCATGTATCCGAAAAGTAATCTGAAGCGGGCCCAGCTTGACATCATCAATAACCTTGAAGAGACGATCCCCTTATTTGCAAAATTGGTTACGGAACATAAACCAGTGAAGTTAAACGGCAAGGCGCTCAGGGAAATCTTTCCCTTGCAACAACGGCAGCCGGAACATTTACGAACCTATTACCGGCAATGGAAGAACAATTATAAGATAATGGCTAATCAACGACCCTCACTGGTATTCGCAGTGATTGGCCAGGCAAGAGCAGATAATGTTATTACAACTTTTTCAGAAAACAGGGTTTTATCCCGCATGCTACAGCATTGGGCCCTCGTGAATATCTAAACGAATCTTTTAACTAAAAACTAAAAAAAATGTCTTTAATAATTAAAAATGCAACTGGCGGTTACGCATTAGCAATGAGAGATATAAGAGTAACCGTTGGAAAGGTGGAATCAGGTGATCTTGTAATTAAAGTTGGAGACAAAGTCTATATGACGATGGATCTTGTCTTTCTCGATATTAAAGATTACGATGCTTACGTTGACGATTATACGACGTGGAATGAATTCTTCAACCAGGCGTTCACATTTCAAACCGATACCGATTCCAGGGAGTTAACTGCAAAACTTTTGAAAGCCAGCCCCAATGTTGCAGGTGCTTCCGATCCTGTCGAATTGGAACTAAAGTATGTGCTGGATATTGCAGACATTGATTCTGGCGAACAAATCGTAAACGTGTTGTCAAAGTATGCCTATTGGGAGGAAATAGAAGTGCTGGGCATAAGGCCCTCGCTGGAGATTTTAGCATCTTCCAACCCCTTTTACGTTCACCAATCCATTATTGATAATTTCCAGCCAAACATTGCTAATGGAAGCCTTGCTACAGAGGCAGAAGGTCTTGACCGCAATAATGTAAGCTTTCCAACTTATCTACCTGTAGGTCTTCAACCGGTAAACCCATTCATCACAAAAGATACGGCACTCTGGACGGTGATTCGCAATGGCACCAATGCTCTTTCTTTCAGACGATATAGTGAGTTTATGGATTTTCTTTTTTGTGGTGGTCCCAATCCTTTCAGTGTTGCTACCGAAGAGACGTTCAGGGATAAACTTAAAACCATAAACGCACAGCGGAGTCTTCCTTTTAATAGTGTTGATGCTTACAGGGCTTTAAAAGTAGCGACAGAAGCATTTCTTATGGGAAGCATCCAGGTATTTGGTGTGCCTGATGCCAGTTTCCAACTTCAATACAATGAATACCTCAAAGCTGTGAAAAGAGTAACCGGTAACCCTGAAACAGAAAAGATCCTGCCTTACCTCGCACTGATCCGGCAAAAGCTTCCTGACCTTGATTTCAAATCAATGCCGTTCGAACAAACATTTCTTGATTACCTCGATGATGGTCTAAGGGCCGGTCGCGAAATGGAAACTTGTTATGGCCTGATCTCCTCCAAATTGCAATTTCCTTGCTTTATCGAATTGATATGGTCTTACTGGCATGAGGAGAGTATGATGGTGCAAGGATTAGGAACGATTGCAAGAAGATTCCAGAATATTCGTGGTGAAGGTGCCATTGATCCATTGGCTAATGTGGAGATCGGTCCACTTCGCCCACTCAATAACCTGATGTGGGGTTATATCCAGGATGAACAACATCGTTTAACCGTACGTCGCAGGGCCTATGAATATGATCACCATTATGGAATCACGCTGCAGGGAACAGCTGTTAAAGGATTACGTCCTGCAGATAGCAGAAGCAAGTTTATCGAAGCCTTTCACACACTGCTGAATCTGTGCATCAAGTTTTATCACCAGTACGATGATACTACAGTTGTGGCAGATGGTTTCCCCATCATGAATGCACTGAAAGAAGTACACATGATATTGAGCGAAGGTGCGCATAACCAGTTTGGCGATCTTCCATCAACAGCGAGAATCGAAATGCTGATGCAACAGTATATACTCGCCAGGCCCGAATTCAGGGAATTCCTTCCAACCCGCCAGATGGTGGCATATCCCGAACCATGGATGGACAGAGTTGGTGTACTGAACCAGATGCACAACTGGACAAAAACGAATGTGCTTCATTTTCGCGACCTGGGAATATTCGGTGAACAAATTGTTCTTTCTATCCGGTATGGCGCATGGAGTGATGTGATCAACCGTGACCAGGCAGCAAACTGGGCAATCTTCTGGCGTCCGCAGATTCAAAATTATATGCATGCTTATCGTGCCGTCACTGGTGTTGATCTCACCCGTGAAGATGGAGTCATAGATGCACAACAACCATCATTTCATTTAATCCGTCGGCTGACAGAACAAAACATCAAGATACGAGTATGAGCGATTTCATTTCGTCCCTGTACCTTGGAATGAAACATGATAGTACGGAGTTAAAAACCTGGAACCAACTTACGACAGGAATGCCGGCAGGGCTTTATGAAACGGTTACCAGCAAGAAAGTGGGGGCAACAGTAGCGGCAATGCAGGGGCTTGAAAGTGGAATCTGTGCACCATCTACCATGCATATTTATTCAGACTTGTTTGGGCTGTTGAGCAAGAAACGAATCAAGCTCTTTATAGACGAAAAAATTTATCCTGTTTCCAGGTATGGTATTGAAAAACTATCAGTGGCTGGAATAAAAGTTTTATCCTTTAACCACCTGGATGCTGCTCACCTGCAGCGAATGGTTGATAAAAATAAAATGGTCGCAGGCTATCCGGTAGTGATGACCGATGGATGGTGCCCGGTGTGTGGCAGAGCATCGCCGGTAAATGATTATTCAAATATTGTGAGGCCATACGGAGGTCGGGTCATTATTGACGATACACAGGCATTCGGAATTCTTGGAAAGCGACCAAATAGTTCAATCCCCTATGGTAATGGCGGTGGAGGAATTTTGAAATGGCTGAATGTACATGATGCGAATATTGTAACAGTGGTATCGCTTGCAAAAGCATTTGGTGTGCCGATGGCAATTATAAGTGGTAGCAATACATTTATTTCAGCCTTCAGAAAAAAAAGTGAGACAAGGATACATTCAAGCCCGGTAAGTACTGCTCACCTGCATGCTGCATTGAATGCATTATTTCTTAACCAGCAAAAGGGTGATAAATGTCGGGCGAAATTGTGGCAGCATGTAAGATATGTTCGGAAACAATTAATGAAGATGGGAATAAAACCTGGTGGTGGCATTTTTCCTGTTCAGCATATTTCCGGTTCATTACCCGATTGGACAATAAAACTCAGCAACCGTCTTGAAAAAGATGGGATCAGGACAGTTTTGACAGCGGCACATGACGAACAACAGCCCGTTGTTTCCTTTATGATCCGCTATGATCATACCGCCGCTGACATCGCAAGCTTTGTTGCTTCGGTCGAAAAAGAAATTTTATATCCGCAGCTCTATTGATGAATTAACCAGGACGGCCTGAATAAAATCGTTAACACATTTTGTATGTCAACTTTATTAGACCAGATATTACAGGAAAGGGGATTCACTGCATCAGGCGCATTGGGCGTATGTAAGAGTCATAAAGCTTCCTGCACATGCCATGTATGCAATGAAAAGAAATTGCAATCGCCGGGAACACATAAAAACTGGAAGCAACGGAGAAATAAACGACTCAATGTAAAAACAAATCCCGGATCAGGAGTTCCAGTGCGGCGTTCAAACACTGAACTTGAAAATGAATGGGAAGCGGGCAGTGGCGCTGCTGGTGCACAAGTAATATTAGTGGCAGGACATAATTGGGAAAGTCCATCCCACAAGTTCATTACGTATTGCTTCAACCGGTGCAAGCGGTTATTGAAAAAAGATAAAAACCTCCGGTTCACCGTTTTTGATTTTAGCAGTGGTAAAGTAATTACCGGCAAACTTGTAGGGACTAAGCTCGATTGGATACTATTAAAACAATATGCAGCTATTACGCCATCGCACTACAGCAAAACCGGCAAGCATTATGTTTTTAAAGGCGACCCTGATGTGATGTCTGTGCTGGATGTATACAAGTATATAATCAATATCGGCGCAACGGAACCTGGCTCGGTAGCTGAGTTGAGTTTCTTTGGGCATGGTTGGATGGGTGGTCCCATACTCGTCAATAGTTATGACAGTTTTACGAAGGAAAATGATCGCCCGGAGCGTGACCCAGCTGATAAAGATCCACGGACATTCAAAGATTTTGAAATTGCTAACATGCCGGATGCCGACCTGGATAATTTCAGAAAAGCATTCGCTGCTGAAAGTTTTACATGGGTTTGGGGCTGCGCATTTGCATCGTCATTTTTCCAGGTATTGCATCGCGTTCTAAAAAACCAGGTATACAAATCCATGTATCCGAAAGCGATCCCTGATGCAACACAATTCAGTTTTAGTTTCGAACCAGGTCATGCCTCAAGTTTTTTTCAAAACGACGACACATTTTTCCCGACAATGGATGCAACAGGAAAATTCCCGTTGCAATTCAAGAGAACATTCCTCGAAATAAAAGAGTTCCTCACACGAGGTAAATGGAGAAGTTATGCGAATGCTCTTGCGGTAGCCGCTGCAGTACCCTGTCGTTCGGCTTTCCTTGGTACCTATGCCGATTACGAAAAAGGCGTGCTGTTGCCGTTGATGTTGATCCCACGGAAAATTCCTCCTTATTCGGATAATTTTTCTGCCTATGTCAATTTTTACAAAACATATATGAAGATGAATGAAGATCCGGAAAGCAGGGGTTATGGTGTATTTCTACCTTAAAACAATTCATTTGACACTGCAGGACATTAACCAGTAAGTATGCTTATTATAGATGCACATTGCCATGCAGGCAAAGGAAGTGGATTGACCGGACCCTGGGATACCAGGGCGCCACTCCGAAATTTTTTGACATGGACAAAGAATGCAGGCATTGCACGAATAAACTTATTTGCTGCTTTTCATTCCGATTATTCAATAGCTAATGCGGAAGTGGCTTCGATTGTCAGTTCCAATCCTGAAAAATTTTCCGGGTTTGCATTTGTACATGCAGTTCACGATCGGGGACGCATTTTTCGTCTTGTTGAAACGGCAGTTGAAGAATATGGTTTTTGCGGTATCAAAGTGCACCGGCATGATGCCAGAATATCGAGAGAAATATGCGAGACGGCCCGTTATTTCTCCATCCCTGTATTATATGATGTGGTAGGAGAGGTGTCCATGATTGAATTGCTTGCAACCGAATATCCGGATGTAAATTTTATTATCCCTCATCTTTCCAGCTTTGCTGATGACTGGCGGGCGCAAATTGCATTTATTCCCATGATGGAAAGACATTCCAATGTATATACAGATACTTCCGGTGTAAGACGATTCGACTTACTTGAAATGGCATTTAAAAGAGCAGGGGCGGGTAAAATCTTATTCGGATCGGATGGCCCCTGGCTGCATCCAAAGGTTGAACTGGAAAAAATCTTCGCACTTACTCAACATAAACCAGATCTTCAAAAAATGCTGGCGGAAAATTTCCTGAGATTAACAGACCGTGGACGTAGAAAACAATATAAGACATCGAATCGCACAAAACCTTTCTTTGAAAAAAAAGAAGAAATGGTCAGTAATGAATACCGCGATCCATGGCTCGTCAGTTAGGAATACCAGCATTATTTTTTCGCCTTATATACTGAAGCGTTCTTACTTCCACATTGAGTTTCTTCGCGGCGAATTTCAGGTTGCCATTGCAATCCTCAAGCGCAGTTTCAAGCGCCAGGTTGGCAATATCATTTTTGATCTTAGCAAGGTCTTTCCCGCTCGATAGTGCAAGTCGTATGGATTGTTGCATGGTCAGGCTCCTGTTATCCCAGGCGGCTTTTCGGTTTTCTGCCATGGGTAGTTCGTCTTCAGGTAAATCGCCAATGGTGATAATATTTTCACCTGTATAACGTACTGCAATGCGATTGATGAGTTGTTTTAACTCCCGGATATTGCCCGGATAATCTCTCGACACGAGATAGTTCATGGCAGTGATATCTATGTGAGGTGCTACGATTGTTTTCAGCTCTTCACGTAAAAAATAACGGGCTAGTTCCGGTATATCTTCACGTCGTTCATCAAGTGTTGGCATCGTGAATACAGAAGAAGCTATCCTGTAATAGAGGTCTTTGCGAAAATGACCGTCATTGACGCCTGCTTTCAAATCTCTATTGGTTGCACAAACAAGGCGGAAATTTGTTTTTTGCCAGGTGTTGCTTCCTACTTTTTTATACGATTTTTCCTGAATGACACGCAATAGCCCGGCTTGCAATGTAAGAGGAAGTTCTCCCAGCTCATCCAGGAACAATGAACCGTTATTAGCTAATGCAAATGCTCCTTCCCGCGAATAAATGCCGCTGGTGAATGCACCTTTTTCATGACCATAAAATTCACTGCCAAAAAGTTCCGGGACAATTGTTGTACAATCAACCAGTACCAGTTTGCCCTTTTCTTTGCGCTGATCCATTTCGTGAATTAATCCGGCTGTCAATTCTTTTCCGGTACCGGATTCACCTGTGAGGAGAACGTTGGCATTGGTGAAATAGGCCACTTCAATAATTTTACGGATAAAACTTTTCCAGGCCTGGCTATCGCCAATCATTTTTTCCCTGACAAGAGGAGATTGCAACAGTTCTTCGATTGTTTTCCAACGGTGTAACCGGGCAATAACAATGTTACTGGTTGTTGCTGCATCCTGCCAGTCGATAACATCTTTTGCACCTGCAGCGATCAATTTCCATTTGACGGTATCGGCAATTTCGATATTCAGATTGATCACAATAACCAGGAAATTATTGCTACCCAGTTCCCGGATGTGTTTCAGTATAATTTCAGGTTGAACGTTTTCTATCCATATTATAATTGCAGTTTTAAATTCATTATCGCGATTTTCAGAACAAACAATTCCTTTGTCCTGCAAGCTGGAAATAATGGCAGTTGCAGGTTGCCTTGCATGAAAGTCAGTTTTGGGAATATGCGTCACGAATTTTTCCATGTTTATTATAACAAGGGAGTTGAGAAAATTCAACAGATGGTATTTACAAAGGAGGGATCATCAATACTCAACCTGTATTGAGTAATCGGTGGGTGGGTTAATCGTATCAAATACCTGGTCTTAGTCTACCAGGACAATCTTGTTTTTTATAGCGTACAAGACGAGCCCTACGCGGCTATGGATATTAAGTTTTTCAAACAATGCATCGCGGTATCCTTCAATGGTATGTGTGCTGAGGTACATTTTGTCGGCAATGCCTTTATAAGTTAATTCAGTACATGCCAGTTTGAGAAATTCGATTTCCCTGGCATTGAGCGGTGCCACAGTAGTTCCCAACTGACCTGGTTTTGTTTCATTGGATGAATGGATGGCATGCACCAGTTTGCCGGTAACAAGGTCAGTGTAGTAATAGCCTTTAGTTACCAGTGATGACAAAGCATGTTCCAACTCGTTCTTTCGAATGTCTTTCAGTATGTATCCTCTTGCGCCGGCCTTCAGCATGCGGATGATGGCATTTTCATTTTCGTACATGGACAGTGCCAGTATCATTATTCCTGGATGATATTGTTTAAGCCACTCTGCAGTCTGAAACCCATCCATTTCTTTCATATTGATGTCAAGCAAAACAATATCAGGTAGCTGTGCGGCCGTTTCCAGTTGTCGTATAAGATCTTTACCATTATCCGCTTCAATAATGACGCGGTAATTGCTGAAACCATTAATCAATTCGGCCACACCATCCCGAAAGAGTTTGTGGTCATCCACGATCGCAATAAGAATAGTGTCCATACAGATTTATTTTTAACGCAATGAATCGATAGTAAGGGGTACATTTAAATGGATGCAGGTGCCTTTACCCTGCTCACTTTGTATTATCAGTAAGGCCCCGATCATTTCCGCACGGTTTTTCATATTGCGAATACCTGAACCTGTTTTTTGCATTTCATGAGGGACGGGTCCGGAGTCGCTAATGCCTATGCCATTGTCAATCACCTGGAGGATAAGCGAGGCAGGTGAATATTTCAGGCAGATACTGACAGTAGTGGCTTTCGCATGCTTAATGACATTGTTGATCGATTCCTGGATGATCCGGTAGATAACGATCTCTCTTGATCCGGTCAATTTTGTTTCCTGCCCCGACAGGGTAAAACTTGTTTTGTACATCCCCGTTTTTTCCAGCATTTCCAGTTCAAACGCAATAGCTGCTGCAAGACCGAGTTGATTAATGTTTTCATAGTCCATTGCTTTCGAAAGATTGCGCAAGTCCGCTACAGATTTTTCCACGAGCCCGGTTATTCTTTCTATTCGTTGATGTGCTTTGGTTGTATCACTGAGTTCAATTGCACTAAGATTTAATACGGCCAGTGAAAGCACCTGTCCGACATTATCATGAATTTCTTCAGCAATGTACTTGAGTGTTTGTTCCCGTATTTCAAGTTGCGTTTTCAATATTTCCTGGTTATAGTGTTGGATCACCGATTCCATTTCACGCTGGTATTTTACCTGGCGGTTTTTATATAAGAACGAAAACGAGATGATAAACCCCACCAGGATCAACAGCACAGCTGTGCCGCTCACGATCATAATAATGATATCGCTACTGTCTTCTTTCATGCTGCTTCTTTAGATTGTCGCCTTGAACTGAAAGCTCCCACTATAAATAATAGAAAGAGAAGGTACTTAAAAATATAGCCTACCCGGTACGTTTTCCTGGCCAGTTCCATGGAGTGCCGCATAAGGTAGTTCAGCATGCCTTCGATAACGAGACTCCCGACAAAATAAAAAAGTATGGCAACACATATCCAAAACATAGGGAAGCTGTTCAGGCTCTCTACCTGCTGCAATAATAACAGTTGCCGGAGAAAATAAAGAGACAGCCCCACCATAATGATTGATTCGATCATTACGACATAGGAATTATTTACCGTTAAAGGCTGAACAACAAGAAAAAAAAGAATACACAACAGGGCAAAGGCCGGTATGGAATAGATGATATACTTTTTTAGCTTACTGTTCACGATCACATTTGCATAAAGCATGGCAAAAATGGCGTACTCGATGGGGGTTGCAATATGAAAAACAAAAAGGTTGTTCCTGAAATGCCCGTATTTTATCAATGCTATAGCTGTCACCGTGGTGGTCAGGCATAACACAAGGTGAAGGATCACCATTTTGCCATACCATTTCTTCCGGTGAAAACCGCTTAGATAGGTGATCAACGTAATGACCGCCAATACCAGGTATATTCTTGTATATATATTCATTGCTTATGCAACCACCAGAACCGGTACATAAAAATATTTATTTTGTCTTCCCTTTCCTGTACACATCGGCAATGGTTCTTTTCATAAAAGAAGAATAGAGTAAACCGCCGATACCGGTTTCAGGCGTTGTTACAGCCTGGGGCGGGTTAGTCGACCTGGAGAGTATTTGCGGGCAACAGTCGGGTGGGCACTTACCGGCGGAATCGGGTTCTTGCATTTCCTCGTCCGAACAAACCCACGAGGTTAAATTCATTGGCTTCACACAAACATTTAGTTGCTGTGTGCTGAACGCAAAAAGACTATCAATGGTAAGATAGTAACCATAAGCAAGTTTATTTTCCGGCTGATTGGTTTCATGCATAAAATTTACATAATTCAACAGCAGGTTATTGACGTCCGTTTTGGGATTGCCGTTAAGGTTTACCTGCTGGTTACTTGTGCTGTCATGGAACAGGACAAGCAATTCAAAGTCACCCTTACTGTTATCATTGGTCAATTTACCCGGGTAGATATTCAACAGTATCGGTTGCTGACTGCCGGAGTTGATGGCCTGTCTTATTTTTTCAGTGCTGACAATCTCACAAAGGTTGCCAACTTCCGGATGCTTTATTTTCGTGTTGTCGGGTGGGTTATTGCATGCCGCTAAAAAAGTGATAGCGGTGACCTGGAAAAATAGCTTCGTGTTCATAATAGTTGTTTTAGTAGTTAAACTGTACTGCTAAGTTTCAATATTCCCCGGAAGCTTTGGCCCCCTATTTAGGGGTATTTTTCACCTGTGAATGCCTCTTCTGCTCTTGATTTTGCAGCCTTCATTTGAACGCCTGCTGAATTTCTGGAAAAATAGAATACTTAACTTGTATATGAAATAATGCTGTCCATGAAGTTTCTATTCTTAGTAATTATAATCCTTCCGGTTGCTTGCTCATCGTTACATAAAAAAGAAGAGAATAGTAGCTATAAAGAGCTGGCACAAAGAGTTACCATTATAAGAGATCGCTGGGGCATTCCTCATATCTATGGTAAAACAGATACGGATGCTGTATTTGGGTTGATGCAGTGCTGCAGGGACAGGTTCAAACAGAAAATACGATCATTACTAATGCAAGACATTATCATGCATTAAAAGAAGTAGAAAAATCTTTAACGGGAATTCAAATTAGCTTAGACAATAAACTATCCGGCGACCTAATCATGCTGGATAAGTTTAAGGATTTTTTGCTAACGACCAATACATTAAAATCAAGATTCGATAAACTCGATGTCAACTCGGCATCATCTTATTTTGATAAGTTTTGCCTTATCGTTGAAAAAGCTTTTAAAGACAACTATCTCCCAGAGGATTATACCCTGAAAATTGACCGGATTAAGAATGAGGAGCGGGAAAGGGATTTTTTAGATGAAGATGAGATCGAACAACTAAAGAACACCCCATGCCAGGATGAATTGGTGTATCGTGCATCAATGTTTGCTATAGTAACCGGGTTCCGGTTTGGAGCTGTTGAGATTTTGAAGTGGAAACTGCTGCATTATTCTAAAAAATTAAATGCCTGGTATTTCTTAATTATCGATCCTAAGCCGAGACGACCTTTCAAACACTACATTAGTCAGCAGGCAATAGATCTAATGGGCGAGAGAGGTGATGATGACGATTTAATCTTTGACGGACTCGACTATGACCGCACCAGAAAAATTGTGAAAGAATGGTGTCTGGATGCGGGCATTGATAAAGATATTACGTATCACAATTTCAGGCATACTTATGCTACAAATATGATTTCAGGTGGAGAAGATATTTACGTTGTAAGCAAAATGCTAAATCACAAGAATGTAAGCACTACACAGATTTATGCAAAGGTGTCCGACAATGTGAAGATAAAGGCATCTGGGAAAGTAAAAATCTAAGTAAAAACGCATGATTATGAGTAAAGGAAATGACATTTCAATTGAGAGTCGTATTAAAGCATTGGAAACTGAAGTAATCCAGATGCAGGCGTTATTGAAAGAGCTAATAGATAATAAGATGACTGAGCGAATTGAGGAGGGTAATGGCGAGGAATCTATGGCGCAGTATTATCACTTTTTATTTCGCGGTTGATTAAACTCGTCAATAGAGAAAGGTCAGCAAAAGAGCAGCCTGCTGTTTGATGAGTTTCCTACTGTTTATTTCAATGGCATTGACAGTTTAATCGCCACAGCCCGATCCAATAAAGTGGCGACTACGTTGGCTGTACAAGATTTTAGCCAACTGAAGAAGGATTATGGCAGAGAACAGGCGGAGGTTATTATGAACATTGTCGGGAATGTTATTAGCGGTCAGGTTACTGGAGATACAGCTAAACAGTTATCCGAACGTTTCGGGAAGATTATGCAGGATCGGGAAAGTGTTTCTATTAACAGAACTGATACGTCAATCAGTAAAAGCAAGCAACTGGAATTGGCCATTCCAACATCACGTATTGCTTCTCTTTCAAGCGGTGAATTTGTAGGTATGATAGCCGATGACCCGCATTGCCCGATCGAACTGAAGATATTTCATTCGAAAATTTCAAAATGACGTACACCAATTAAAAGCAGAGGAAGCTACCTATAAAGATATACCTGTTATCCGGAAAGTTACTGAACACGAGATCTTGGATAATTATATGCAGGTAAAACTGGACGTTCAACTGATCATTGAGCAGGAGATGGAAAACCTTCGGGACCTAAAAAAGAAGGTGACTGGCAAGCCTTAAACCAAATGCATTCACGGGTCTTTATTCAATGGTTCAAACGAAAACATAATTGCTTGCAACATTTACTTCATAAAAAGCAGGATTTATCTTTGAATGATGGGAAAAGTAATTATAAAGAAATATCCCTTCCAAAATAAATCCCTTAAAGACCTGCTTGGCGAAAAATGGAAAGAAATTCCGGAGTGGGAAAACTATGAAGTCTCAAATTATGGTAGGGTAAAAGCATCCGGTCAATGGGTTTCCTTAAATTTTGGTAAAGATGGTTATAGAAAAGAAAAAATATTATGGCAACAAGTCATAACGATAGAAAGCCTTTATAACGGTGATACCTTAAATTACCTTGCTTTCGGTGTGCAGCAGGATAATTACCGGAAGGTATTTCGTACAGCAAGGTTGGTGTATTATTTATTCATAAAACAATTCCAGATAGATGAGATAAAGCAGATCATTCAATATAGGGATGGTGATGGTCTGAATATTCATCCTTCCAATCTGATCCTGACAACAAACAGTGTTAAGATGAAAAAGACAATTGAAAAAGGCCGTACTCCCCGAATACAAAAAGTAACACAATTTAATCTTGACGGAAATAAAGTAAGAACCTATAATAGCATGAATGAAGCAGCAGTAGCATTGGGAGGTCATCCTTCCAGAATATATGCTGTACTGGATAAATGGCCCCACTATTACAAAGGTTATCTGTGGCAGAAAGGCGATCTCAAAAAAACAAAACCTCTTGCCAAACCATTAACAAATTACCCCAAAAAAGTTATTCAACTTTCACTGAAAGGGAAGCAATTAAAAATATTCCCAAGTTTAAACCAGGCTGCTACAAAGGTCGGAGCCACCAATAGTAATCTGCGCAAAGTGCTAAAAAAGAAATGCCACACCTGCAAAGGATATAAGTGGAAATGGGGATAAACCGGTCTGCCTCCATTTATGAAAAGTTGGCTATAAAAGTTGTAGCGGTGAATTATTTAATAAGGGTGTAAAGTACACCCGTCATTTCAAAAATTTTTCTTCTGCAATTCTGAATTACAGAGTCTTATCCGAAGAAGATACAGATAAGAGTTTTCACTTAGAAGCAAATAAATACGGCTTCGACCCATACAGAAGTATAACCAAGAAGCATAGTTGTATTTTCCGAATTTTCACGAGTAGAATTACCAATTTTTGCATAATACCACTTAGTGGTATTGAAAGATTAAAGGAACTCCCTTACCATTGCATCCTCTTAACCTGAGATCTTTCAACCAGACTAATGATAGGCCGCCTTGTATTATTGTTAAGCGTAATCCTCTTTGCTAATACTATGTATGGGCAGGACACCTTATCGAAGGTTTTATATTCAAATCATTCTCCCGTTTCCTATTTAGATAATTCATTACAAAAAGAAGGGTTTCTCAAACAAAAACAGAAACGCTCTGCAAGAAAAATGCAGCCATCAGTTATTCAGAAAACGGGAATAGTAAATGGGTTTGGCATACAGGATACGATGCCGATTGTAGAAGGCTTCCGATACTTTAACCCCCGGGTATATAAAAGCAACGATACGTTATGGATATATAATAGGTTTTGCAAAATATTTAAAATAACAATGTATATAAGCGAGCCTGGTATCTCTGCAAACATGGCAAAGGTGCCGGAAAAGAAGACTCCTGTTCTGAAAATCACCGGAAATGTTCAGTACGATTTTCTTTACCGCTCTTTTATAGATACACCCTTTTCACAGCATAATTTCCAGCAACACACTGTACAGACTTCGCTTAATATAGTAGTAAAAGATAAATATCCATTAAGGCTCAATCTTTCAACAAGGCTGAGCAACTCTCCTTATTTCAAAAATTTTTTTGATGCAGGCTTCCTGTTTGATCGTTACGCCTATACCAGGAATTTAAAACAACAATTACTTAATAAGATTGCTGTGGCACAGCTTGAAAGACCAGACATTAAAACGCTGGAGACAGCTATTAAAGAAGAAATAGACCGGTACAATTCTTTAAAAACAAGATTAAGTGACCCGGATATTTTGCAACGGATTATTGAAGAAAGAGAAAAGCAATATTATAAAAATATTGCACTTACGAATGGGGCAACTACTCAGCAAGCCCAACCAGAGATAAACATAAAAACATTAAATGAAAAGTTAACCTATAAAAATACGTACCCGGTTGCGATCGACAGCAGCAAACTAATTGATAATAGCAGTAAGTACAGCAATTTTATCGACAGCAAAAAGAAAGAGCTGGACAGCCTGCAACAAAATATTCAAAGACTACAGGTAAAAGTAGACAGCCTGAAAAACGATGCTACCAAAAATATTGCTACTATAAGACAAAAAATTTATAAAGCGACAAGCCGAAGAGAATTGGAAAAGATTGCAATGGAAAATGAGATTGCAGCCGAAAAAAAGAAGAGTGTGGAGTCTTTTTTATCAAACGTAAAAAGTATTGGTATTGGAAGATCCGCAATAAACTACTCAGAGCTTACGGCATGGAACGTATCCCTGACAGGCTTGAATATGGAATACAATCCCGGCATTTATGCGGCAGTTGCAGCCGGAAAAATTGATTATGGTTTCAGGGATTTTCTTGGAAGAAATTCCAGGAGAAAAGACCAGACCTTACTAATGGCAAGAATAGGCCTTGGGGATAAAGAAAAAAGAGCGATCATTTTTTCTGCATTTACCGGGAGAAAATATAACTACGGGAGTGTTGTTGCTGATACTGTTTCCAGTCATCTGAATGTTGCAGGGTATTCCCTTGAAACTATTTTGAAGAAAGATGAAAACACAAACTTCAGCGCTGAAATTGCAAAAACGACAAGGCCGGTCAGCGCAAGATGGCGAGATAATAACAGGTCGAAAGATCTTCTGAATTTTTCGGATAACACAAACCTTGGTATCAGTATTAAAGGTCAGACCATTTTAAAAGAAACCAACACAAGGGTTAGTGGATTTTACAGAAAGACGGGACAGAATTTTCAATCATTCAGCCTGTTCACTTACAATACGGATCAAACTGCATGGTTATTGAAACTGGATCAATCCTTTTTAAAAGATAAAATAGAGTTGATCGCTATGCTGAGGAGAAATGATTTTACCAATCCTTTTACCGAAAAAACATTCAGGACAAGTACTGTTTTCAAAAGCCTGCAATTGAATGCCAGGTTTCCGAAATGGCCCACCTTAAGTGCAGGCTATTACCCGGGCTCGCAACTATATGTCATCGATAACGAAAGGATAAGGGAGAACGCCTATTATATAATGAACGGATCAATCATTCATAATTACGCTGCAGGCAGTATACGTATGATTTCTTCACTGATGTATAACCGGTATTCCAGCAAGGGGACTGATTCAGGGTTCATCGCATATAAAGGAATTAGTTATATGATATCGCATTCCTTTATTTTGGGCAAAGCCCAATTGCAGGGGTTATTTACTTATACTGACCAGGAGCAAATGCAATTTTCCACGTTGGAGGCCAATGCAGATTATGCCCCTTCTTCATTTATTCGCATAGGTGGCGGAGTAAAGTACAATAAGATCATGAGTGGAGATAGTTATTGGGGAAGCCGGGCGCAACTGGGAATAGAATTGAAAAAATTGGGGGGATTACAATTGCAATATGAAAAATCTTATTTGCCTACCATCTATCAAACATTGTTCCCGGTAGAGATAGGCAGGGTAACATGGTTTAAATATTTCTGATATGAGCAAGATTATAAGTCTGTTTATTTTTTGTGTTCCGTTGTTTTTGCAGGCCCAGGTAACGTTAAGTGTTCAACTTCCACCGGCGGGCCTGGTGCAGAAGGACCAGTTGTGGAACCTGGTATTAGCCAATAACAGTAATGCAACGCAGGACGTGACTATTTTTTTGAATCTCCAGGATGCTGTTACAGGCCAACCTGTTTTATCAGCCGGTACGCGGAATATTTTACTGGGGAAAGGCATTAAGATGCTTGGCATTAGGGATGTGCAACCTGTACAGTATAATTATGGGATGAGTGGATTTAACACGAACTATTTACCGCTTGGTTCATATATAGCTTGTTATACTATTGCGCGGGGTGCAGGTGAAAAAGTAGAAACATTAACAGAAGAATGTGTACGAATAAATATTAACCCGTTAAGTCCGCCGCTGTTAAATACGCCTTCCGATAAATCAGTACTGCATACGGTCTATCCGCAGTTAACATGGGTGCCACCTGCTCCGCTGGATATGTTTGATAATTTAAATTATGATATAGCAGTGGCAGAGATACTGGAGGGGCAGTCTGCAAAGGAAGCTATTTTATATAACACACCGGTGTATACAAAGGGGCATCTCAAAGTACCGTATGAAAATTATCCATCTTCTTATTCCAGGTTGCAGGCAGGTAAAACCTATGCGTGGCAGGTGACGGCAAGAAACGGTTTGAATTATGCTGCCACAACAGATGTATGGACTTTCAGTATTGCGAAAGATTCTGCAAAAACAGAAGCAATAAATGATGCCTATGTTTTATTGAGGAATAATAGTGATGAATCGGGGATAAACTATATCCCTGGCAATAACCTGAAGATCAAATATTATTCTTTTGATAAAGAACATGAAATAGTAATCCGGTTCCTGAATGCAGAAGGAAAAATGGTGCAGCAGAAAAAGCAGAAGATCATTTACGGAGATAATTTTCTCCATTTCGAGTTAAACAATCATTTCCGCCAGGGCGAGATTTATTTTGTCGAGATCACTGATCAGCAAAACAAAAAATACAAAGCATTCTTTAGTATAAAATAACCAACTAACCAACCGACTCTTTATGATTCAGTTACTTGCTACGAGGTATCCTAAACATATTGCTTATTTACTTTTCCTGGTCTTTTTGAGCGGTATTGCGCCTGTTTATGGCAATTCAGCAACTACTGGTTTTTCAAGAAGGGAAATGCCAGTCAGGAAGCTGGCATCTCCTGATCCAGTTAGTTTTTCCGGGTTTAGCAGTAATGATCCTGCTATTGAAAAGCGTATTAATAATAAAACAGAAAACAGAGAGAAAAAAAATCCTGTTATTAATGCGACTTCCACGAAAGCGGATATTGGCGGACCAGCCTCACCGGAAATGTCATCATTTAAATCAGCTAGTGCTGATAATATGGTGAATCTTTTTACCGGTGACTTTAGCTATAATATTCCTTTGATGGATGTAGGTGGTTATCCCATCAATATTTTTTACGATGGCAGTATTACGATGGAACAGGAAGCTAGCTGGGTAGGGTTGGGCTGGAATATTAATCCCGGAACGGTAAACCGGAATATGAGAGGGGTGCCGGATGATTTTAACGGAGAGGATACGTTGATACAGACCCAGGATATGAAGCCGAATAAAACATGGGGTCTAAGTGTGGGAGCCGATCTGGAATTATATGGTATTAAAGAATCTCCTTTTGAAAATTTTTCCGGAAGCGTAGGTGCCTCTCTTGGTGTTTCATTTAACAATTATCTCGGACCTGCCATGGATTTGGGATTGAAGGGAACAACAAGTTTTAAAATAGCCGGGAAGGCAAATGCTGAAAAAAATGCCAGTTTAGCTGTAGGAGGCGGTCTTAACGTTAATCTCAGTTCCAGAAATGGATTTACATTATCACCAAATGTTTCATTGACAGCTTCAGCCCATCGTGGCACATCAAGTATTTCAAACGGACTATCTCTTGCTACAAGCTACAATTCAAGAACAGGGATTAAGTCTTTGCAAATTAGTGACCAGGTGAGCTTTAATGATTTATCGGTAAGATATGCTAACGATAGGCAATTAGATACGTATAGTGATGGAAGCAGGAACGCTACTATTTTTTCTACCAGTATCAGTTTTGTAAAACCAAGCTATATACCTTCTCTTCGAATGCCGGTAACTAATTCTGCAGGTGCTGGCCGCTTTCAGTTAGGAATAGGAATGTTTGGGGGCTATGGTTCTGTAGAAGCAGAAGTGTATATACAAAAAGCAGAAGTAGCCTTTAAAGACAGGATACAAAAAAAACCATTAGTCGGATATCTCTATTATCAGAAAGCGCAGAACAATCCGAATGCTGTTATGGATTTTACAAGGTTTAATGACAACGAGGTAACGCCTAATACACCTGTTATATCTGCTCCGCAATATTCTTATGATGTATTTTCTATACAAGGGGAAGGAACAGGAGGATCTGTGAGGGCTTATCGCAACGATCATGGATATGTCCGGGATAACTATACCCGCTCGCAGGATAAAAGTTTGAGCCTTGGGGCCGATGTTGGCCCCCCAGGTCATTATGGCGGCAATTTTAATACGGTAAAAACTCCTTCCTACATCAGTGAATGGAATAATAACAACAAGCTTCACAATGCAGTTCAGTTTAAAGATGCATCAGGCACACAGGAAAATGTTTACTTCAGAAATCCCGGGGAAACAAGTGTATTGACAGCCAACCAATTTGAAAAAATCGGAGGCACCGACCTGGTTCGCTACAAATTGGGCGGTAATAATTATTCTCCTTCCCTTGAACCGATTTTAGAACAGTTTTCAAAGGACAATAAACTGGTTGATACTTCAAGCATGTTAAAACCTGATTTTGCTGAGCGTAAAAAAAGAACACAGGTCACCAGTTTTTTAACCGCAGAGGAAGCTACTGTAATAGGGCTTGATACGGCTATCAAAAATTATAACTCTACCAGTATCTTAGATGGTGAAAACAATTTGCAATTTGCAATAATAAAAAGAGTAAGTGAGTATCGCAAAAAGCATCATATCTCACAGGTAAATGTAACCGAGGCTGATGGTAAAAGATATGTGTATGGCATTCCCGTATACAATAGGACACAAAAGGATTTTAGCTTTTCTGTAAATAATACAGAATCAGGAGCTGATCCAAATAATACAGAATCGGGAACTGACCAGGTGAATTTTGACCCAGGCGATGCAACCACCGTAAATACACACAACACTAAAGATGGTTATTTGCAAATAACAGAAACGCCCCCTTATGCGCATTCTTTCCTTTTGTCTGGTTTATTATCTCCTGACTATGTGGATGTGACGGGCAACGGTATCACAGAAGATGATTTGGGCAATGCTGTAAAATTTAATTACAGCAAATTCAACGATCACGAGTGGAGAACACCTCTTACAACAGGGTACACTGCAAATTTTAACGGGGGCAATCGTACAGAAATCAAGGATGATAAAGGTTTGGTTTCTTATGGCAAACGGGAATCATGGTATGTTCATTCCATCGAATCAAAAACAATGATCGCCCTTTTTACGGTCGAGGACAGAGTCGATGGAAAGGGTGCTGCTGGTGAATTGAATGGTGTTAACAGTAATGACAATTCATTAAAAAGGCTTAAAAAAATTGATCTCTATAGCAAAGCTGACCTGAAAAAAAATGGACTTGCTACTGCAAAGCCGGTTAAAACAGTATGGTTTGCTTACAGCTATACGCTATGCCTGGGCACGCCGGATAATACTTCAGGTGGTGGAAAGCTTACTCTGGATAGTATCTATTTCACCTTTAATGGGAAGAACAGGATCAATAAAAATAAATATGCTTTTTCCTATGGCAATAATCCAAACTATGAGTTCAATGCTGCAGACCGCTGGGGAAATTATAAATCCAAAAGCTCCAATCCCGGTCAATTAAAAAACTCCAATTATCCTTATTCATTACAGGATAAATCTGCTGCCAATCAAAACGCAGCTCCCTGGGCTTTGAAAAAAATACTGTTGCCCTCAGGCGGGCAACTGGAAGTAGAATATGAAAGTGATGATTATGCCTTTGTTCAAAACAAACGGGCTGCGACGATGATGGAGATCGTTGGACTTGGAAAATCACCGACGGCATTCAGCAACCAGTTATATGGAACTTCTATTAGTGCATCAGGCATCCCTGAGTTTGGCGAAAATGATTATGTGTTTATAAAAGTTCCCAGTCCCTGTGCCAATAAACAGGAAGTTCTTCAAAAATATTTGCAGGGAGTTAGCCAACTGGCATTTAAATTAAAAGTGCAAATGCCAAAAGGAGAGGAATACGTCAACTCTTATGCAACGATTGCCGATTACGACAAGTATGATGATACGCATATCTGGGTAAAGATTAATACAGTAGATGGTCATAGTCCTCTTACGTTGACTGCCCTGTCTTATCTACGTGAACAATTGCCCGGCCAGGCTTATGAGCCTTCTTATGATATTGCTGGCGAGCCACCATTGTCGCAGGTTGCAAAAATGCTGGAGGGAATGTTCACTTCCATTACAGAGGCGTTTAAAGATCCGATCAACAGGTTGCGGGAAAAAAACAAGGCAAAATTTTTTATCCCTGGTAAATCATTTGTTCGCTTAAATGATCCTGATGGATACAAATACGGAGGCGGGCAACGGGTAAAATCAGTAAAGCTAAAGGATAACTGGCAGGCGATGATCACCGGTCAATATGCATCAGAGTATGGCCAGGAATATAATTATGAGACCACTGAAATATTTAACGGTGTTGAAAGAACGATCAGTAGTGGTGTAGCCTCTTATGAACCATCCATCGGTGGTGAAGAGAATCCCTTTCAAACCATGGTGCAGGTGGAGAATAAAATACCATTGGGCCCCACTTCGTATGGCGCTATTGAAATGCCGGTGCTGGATGCTTTTTTCCCGGCGCCGTTGGTTGGTTATAGTAAGGTTACGGTTCGTTCCCTGAAAAAAGGCGATATCCCGGCGGGTAAAAAATCCCGGTCAGGTATTGGCAAACAGGTGACACAGTTTTATACGGCTAAAGATTTTCCTGTTTATTATAATCATACCTCGTTCGATCCATCATCGGATATGCAGGAACACAAGGCCTCGCTTACAGCGTTCTTTTACAAATATGCTTTTGACAGTCGTGCCTTATCACAAGGTTTTATTGTAGAGACCAACGACATGCACGGGAAAATGAAATCGCAGGCTTCTTACCCTGAAAATGATTCTACCACACGCATCAGCTATACAGAAAATTTTTATCGCAACACCGGAAGCAAAGGCCTTGCTGAAAAATTTGATTTTGTGTATGCGTCAGAAGGGGGTGTGATCAAGGAAGGCAATATGGGTATTGATGTGGAACTGATGACGGATACAAGAGAATTTTCTGTGCAGAGCAAGAGCCTGGAAATACAAGGCCAGGTTGATTTGGTGTTCCCGTTTATTCCTCCTTTATGGGTTCCGTTTATCTGGGGTGTTGCGGGTGAAAGCGAGAACACTTACCGGGCAGTAACAACCACGAAGGTTGTCAATTATCACAGTATACTGGACAGTGTGGTTGTGATAGATAAGGGCAGCCAGGTTTCTACAAAGAACCTGGTATATGATGCAGAAACCGGTGATGTGGTAGTAAACCGCACCAACAATGAATTTGATCAACCAATATACAGCGTTAACTATCCTGCTTATTGGGCTTATAGTGGTATGGGATTGGCCTATAAAAATATTGATGCTGTTTATAGCGGCGTGAAGTTCAGGGATGGAAAGATAACGGAAGGAATTACTCCTTCAGAGATAAACAAAGTTTTTGAAAGCGGCGATGAGTTATACCTGGTAAACCGGGGCTCAGTTCCTACAGATAACTGCGGCAGTAAGCTACCCTCTGTCAGTGTGCCAATGTTTTGGGCATTTGATAAAACGAAAAATGCTAGTTCTCTTACCAACATAACTCCCGATATCGTATTTATAGACTCTGTAGGACGATTGGCAAATAGAGACGGTGTAAGTCTTCGTGTGGTAAGAAGCGGCAAACGGAATATGTTGAGCGCTTCGGTGGCATCCGCTATTTCCATGAATGATCCAAGGCAAACAGTTGTCGGAAACAAAAAACTGGTTATAGATAATGTAATAGTCGCAAATAGTGCCAATAAAGTGATCAATGCATCTGCCGTTGAATACAAAGAAAAATGGCAAACAGATAATGATGTGATCAGGAAATTAAAAACCGTGTTTGATCCGAATTTGTGTATGACTATCGAGGAGGTCGATTGTAACGGTTACCTGGAAAAAAAGATCAACCCGTATCGAAAAGGGTTACTGGGTAATTTCAGAACCTACAGAAGCATGGTGTTTTATGAGAACAGGGCAGAAATCCATCCACTGGCTCCAACTAACCTGAAGCAAAATGGTTTTTTAAGCAACTTTAAATTGTACTGGGATTTTAATTCCGCCAATAACCTGGTGCCTGATAATACAAATACTAAATGGGTATGGAACAGCCAGATTACCCGTGTAAACGCAAAAGGAATGGAATTGGAAACAAAAGATGCGTTGAATATTTATACTTCAGCACAATACGGCTATAATAAAACAACACCGGTTGCTATTGCCAATAATGCCCGCTATAATGAAATGTTTTATGAGGGATTTGAGGATAAGGATTACCTGGAAAGTATTAATAAAGCTGCTGTAAATATCTGCACAAAGAAACATATTGACTTTGCAGGCATGACCAATTCCCAGATAATTAATTCTTCCCAGCCAGGATTTAATGCGCACAGCGGGAATAATGTAATGGAAATTGCCGGTAATATCGCGGTCAAAAACATTGCTGTTTCCGCTGTAGTCAACGATGAGTTTTCACTGATCAATCAAACGGCAACCACCGAAGGTTTATTTGAGCAGGGGGGCAATATATATACTATTGCGGAATTCCCGGCCAACCCTATAAGCGGAGCTATTTCCGGAAGCTCATCCTGGGGACAAGGAGGATTAGTCACACCTGCCAGCGATTTTCTATGTAAATTATCTGCCCATATTGTGTCGCACCCGGATGACGGACTTAATTATAGTTATGCCTATCGCCTTACAGATTATTTCGAGATAGAAAACGATGGGGTTTATACTTTTAAGAAAAACCTGTCGAGTACAGAACCTGGGACAAGTGTGCCAAACATGATCATTACTATAACGTCTGTTAATGACGGAACAGTAATCCCATACACTTTTTTATCTCAAACAGTTATTAGTCCAATAAGTCATGAAATAAGATATAGTATTTGCTTAAAAAAGGGGATATATAAAGTTGAAAGTGTATGCGAAGGCGAATACAATGTAGCATGTAATGAAAGAGATTGTTTCGGCCGTCCTACTTTTAACCATTCTCTTAAGTTTGAATTTTTGCCTAACCCGGTTAGTTATAAATCTATTTCTACTCAAACCGGATGTGCTTATACCAAACCGATAGCAGCTTCCGAACTCATGCTAAACCCTGTATTTAGTATCCCCTCCAATAAGAAGATGGTATTTAGTGCCTGGGTAAGAGAATCAAACATACTGGTGTCTTCTTATGCAAATAATGAAGTACAGATTGACTTTGGCAGCGGCAATACGAACAATAATACTATTAAGCCGACGGGCCCCATTATAGAAGGGTGGCAACGCTACGAAGGATACTTTACAGCACCGTCTACTGTAAGCGAAATGAATTTGAAGTTCGTCAATAACAGCGGACAGCCTATATATTTTGATGACATCCGTATTCACCCTTTCAACGCCAATATGAAAAGCTATGTCTACGACCCGGTGAGTTTAAGGTTAACCTCGGAACTGGATGCCAATAACTATGCAAGCTTTTATGAGTATGATGAAGAAGGCGGACTGATACGAACAAAGGCAGAAACCAAAGAAGGAATAAAAACCATTAACGAAACAAGAAGCTTTAAACAAAGAGGAATAAAGGAAGTGCAGTAAGGAGATTTTGAAATAAAGAATATTAATGATTATGCTAAAAGAATTGTGTTACTATGAATAGAGTTATAAAGTTGATATTGATTTTCCTGGCACTCTCCATTAATGTGCAGGCACAAAAAAAGAAACGTGCCGATAAAGGAGTTGATACATTAATCACATTACGTGAGTTTATGCTGGTATGTAATGCTTACAAGGAATTGCCGCTGAAACTGGAACTGGAACTGGTCAATACTACAAGTTTCATCACCAGTCCCGAAGACACGATGCAGACAAGAGCGGAGTTTTATTTGCAAAAGAAAGCCTCTTATATTCATTTTGGAAATGTGGAGCAATTGGTGAACGACTCCATGGCGCTGATGGTGAGCAATACACTCCGGCAAATGATACTCTACCCCGATGCACAGCGTGTTCTTTTGCAAATTAAAGCCATGACCGGGATGCAAATGAAAGACTCTTCTATTGCAGAGCTGTCAAAAAAATACCAGGCACAAACTGAATCTAAGGGGAATGATACGACCAGCATAACGCTGGTAAGCCGGCTGCCATTATATGGTACGTCCATTCCTAAAGAAATGTTGGAATTAACATACGACTCCAAAACAAAGACACCTTTCCAGGTCAGGACGATCAGGAGAACGATGATCCCTTTACAGCCGGCGGACTATGATGCGCTTAAAGGAAACACGGAGTTTGCGGATAAACTAATAAGTCTCGAAGAAAAAGGAAACTATTTAATAAAGGAACAGGTTTCGAGTTTCATTTATAGTAAGATCAGTCATGAGCCGGGTATAAATATACCTGTTACCATTGCTGATAGGATTACGAAGAATGCGGCCGGTGAATATATCCCGGCAAAAGGCTTTGCGGCTTACCGCCTGATTATAAACTAAAATGAAAGAACTGATATGTCGAATAATATAAATAATCAAAAAACGCTGCGGCAAGAAGGGCTTGTGTGCTGGTGGTCTCCCCTGAAGGGGGAGGTCGGGAGGGGGCTGCAACCAAGACCGAACTGTATGACTAACAAAATGAAAGAGAAAAAATCGTTGATGCTATTTTTTGTGCAGTCGCTGCAAAAAAGTAAAGGCTGTTTTACCAGGGCCTTAATACTGATAATGGTATTGATATGTACCTGCACTATTCAGGAAGGATTTGCACAAGGAGGAAGTATTGATGATAATGATCTTGTAGGACGGCTGACCGGTTCAGCGCTGTTTAAGAATGCAACGGATACGAGGACCTTTGTCCCCGGTCTTGAGCAAAGCCACGGTATAAAAAATGTAATTACATTAAGTTTAATAGAAGAGACCAATCATTTCTTATCCAGCAATTTTTCCGCCACCGTAAAAGTAAAAATTGAATACGGGCATTCTTCTGCTTCAGTAAATACGATCGAAGAGCAAATATTCACCATTACGTACAATAAAGATGAAGGAGCCAAATACAATGCAAAAAATTATTTTCATTTTTCCGATGCTGAATATGTAAAGATCACGGTGGTAGACGATATTACTCCTGCAACAGTGGGTAGCATCAATATCGCGGATATATTGCTGCTGGAAAACAAAATGATGGTCACCCGCTATTATGACCTATCATCCAATACGGCACAGTTACAACCAACATTTCTTTCCCGCACTTCCCCGGCACCGGGAGCAGACGAACTGTCTGTAGGCTGGCAATGGCAACCCGAAGCCAGAAATACGCATACACAGCTGGAGTGGACATGGGTAGAAGATGAACTGATCACGAGCTATTATGTAAATGGCAGCCTGGACAATAATTTACTTTTCAAAAACAATTCGACGAGGATCGACCTGCCCGTAAGCCGTACAGTTTATAAAATACCGCTGTTATATGGAGGCCAGGGAAAAATTTATTTCAGGCTAAGGGCGGTAAATAGTAATAAATCAGGCGCCCGGGCAGATGGCCCCTGGTCATCGGTGCAATCGGAATCATTTGTGGGACATAATGAACTGCTCAACTGGCAATCCACCATCAGCTTTGCTGAAGACGGCAAACGAAAAGCCGTGATGCAATACTATGACGGGTCGTTGCGCAGCCGCCAAACAGTAACGAAAGAAAACGTCAATAACACCACTATTTCTGCAGAGACTTTTTATGATAGACAGGGCCGCCCTGCTATCCAGATTTTGCCCGCACCGGGTATCAACACTGTTCTTGCCTATACAAAAAACCTTAACCTCTTTAACGGGCAGGCCGAGGGCGAAGACCCGGCCAGTTTTTTTGACCTGGAGCCGATTGCCACACCCAATAGCCTTACGCCGGCATTGAATAAAAATTATGGAACTGCTAATTATTACAGTGATGCGAACCCTGAAAAAAATGTAGGGACAAATGGCAACATTCCTGATGCGGAAGGTTATCCGTATGCGGTAACCCGCTATACACCTGACGGCACAGGACGAATAATGGCACAAAGCGGGGTAGGTGCCGCCATGAAAATGGGTAGCACTCATGAAACAAAATATTATTACGGCACTCCTTCACAGGAAGAGCTTGATGGTTTGTTTGGAACGGAAGTGGGCAACTTCACACACTATTTCAAAAACATGGTAAAGGATGCCAACGGGCAGATGAGTGTGAGTTATGTGGATATGCATGGAAGAACGATCGCTACGGCGCTGGCCGGAGATTCTGGTTACATGCGAGCTATTTATAATGATCCGATTCAATATCCAAACCAACAGGGAACGCCCATAACCCGCAATCTCCTCAATGATGCTTCCAACACGGTCAGGAACAACAGCATTGAAGCGATCAATACATTGCTGGTGCCGGCTGCTACCTCTTACCAGTTCAAATATGAGTTGAATCCTGAAATATTGCAATTAACATCCTGTGCCAATACACCGATCTGTTATGACTGCATGTACAACCTGGAAATTTCCATTACCGATGAATCGGGTGATGTGGCGCCCATTGTAAAGAGATACAACAATATCAATTTAAATGCGGATGCTAATTGTGCTACCGCAATACAGGGATTTAAAAACGAAGCAGGGGTATCTATTCCCAATAATATAATCACATTCGATACAACGCTGTCTGCGGGTTCTTATAGTATAAGAAAGACATTGACCATCAGTGAAGCTTCCCTTCAAAAATATAAAGATGAATACCTGCAGCAAGTACTCTGCAAATCAGAACAGCAGCTGATAGATTCTGTTTATAATGTAATGTTTGCTGTTTCCGGTTGCGATAACCCGCCTCCCGCCAGCACCTGCGACGCCTGTAACACAGCATTGGGTACGCCGGCTGCTTACAGTACTAATTATTTAAACTCAATCGGCAACCCTTCACCTGTTCCTGCATCAGTTGATTCGGCCATTAATGCCGGCTATAATGCTGCCAAACAAAATTGCGATAAGCTTTGTAATACGGTATCCCAATCATTGCCTGCCAAACGGCAGCTCATGCTGGCTGATATGATCCCGTATAGTGGCCAGTACGCTAAAGACATTGCTACCAATACAACGATGTACAACAAATATGATATTTTCTCAACGGTCAATGCCGGCCAGCCTTTTTATAAAAAACCGTGGAAGGCTGATCAGTCATTGGGTTATTATTATACTCCTTTAAATGTAATAGATCCGACAGTACACCCCGGAACGCCACCGGATCAAACGGTGTTTTTAAATAGCCTATCCAAAGATGATTATGTGCAGCTGTTTAATACTAAATGGGCAGAGGCGCTTCTTCCTCATCACCCTGAATACTCAAAACTGCAGTTTGCTGAAAATAATTTGACCACAAGCTATAACTGGATCAACAGCTTTAGCAATACAGGAAACTATACCCAGGCATCCGGTAATAATTATATTTTCACAACGGAAGCCAGCATCAATGATCCTTTTTATACCGTAGCGCCATCCTATAAATCCGCTATGGCTACGATGATAAATACAAACTATCGCCAAAACCTCAGCATGTGGCAGATCGCTTACGGTGATGCGAAGTGCAAAAACATTCTTGCTCCCGCCCAAAGAGATGCTTGTTACCAGGCTGCCCCAAAAACTCCTCCCTATAATGATCTTACTGCAACGGAGAAAGACCAGGTATGGAAAATGTTCCGCAGCTTGTATGCCATGGAACGGGATATCCAGGTTAATAATTATATAACACAGAGTGTTGTTTTGACAGATGCGCAAACATTAGTTGATCAGGGATATCTATTGCATTTTCCAACCAGTCAGCAGATGCTGGCGCAACAGCATACAAATAACGGTAGTGACTGGTCGTGGTGGCCTGTTACTGCCGGCGGCCCTCCCAACCTGAATAATTTTCCGGGAGGAACAACAGCGGCACAAACCTATTCAAGCAGATGTAGTGGCTATATTGAATTATGGAAACAATCATTGCTGCAATGCGAGACCATAAAAAACCATGCAAGCAAAGACCAGATACTTACCCAGATCACTTCAGCAATGGCGCTGGTATGTGAAAAGGGAAGCAACCAGGCCAATCCTTATGGCTCCTCCAATGTAGCGCCTGCAACACCCAACGATGGATCGCCAAGAAGTTTTGAAGAAGTGATCAATGCTGTATTTAGCCAGTATGGCATCTCAAGAGACAGTCTATGCAATCCTTTTGTGATCGAGTTCCCCAAGCCTTATGGCAAAGGCCCGGTTTTCACTAAAGAGATCACTACGAGTATTGACACCTGTAATTGCAGTCGTCTTACGCAATTAGAAATTGAAGCAGGATCGGCAGGTAACAGCTTCACTACTTTCAACCAATACTTACAGGCGCAATACAGCGATACACTTACCTGGGCCTTGTATGATGGAATGATGCAAAACTGCTCAAGGCTGAAGTCCCTCGCCTGTATCGGCCCCTGCGAAGACAGGAAGTGTGATTCTACCGGTACGATCTATACGTTGCCTGTTGCACAGCCGCTTCCTGAATTTTTAAAATGCGGGTTCACCGGCAGTGCCCGTTGCCTGGATTGTGCACAGCTAAGCTCGTTGACCGCTGAATTTAAAACACAGTTTACTTCACCCTATGATGCAGGCCCTGTATTCACCGTGGGTGATCTCACGCCAACCAATATCCGGGATAATATTCTCTATGCAAAATTCATAAACTACCGTACCGGCTTCCAGTTTGGCTGGATAGATTATGCAAAGGCGGCAGCCACGGCCAGCCCTAATTGTAATTTGGCTGGCTATGCCGGCAATGGCAGTGCCCATCAGAATGTGATCTGTGGCAATACCAAACCGCTGACCGACACAACGGGTATATTTGTAACCGACCCGCCCTGTAAAAAAGTGTATACGATGGCTGTTGCTTTGGCGCAGCAAATTTACCAGCAACGTAAAGAAACCCTGCTTGCCGATTTTGAAGCATCGTACCGCGCCAAATGTATGGCGGCAAAAAATATAGAAACATTTAGCGTTAGCTACAGCAACAAGGAATACCACTATACGCTTTATTATTACGATCAGGCCGGAAGCTTAGTGAAAACAGTGCCGCCAAAAGGTGTACGACCCGACTGGAGCACAACCAATCTGAATAATGTAAAAACTTCCAGGGCCAATAATTATGATGTAAACTGGCCAAGGCCGCATGTACTAGTAACTAATTACCGCTATAACAGCCTGGGGCAGGTGATTGCGCAAAACAGCCCGGATGCCAGTAAATCTTTTTTCTGGTACGACAGGCTGGGCAGGCTTGTTGTAAGCCAGAATGCACAACAGCTGCTTGATAATAAATACAGCTATACCTTATATGATGAATTAGGACGGATAAAAGAAGTAGGACAAAAGCCATTGCCTGTTTCGGCCATGTCTCAAACCATCAGCCAGGATGAAACGGCATTATATAACTGGATCGTTACAACAGGAGGTGTGAGGGAACAAATCACCCAGACAAAATATGACCTGCCGCATGGAATGGACGCTGTTCCTCCCATTGATATTTTGACTGGATTGGTAACACAAAAGAACCTGCGTAACCGTGTAAGCTATACGATGGTACTACCACTAGCTTCTGACCCTGAAGCCTACCATGCGGGAACTTTTTATAGCTATGATATACATGGCAACGTGGATACACTGGTGCAGCATTATAAAGGTGTGGCGGAAGCAGGAGTTGCTGACAAGTTTAAGAGAATAACTTATGATTATGATCTTATCAGTGGCAAGGTCAATGAAGTGAGTTACCAACCGGGTAAAGATGATGCGTTTTACCACCGGTATAGTTATGATGCGGAAAACCGACTGACAGGTGTTGAAACCAGCAGGGATAAAATACTGTGGGAAGAAGATGCGAGGTATAATTATTATAAACATGGCCCGCTTGCCCGCACCGTGCTTGGAAAATTGCAGGTGCAGGGAATAGATTATGCGTACACATTGCAGGGCTGGCTAAAAGGGGTGAACAGTACGAACCTGGATCCTGCAACAGATATAGGTAAGGATGGATTAAACACCGGCACGCTGCCACCGGTCGCAAGAGATGTAGTCGGGTTTTCTTTGCATTATTATGATGATGGAAGTAACCAGTTAGATTATAAGACCATTGCCGGAACCTCTGCCTTTGCCAGACTGGGCACTAACAGCAATTTTGTATCGCTTTACAATGGGAATATTGGAGCAATCAGTATTAATAATGCAGGGTTATTAAAAGGACCGCCTGCCAGTACCAATGCCTTACCCCTGTTTTATAATTATCGTTACGATCAGCTCAACCGGATTGTGAGCATGCAGGCGTATAAAGGATTAGATGCTGCAACCAACCAGTGGAATGCTATTGCCATTGATGATTATAAAGAGGCAATCGCTTATGACCCCAATGGAAATATTTTAACTTATAATCGTAAAGGTGATGCTGCGCGGCTTAACATGGATGTTATGACCTATAGCTATAAGCCGAATACCAACCAGTTGGACAAGGTTATCGACGATGCTCCCGATGCTTCCCCCGCTGACTATAGTAAATACAACGATATTAAACAAGGACAGGCCAATGCTAATTATACTTATGATGCGATTGGTAATTTAAAAACCGATGTTTCAGAAGGTATTACTGGTATTGTTTGGAATGTGTATGGAAAAATTGCCAGCATAACAAAAAGCAGCGGTACGATTTATTACAGCTATGATGCATCTGGTAACCGCATTACCAAAACCGCTAATGGAAAAACAACCTTATATGTAAGGGACGCCAGCGGTAATGTTATGAGTGTGTATGAAGCGCCTGCTGCTACCACTAACATTAAACAAATAGAAACGCATTTATATGGTAGCAGCAGGTTGGGAATAGCGATGGAGCAAACAGTAGCCCCGGCAACGAAGAACCTCACTGGTGGTTTTGCAGCAGCTACCATAAGTGTGTTTACAAGAGCTGAGAGAGTATTTGAATTGAGCAATCATTTGGGAAATGTTTTGGTTACCGTTAGCGACCGTAAACTGCAAGTACAAAGTGCAAGTAACTCTGAGCTTGTCGAAGGGTATACTGCTGATGTAATTACCGCTAACGATTATTATCCCGGCGGTATGCAAATACCTGGAAGGAAATATAGTTCATCTTTATTGTATCGTTACGGCTTCAATGGTAAAGAAAACGACAATGAAGTAAAAGGGGAAGCCAATCAACAAGACTATGGACTAAGAATATATGACCCAAGAATTGTAAGATTTTTATCTGTTGATCCATTAACAGTATCTTATCCATGGTACACTCCCTATCAGTTTGCAGGTAACAGTCCAATAGCAAACATTGATTTAGATGGTGCTGAGCCCAAGCCCTCAATAAAAGGCACTCAGGAAGGCCAGCAACAATCAACAGAACAAGACGTCTATAATTCCAGAGGTGATTGGACTGACCATAAGAAGGAGACTTGGAACTGGCATGCAGGAGGATTAGGAACTGGCAAGTACACTTATCATAGAGATGCGCAAGGGAATATAACCTCCCAAACTGAAATTCTAACACAAGCAGGGTGGTATAATTCTGAAGGGTATCTTAATGTACTATCAAGTTCAAGTGCAGCAAAACAGTTGGCAGTTGATGCAGGTTACTCACGTTGGGTTACGCCCGGATTCGGGGCCAAGGAGAGTTTAAGTAAGTTTGTTGGAAATGGGTTAAATGGAAATGCCACAAATTATTTAAATGCTGCGGCATGGAAGGTTGGTTCAAGGGCCAACTTCATGGCTTCAGGCTATACAGAACCATCCGGTTTTAATGTCGAAGATATGTTGGGGATTGGCTTATTAGTAAAAGCCGGCATCAAAGCTCTAGGGACTTATGCAGCAAAAAACATTTTAAATAGTGTTCCTAAGACTCCTCTTTTACAAGATATTTATGTAAAAGTAGGTCATTGGTGCTCCAAAGAGAATTATAATCTAATGAAAACAACAGGAAAGGTTGTTGAAGAGCAGAGCGGTTTTACTTTCTTTTCAATTAATGGTCCAACCAGTTGGAATGCTGCTCCAAAAGGATGGGTTTATTCTGAGTTTGAAGTTTCAGCGAAAAGTTTAATTGGGGCCGGCAATTGGGATTGGTATAAGGCAGTGCATTCATCCGCTAGTAAAACCTTTCAAAATGCCGTTTTAAAACAAGGAGGCAACCTTACTCCAAGTATTAGAAACCTGTCATCAATATTGCAAACAAAATGAAAACAGAAGTCTATTCAAACATTAAGAGTATACTGTATTTTCTGAAAGAAGAATTGGAAAATAATATCCAGTTTATTGAATCAGAAATTATAGAATTAACTGAACCTTCAATGATGGGAAATAGCGGTTTATACTATCATTTAGAAACGGATAGCTCAGGAATTGCAGTTTTTTTTTGGGATAGTGGAGTATTTGAAATTTCTACTGATGTAGTGGTTTTAGAAAGAGAGGACAATGTGTTCTTTAGCTACGTACCTAACAATGAATTAAAGCAAGAATATCCACGAGAGTCATTAATACTTTTTCGAGAAAAAATAAAAGAGCTTTTATCTCTGTTAAAAGAAACGTATCCTAACATTCGGACAGTTGTTACATAGTAGGGTTGTGACTGGTAGACTCAGTTGTGGGTAGTATGTTAGGCAGTAAGAAGCTAAAAAATTATAGGATTGTTATGGTTAGACTGTATCTAACCATCGGCTTCAAAGAGGCCGTAAAAAAAATAAAATGAAAAGAGTTGTCTGAGCAATCGGCAATTTATAAAATGAAAAAAATATAAGCAACTAACTAGTAGGCTAAAAAAGAATAGAAAATCCTTCGAAAGCAGTCTTTATGATAAACATGATCAAGAAACTTTTTTTAAAATCAACGTCGTTATTCCTGTTGTTATCACTGTGTATTTCAGCAAATGGCCAAACGTTTAAAACTTCCGTGTCTGCATCCTTCAACGATATGCCTGACGGCAATGTATATAAAATAGACAATGGTTTTATTGCATTTAAGGAAACAGATCAGAAGACCCAATTCGGGTATACTTTTAAACTGAGTAAAGCAAAATTTGGCATTAAGCTGCTGCAGTATGATGCTTCCATGAAATTGGTGAAAGAAAACCATTTGCTGAACGGGGAGAAAAACTTCGGACCACTTCCTCCACTCCTTAGAAAAATAAATGACAAGCTTTACCTTATTTACTTTAGTTATGGAGAGGAGGAAAGCAATACCCTGAAACTACTGGCAACTGAAATTGACCCCGTTTCATTACAAACCGGGGCGCCAAAAGAACTGCTGCAAGCCGATCTTAGAAATATCGGGATTGGCAAACTGGGAGAGCTGTTAACAAAAGCAAAGCTTATTGTAAAAAGTTCGCCGGATTATACAAAATTGCTGACCGTTTGGTCTTCAGGATTAGACAACATAATTAATGTTTCAGTAGTAAGTATTGACCTGGCGCCTGTTTGGAATAGGAAAGAGACGATCAGCATGACCGATGAACTTATCGTTTCCTCGGCAGCTGTTGATAATAATGGTGCAGCATATATAGCCTATAAATTTAAAGCCGGCCGGAATGAATATGCAAAGCATGTAGCGATCTATCAATCCAAAGGACGGCCAAAAGATTTTGAGGTGAGATCAAATACAGGTAGCCCTTACCAGGTTCTTTTGGTGGCAGCCAGGGCAGGGAATATGGTATATGCTGTGGGCACCCTAACAGGAGAATCAGGCAATCTCACCAGCATTTTTTCACAAACCATTTCTTCCTCCACTTTTAAAGAAGATAAAATTCAAACAACCGACTTTTCGCAGGACCTCGTAACCCAGTTAGACAAGGACGGATGGGCAGACACAAAACCGAAAAAATATGGGTTGGATGGTTTGGATATGGTGGCTTATGAATTAGAAGACGGAAGCATTGGGATGGTGGGAGAATTTGAAAGAATAGCTTATGGCGAAAAACATTCTGCGCTGGTTTCGGGCAGTATTTTGAATGTGCGTTTAAACAGCGGCCGTGCTGTTATTAACTGGATACCCAAAGCCAGGGTAAGTGCAGGCCGTACAATCGGGTCTTCTTACTATGCTTTTCCGTTTAAAGATAAATTACTTGTTTTTTATAACGATGAGGCTGCTAATCTAAAAATTGAAGTGGGTGATAAGTATTCGAGCTCTAACAACTATAAAAATGTTGTGCTGGTAGCAGGCTGGATGGAAGCAGATGGGAAAATTAAAAGAGAAAAGCTGATTGATCTTGCTGCTGAAAATTTTTTACCTGTGGGTGATGCAATCACTCTTTTGTCTTCGTCATCGCTGCTGGTTCCGGTAAGGAAGATCAAAGGATTTGGAGGAATAGATAAGGAAAGCAAATGGGGAACAATAACTATAGAGTAATTAGTAGAAAAGAGATACAGGGCGAATCGGGATGTAAATAAACCAGTGGATATATCAAAGCTATAAACCAAGCTTATGCGAATGAGTTACTTTTTCAGGCGGGCACAAAAGAAAGGCCTGCAGGCAATGGTCTTACTATTGTTAGCTTTTTTGCTGCACCCTGTTTTTTCCTATGGGCAGGAAGGTTCTACCATGGAATATCCTATTGTAATGGGCACTTATCCTGGTGGAACATCTACCTATAACGATACCCGAAGTAACAGTGGATACGGCGATGATTATGGGCAAAGCAGTGAGGATATCTTTTATCGCTTTACGGTAACAGGCACCGCCGTAGTGTCGATCTCTCAATGTTCATCGTCGTTTGATACCTACCTGCATTTGCTTGCCAGCGATGGGAGTCTCATCGAATACAATGATGACAACGGCCCCTTATGTTCAGGTACAACAGCTTCTATACAAACTACACTTAGTGAAGGTACTTATTATATTGTCTCGGAAGGATATGGAACTAACAGCGGCGACATTACAATTGATGTAACATTAGACGTGGAGGGTCCGCCAGAACCTGTTGGCGCCCGTATTAACAACCCTATTGTAATTGGAACCTACGGATCGGGATCCTATTCTTATACGGATACAAAGAATAACAGTACCTATAATGGATATCTTAATGATTATGGACAGAGCAGCGATGATATTTATTACCAGTTTACCCTGCAGGGAACCAAACGAGTAAACATTTCTCATTGTTCATCAGGTTTTGATACCTATTTGCACCTGCTGAATAGTAGCGGAGGATTGATCACATCAAATGATGATAACGGGCCGCTATGTTCCGGCTCAACGGCTTCCATAAGCACTACGTTAAATGCCGGTACTTATTATATAGTTGTTGAGGGCTATGGCAGTAATGCGGGAAATATAACAACAGCTTTAAACCTGGACGACGTTACTCCTCTTTATGGAGGTTATGTCACCAACTCCCAGCAAACGATATACCCGGGACAGACCCCAAGTACTATTAATGCTACTGCAGCCACCGGGGGAAATTGCGGAGGCAGTTATACTTATCAATGGCAATCAGCTCCTGGTAGCGGAAGTTTTACAAATATTTCCGGGGCAACCGGTCAAAATTATAGTCCCGGGGCCTTAACAGTAACTACGTTATTCAGGCGAAGAACAATCTGCAGTGGTGATACAGCTTATGTTGAGACGCAGGGTACTGTAACGGTGATACAGCCGTTAAACGCTGGATGCATTACCAGTGGCAACCAGACAAAGCTGTTTGGACAACTGCCATCTACTATCATCGCCACATCCGCCAGCGATGGAAATTGTAACGGTAACTATACCTATCAATGGCAAAGCTCTCCCGATAATATTTATTTTACGGATATACCCGGTGCTACCTCACAGAATCTGAGCTTCAGTACCCCTCTTACCCAAACAACCTGGTTTCAACGAAAAACCACCTGCGGTAATGAAGTAAAATATACCGGTAGTGTGAAAGTGACAATGACTTCCACTATTACGTATTATAATGTACAGAAAAGTGGAACGTTTACCCGCAACAATTGTGGTACAGGCGGCACGGGTAGTAGTGTAACTTATACCGTGGCGGCGGATACATATAGTTCTACAGTTAGCCAGGCAGATGCGGATCAGCAAGCACAAAATAATGTAAATGCCAATGGCCAGGGCTATGCCAATGCGAATGGCACCTGCACTTACTATAATACAGAGCAAAGCGAAAACTTTTATAAACAGTGTTCCAGTGGTAGCGGATCTATGGTCACCTATACTGTTTATGCCAACACCTATAGTTCATCAGTCAGTCTGCAGGCTGCCAACCAGCTAGCCCTGAATGATATTGCTGCCAACGGGCAGAACTATGCAAACGCCTATGGGTACTGCAGTTCCGTAGATATATATTATGATTTTTCCGGCTACCCATACAATAACTATGGCACAATAGAATTTATAAATACCTCGACCTATGAGAGTTTTTATTTTTCTGTTAGTAGTCCTATGTATAACACATATCTCGGAACGTTGCCGGTTGGTAATTATAATGTGAACTTCTACCCTGAATATTATGGATATTATAATTATTTAGAGGCAGGGTGCAGCAATGTTAGCAGTGGATATGATCAGGTCCACCTTTATAATGTAGATATTTCAAGTGAATGCTATTTTATCACAATAAGCTCAAGCTATTAAACTATATAACTAATGAACAATATTCATAAGCGATTAGGAATGTCAATCTTACTGATCGGAGTATTCGGGATGCTTTCATTCACTTTCCAGGTTAAAGCCATCTACGATATTAACATCAAGGATATAAACGGACAGAACCTGGGATTAAAAAAGTATAAAGGCAAAAAATTGCTATTCATTATTATTTCAGGGAATGAAGCCGACTCTTCGCTTAAAAAGCTTTCTTCCTTTTATTCGAAGTTTAAGAAAGATGCGGCTTTCATCGGTGTACCTTCCTTAGAGGATGGATATGTGGAAGCAAATAAGCAAGCTATTAAAAAGAAGTACAAAGACTATAAGATTGAAATCGAAATTATACAGGCCATGTACACTAAAAAGACTTCTGCCAATCAATCTGAATTAATGAAATGGCTGACCCATAAAGAACAAAACCTCTATTTCAGCAATGAAGTCACAGGCGCAGGTCAAAAGTTTTTTATAGATGAGACAGGGCATTTATATGCAGTGATGGTTCCACAGATTCCACTTCATTCCGTGGTGTTTGAACGTATTTTAGGCAGACCGAAACCGAAACATTAATAATGAATAATATTGATGAAAATAAGAATAAAGAATATTTTATAGCAGAAATTGATGGACAACACTGCCCGATTCTTGGAACTTTTCTAAAAGAAATTGCTATTGTCTTTAGATTTCCTAATTATTATGGAGAAAATATAAATGCCCTGTGGGATTGTCTGGGTGATTTGAGTTGGCTTAATGCAGCAAATTATTCTTTGGTTATTAAGAATTCAGCAATGTTCTTAACCGAAGAAAGTAAAAAAACAAAGGAAGAAATTATTGAATTACTATCTAAGATTTCAGATGATTGGAATCACGTTCCTAATTTTGATGGAGAAGATCAATTTAGAAAAAGAAGTGATTTTAAAATAGTGTACGATTAAAACTAATCTATCTCAGGTTCTCCGTGGTTTGTTCTCTGTAATATGTGAGGCAGTAAGTGAGCTAAAAAGTGTGAGGTTGTTATAAAGCTTCTGTTTGTTAGTCGAATGATTATTTTAATGGGTTGCATTGAATAATGTATTTGTTACCCGGTAAATGCTTGCGGCCTGCTGTTTATGGTAAGTCCGAAGAAACCCTTCCGGCAAAAGAGCGCTGCAAAACTATAGTATTGGCATTTTTTCATCCGAAGTCAATTTTTCAAACTATAGAGGATAATGCCAAAACTAACATTACTTAACATAAAGGCTATAAGCATAAGAAGTACCGGTAGCGGGTAATGCAGTGGCAATCCCATTTTTCAAAATTTTTATTACTCTTTTATTGGTATTTCTATCTATGTCATTAATTAAAACGTAGATATCACTATCAACAATTGTTATCCCAACAGCATAAGAATTGTGCGTTTCATCAGCTAAAGAGGTAGCGATCCCATTTTTCCACATTTTTGCTATTTCATATCCATTTGCGTTAGCATCTGAACCAACTACATACACATCGGTACCCTGAACAAAAATATCAAGGAGAGAACTTGCATGAATGCCATCACCTAATACAACCGGAACGCCATTCTTCCAATATACGGCAACCTTTATGCTACCTCCGTTTCCAGTGACCATATTATATCCCGCTACATAAACATCATTATCAACAACCGCTATGGATGTTGCTATCAGTCCATCCGGTAATATAACACTATGCCCGTTTTTCCAATATTTTGCATGATGACTACTTGTATTATATTCTTCACCTGCAACATAAATGTCATTGTTAACTACTGTTATATCCAGGGCTGAAGCATAGTTATTACTATCACTTAAGGTTATGGGAACGTCATTTTTCCAATATTTTGCGATATGTTTGCCGGTTAATTTATTTTCTTCTCCACCTGCGATATAAATATCACTTCCTGAAATTGTAATTGCGTTGGCGACACTGGTGATACCAGGAGTATTTGTAGCTAATATTGCCGGTATTCCATTTTTCCAATAATATGCGCTCTTCAGCGTTTCAAATCCTGACACATAAATATTATCGCCCTCAACTGAAATACCTGTGGCAACAGAACCAGAAGGGCCGTTAGTCAAAGCGGTTTGAGCACCGTTTTTCCAATAAACAGCCTTTTGACCATCATAGCCTACAACATAAATATCATGAGAAACATTATTTGAAGAACTATCTTTTTTGCAACTCACGTATAAGACTGATAATGCAAAGACGAAGATCAATTGTTTCATTTCTATTTTTTTTGATATTTTAGTTTATCGTTGAAGTAAAATATCCATTCTTTCTAGTAATCTGATTTCTTTATGGGCAACGAAATCCGATAGCTTAAATTGCTTCAGGGTAACTGGGAATAAGATAAGGTTTAATATCTTCTTTTAATTCTGTTACTTTCAAATTAATAGTATTTTTATGATACTATTACTGCCCAGCCCGTTATACATTTACTTTAAGCAGCATAAGGTCTAAGTGAGCTAAAAAGTGTAAGGTTGTTATGAAGCTTAATGGGTTGCATTGAATAATGTATTTGTTACCCGGTAAATGCTTACGGCCTGCTGTGTCAGTATACAATTACAATGAAAAACAAATCTCGCTGATTCCAGCACCCGGCAGTAATTATGATTTTGAATATCAGGGATTGCATAAAGATGGCCTGCTTCGGGAAATTCGAAATACCAGGTAAGGAAGGCCGTTATCAGGGCTTGTTGAACAATGGGAGGATTGCCGAAAAGGAACCGTGCGACACAATCTTTGCCAGATACACGGATATGTTTGCCTAGGTCGCTGGCTTCTGCAAGGATAAGATCAATTTGACAAACCAGTTGTTCATCCAGTAACCCAACAATGGAATGTGTGTCGGGGTTTTTTTGAATGACCTGGTAGATATCGGTAGGATGATTCCATGATTTCGGAAAATCTGTAGATTTTCGGGTAAATTTTGATAGCGATAATCCAAGACTGGACATATATGTTATTAATGCAGATAGTGAAGAGCTGTTAATTCCTAATTTATATTTTAGTACGGCGCAAATAAATATTCTAAGCCTGAGTATTTTTTTGGCACCTGCACTCAATTCCAATACTTACAATTGTATTTTTATTGATGATCCAATTCAGTCGTTGGATAGTATTAATATATTGTCAACAATCGACCTGATTAGAAGTATTGTGGTAAATCAAAAAAGACAAATTGTATTGTCAACACATGATTAAAACTTTCACAATTTGTTAAAGAAAAAGATGCCTTCAAATTTATTTAAATCTAAATTTCTTGAATTGGAAACCAATTGGAAAAATTAAGAAATAAAAATACTACAATGCGTAGAGATTTGGTGAAAAGTTATTTTAAAAAATCGGTTCATTCATCAGCATTTTATCATCTTGCTTATGTAATCGATAAGAGTAAATAAAGTTCCGTTAAGTGAAATAATTTTCATTTAAAAACGACCCTCATTTTTGTATTTACTGGGTATCATAGCGTTTTTACTATTTAAACTTACTGGCCTTATAAGTAAGAAAAACATGGTTGGCCACAATATTGAACATTGGGACAGCAAAGTTTGATTTTTGATATTGCAGGCATCACGCGATTAAGAATTTCTGAATGAATTTTTGGATGAAAGTGTATAACGAACAGAGAAATATTTTCTTTACTTCATTTAACAGCACCTAAATTTTCTTGTCGGAATTATAATTTTTATTAACTTGCTTGCGTAAGTAAGAATGATAAATATTGCTACGTAAACTATAGTAAAGTTGCTATTTTAAAAACCTTGTATCTCTGTTGTACCTCCGAGGTTTGATCTTCTTCATAATCAAGGGTTATCATTTTCTGTATCGGCAAATAGCCTTCTTTTATAATTTATTATTATCTTATTTGTAACCCAAAAGAGTTTTTTTGAACTTTCTGTTACTTAAAAAATTCGAGCAACAAAAATTTAAACAGGAAACCAAGGCCGGTAAATATAATCTCCGAAAGTAAGTTTCCAGTTTGTCCGCAGTTTTCTGTTTAGAAAATCCATATAGTTTTAGCATTTTCTTTCGCAATTTATTAATCCCCAAATCTTGGTGACGGGTTGATTTTTAGTTATTTTACCCCACATTTCTACTGGCTAAAACCAAAACTGTATTTTTTTTAAAACCGCCATCATCCCAAATTATGCTTCGACCAATTCCGACTTGCCGCAAAGTTGCGCTGTTTCTTATAACGCTATTTTGTTCAGTAGTATCCAAAGGCCAGCTTCGGCTCATTCACTCCGACTTTGTTTCTTCAACCAACAATGAGCTTACCGGTGTAAGTTTTTATAGCCCTTCTACGGGTTATGTATCCGGATGGAATGCCGGTTCTTTCGTAGGATTTACATCAGATAGCGGAAAAACATATATTAAACGTCCGATCACGATCGGAAATGTTGACTATGGTACGTACAGTGTAAACCTCACTTTCGGCTTTGGCATTGGCGGTGTGAAAGCTTTTGATGCAAACAATATATTGGTGTATGGTGATTACGGAGCTGTGCCGGCGGTATTGAAATCAAGCGATGGGGGATTGTCTTATACACTTGTATTCCATTCCCAATATCTCAACACCCATTTCAGCTTTATGCAGGATATGAGTTTTCCGCAAAACAACTTGGTTGGCTTTGCCTGTGATGATTATCGCATTTTCAAGACTACGAATGGCGGAACCAGTTGGAGTCTTGTATATACTGATCCGATCGGTTTTGGAACCATTAGTGCGATTGATAATAACAATGTATATGTATCATCGAATGGAGAGACCAATTTTATGGGTGGCAAGCTTGTAAAAACCACCAATGGAGGAGGCTCCTGGCAAACGGTAACTACACCGGGCAACGTGATATACAGCTCTTTTTTTCTGACTTCGCAAAAAGGATGGTTAAGCCTGCTCACCAATAATAGAGATAGTGCACTCATCTACTATACGTCAAATGGTGGATCCACTTGGGAGAAAAAAAATAATGCGGAGGCGAATCCCACACTTTTCAAGCATATGAAATTTGTAGATGATAATACAGGGTATGGACTTCCCGGATTATATGACGTGTATAAAACCGTAGATGCTGGTAAAACATGGGAACCGCTTCCGCGTGATAACAATGCGGAGTATCTAGGCTTTGGTTTGAACGGACTGACTTTTGCAAACAATAACCAGTTCTGGGCATATGGATACCGGGAAGTGATACAGTTAACAACAAATGCCGGGGACACCCCTTTACCAAGAGCGTATTTTAAAATTGATACTGCTGGTATATACAATACGAATGCGGTAAAACTGTTTAATTATACCAATCCTTCACATTCTTCTGCCTGGCATTTGAATGGAATCCAATTCAGCACTTCCTACAACACTAGTTTCGTTCATGATGTAAATCGTACCACTGATACTATCATGCTTATTGTAACAAATACCAGCGGCATCAGTGATACAACCACGAAATATCAGTATTACTATCCACCGGTTAAAGTAACATCGTTTACACCAATACAAGCGGGTACAGGTACACAGGTCACGATCAGCGGATCTAATTTCAGTATGCCATTCTCAGTAGCATTTGGTAATGTCAACGCAAGTTCGATCACCTACGTATCACCTACAGAGGTTAAAGCAACCGTTGTCGTGGGCGCTTCGGGTTTTGTACGGGTATGTACTACCACAGGACAGGATTCACTGGCTGGGTTTATCTTCCTTCCCCCGCCTACTATTTCATCGTTCACGCCAATGACCGCGCCTGCAGGAACAACGATTACTATTACCGGTACAAATTTCGCTTCCGTAACATCCGTAACGATCGGGGGAGTGCCGGTAAGTTATACCGTGATCTCTCCAACCACCATCACCGCTATCACACCTTCAGGCCCTTCAGGGAATGTGGTGGTGACAACAACAGGAGGAATAGCAACATTGCCCGGTTTTGTTTCGCAACCAACCATTACATCATTTACACCTAGCCAGGGAACACATGGAACGATCATGACAATAACGGGAACATCCTTCAATGCTGCTACAGCAGTGTCGGTCGGTGGGGTGCCCGTGATCTCTTATACTGTAAATTCTTCCAATGGCATTACAGCAGTAGTTGGCCCGGGTGCTTCTGGTGTAGTGCAGGTAAGTACTCCCGGTGGTTCTTCAACGTTAGACAATTTTACCTGGTTCGCTCCTCCGGTGATTACAAACTTCTCTCCTGTAAGCGGACCAGTGGGTACAACCATTACGATCACTGGTACCGGTTTTCATTTAACGACTACCGGCAATACAGTTTATTTCGGTGCTGTGCAGGCAACGGTAACTGCAGCATCTCCAACATCCTTGACTGTAACCATACCAATAGGTGCTACATTTGAAAATATCAGCATTCTTGCGAACCAGCTTATTGGGTATTCATCCTATCCCTTCCTGGTAACATTTCCGAATGGAGGAGTAATAACGAATACAACATTCGAGACAATGGTCAATACCAGTCTGCCTTCAGATATGGGACCTACCCGTGTATCGGTAAATGATATCGATGGAGATGGTAAATCGGATGTGCTTGTTTCCCATTATGCGAATGGTCAGAACTCCGGCGTATTTATTTATCGCAATACAAGTACTACAAGTGCGGTGAGCTTTGATGCACCTGTCAATTTTAGTCCAGCCGGGTATGGGGGTGTAAGAGTAGGGGATCTGGATGGCGATGGTAAACCAGATATGGCCATTATCGGAGGCGGATCTTATCTGGGTGTAAGGCGCAATACCTCCACCCCCGGAAATATATCCTTTGGGACATCAATTAGCCTTCCGGTGGGCAATAGTCCATCGGGTATCACGATTGATGATGTGGATGGAGATGGCAAGGCGGATATTGTCCTTACTTTTTATCCTGATGTAGCTACCTCCATACTACGCAACATCAGTGAACCCGGCGCAATTGCTTTTGCACCGCGGGTAACCTATCCGGTTTGGGGTGGAAGAAATATTCTATTGAGCGACCTGGATGGAGATAAGAAACCGGAACTGATCGTTCCAAATGCTGTAGAAAATCAATTCAATATTTTAAAAAACAACTGTACAAAAGGAAATATCTCCTTTGGTCCGGTTGTAACCTATACAGGCTATACGCATTCATGGATGGCAGCAGGTGACCTGGATGGGGATGGCAAGACAGACCTGGTAACGGGCGACCACAATGGTTCGCTGATCTTTGTATTGCGCAATACCACTTCAGGAGGAGCTATACAATTTGCGACACCGGCACAATTGGTGGCGAATGTAAATCCACAGGAATTAAAACTTAGCGACCTCGATGGAGATGGTAAATTAGATATTGCCGTTGTATTGATCAGTCATAACCTCGCCGTATTTAAAAACAATAGTACGCCCGGCAATATATCATTCAGCCCAAAAGTGAATTATGCCCCCGGTGCATTCAATGGTGAACACGCTTTAGCCCTTGCTGATATTAATGGTGATGGAAAAAATGATGCGATCGTAACAAGTGAAACGGCAAGACGAATGTCTGTGCATGTCAATGCCACTGTGCCTTCACCCTTCATTCAATCATTTACTCCAACAATAGGTGAACAAGGCACTTCAGTTATCATTATGGGTGTAAATTTTACAAATGTATCAGTGGTAAGTTTTGGCGGAGTGCCCGCTGCTTCTTATATCGTTAATTCTCCCACACAGATCACAGCGATCGTAGGTACCGGCGCAACCGGTGCAGTAACGGTGACGAATAATTTTGGAACAGGAACGCTGAGTGGGTTTGTATTTGGTTTCCCGCCGGTTATTACTTCCGTATCACCGCAATCAGGTGCGGTTGGAACGATTGTTACCATTACCGGTACCAACTTTGGACCAACAGCTGGGGAGAACATCGTCCATTTTGGTGGGGCAAAAGCAACCGTTATGGCTGCAACAGCAACAAGCATCACCGTAAGGGTCCCTTTTAATTCAGCATTAAAACCTATTACGGTCACCTGCCGAAATTTGACAGCCGAAAGTCCAAAACCTTTTACTACTACATTTCCGGGTGCCAGTTCCAATTTCAACAGTGCTTTTGCAGCCCGCTATGATGTGCAGTCCACTGGGGTAGGTACACTGGTCGATATAGATGAGGATGGAAAATTGGATATGGTGGGTATGTGGAATAACGGCCTTGGTATTTCACGTAACCTTAGCATTACCGGTAATCTTAATTTTGCACCGGCTATTATAGTCCCCACATTAGCAAGCGGACCTCTTGCACAATTTGGAGATATCGATGGAGATGGGAAATTGGATATTGTAATGGTTTATGGAACAAATACGATGTCTGTGATCCGCAATACAAGTACGCCGGGTTCAATTTCTTTTGCAGCAAGATTGGATTATGTGTTAAGTGTTACCGGCGCCAATCCTTCGGGGGTTGATGTACGTGATATAGATGGGGATGGCAAACCAGATATACTCGCCTCCAACTACTCTACACAAACCCTGAGTGTGTTTAGGAATACAACAGTAAATGGGGCTATCAGCTTTGCAGCACGCGAAGATTATAGTCTTACCCAATATGGCCAGGGCGTCGGTGGACATGACCTTGATGGGGATGGTAAAATTGATTTGCTGACAGCAAGTACTGCCGGTGTGGATGCATTTCGCAACATAAGTAACCCGGGTACTATTACACTGGGCAACAGGACCCTTATTGCAGATGGCAAAACCGACATTTGTGTGGGAGATCTTGACGGTGATGGAAAACCGGATCTCATAGCAGGAAGTTCTTCCAACCCTGGTTTACGGTTTTATAAAAACAACAGTACTACAGGAGCATTTGCATTTCCTGCTGTTTTGGATGTAGCGACCGGCCAGTTTCCAAGAGGAATTGATATCAATGACCTGGATGGTGATGGAAAAGCGGAAATATCTGTGTCCAATTTCTCGTCCCAAACTATTTCCGTCCTAAAAAATCAAAGCAGTACAGGTAATATCCAGTTTGCTCCAAAATGGGATTTCGCCCTTGCCCTTTCTTCTGGACGTGTAGTAACTGGCGACCTTGACAACGATGGCCGCCCGGAAGTAGTGATCTTTCAGAATGACGGGCCAACGGCTATTCTTCGCAATGTGGTGGGGGGTGTGGGACCTTCCATTACTTCATTCACCCCGACAAGTGCGATTGCTGGTGCAACCATCACTATTACAGGTTCAGGTTTTACGGGTACCACCGCCGTAACATTTGGTGGTGTGGCAGCAACATCCTTCAACGTAGTTTCCCCAACAGAAATAACAGCTGTACTCGCTGCTGGTGCGTCAGGTGATGTAGTCGTTAATACTGCCAATGGTATGGCAAGTCTTAGTGGGTTTATGTATGGAAGTGCACCACATATTGCCAGCATTTCGCCGGGTAATGCTATACCCGGAGCACAGGTAATGATCATAGGTGCCAACTTTTCGGGTGCTACACAGGTCAATTTTGGTAACACTGCGGCTGCGGCCTTTACCATTGTATCGCCGACACAAATTGTGGCAACCCTTGGAACAGGTGCAGCGGGCGCGGTAACAGTAACAGGTCCCACAGGAACCGGAACGTATAATTCTTTCAACTTTTTGTTCCCGCCAACGATCAGCTCTTTCACTCCAACGACCTCGGGTGGTAATGCGCTGATCACGATCACAGGTACTAATCTTAGCGGTACTACCTCTATCAAATTTGGCGGATACGAAGGAACAGCTATTACGAACGTATCACCTACTACTGTTACAGCAAGAGTTGCCAATGGTACGTCAGGTACAGTGTCTGTAACAACTCCTGTAGGTACTGCTTCTCTCGGCGGATATTTATACCTGAATAATCTTACCGTTACCAGTTTCTTCCCAACAAGTGCTACCACAGGCATGACAGTGCAAATCGCAGGCTCAAACTTCGGGGCCGTAAATACAGTGAAATTTGGAGGCGTGGATGCTGCTTCGTTTACGATCCTGTCACCTATCCTGATCGAGGCGGTAGTGGGTGCAGGTGCATCAGGAACAGTGGCGGTTACCAACCCAACTGCCAATGCAAATAAAACTGGCTTTACTTACCTGACTACAAGTCCTTTCATTACTGGTTTCACACCGGCTGCCGGTGCCAACGGTACGGTGATCACTATTAATGGTACTAATTTTACAGGTGCCACACAAGTAACCATTGGTGGGGTGGCCGCCTTAAACTTTACAGTGGTAAATGCCAGCACTATTACTGCAACGGTTGGCAGTGGTGCTTCTGGCAGTGTTTCTGTAACAACGGTTGCGGGCAGTTCAACGCTTGCCGGCTTTGTACATATTTCGGCACCGATGATCACTACGATCTCCCCAACAGTGGGTGCGCCAGGAAGCTTAGTGACCATTACAGGTGCCGGCTTTAATAGTACAGCCGCTGCCAATATCATCTATTTTGGCGGAGTAAGAGCGACAGCTACTGCAGCAAGCAGCATTTCGCTTACTGTTACCGTTCCAAGTGGTGCAGCTTATGGTCCGGTGTCTGTTACCAATGGTGGGCTCACTGCGTATTCAAATGTATCATTCCTGCCTACATTCCCGGGTGCAGGTGGTTTGAATACAAACAGTTTTATACTGCGTTTGGATTCTAATTCAGCAGCAGGCCCGGCAGGTTTGGCATTTGCTGATATTGATGGTGATGGTAAAACAGACCTGGTAGTTCCAAATAGTGGTAGTAGTAACCGCAACATAAGTTTCTTCCGCAATACAAGTACACCTTCAACAGTTGCTTTTGCATCCAGAGTGATTATTCCAAGATCTAGTTCGATTATTAAAACAGGTTTTGCTGATTTCAATGGTGATGGTAAGTTAGACCTCGTCGCCTCAGTAGGCGGCGATCTTAATGCTGTAGAAATACTTGCTAACAGCAGCACCAATGGAAATATCAGTTTTGAGGCACCTATAATTCTAACCGGTACCTTGGGGCCCTTCAAGGCAATAACTGGCGATTTTGACCAGGATGGAAAGCCTGATGTGGCGTGTATTGGTCAGTATTCGGGCTTGATCAGTGTGTATAAAAACACGAGTTCGGGCAGCACGATCAGCTTCGCTCCGCGGGTCACCTTCCCAACACACACCAATCCCAGCGCCATCGCTGCAGCGGATGTTGATCTTGATGGAAGAACAGATATAGTCGTCACTTCTTCTTTGCAGCAAAGTATACAAATACTCCGAAATACGGCTACGGCAGCAGCTATATCGTTCTCCTCTACCTATTATCCCCTGGCCCCGTCAGGTGCACGCGATGTAGTTACGGGCGACATCGATGGGGATGGCAGAGCTGAAATCATAGTAAGCAATTATACTAATGGGTTATCCATCTACCGCAATATGTCCAGCCCAGATAATATTTCCTTTGTTCTGGGCAGCAGTTTTGCTGCAACAGGCGAACCTTTTGGTTTAGCACTTGCGGACCTCGATGGAAATGGAAAGATCGATATTGCCGTTACGAGCCAGGTAAATAATACGGTGTCGGTACTGGCTAACAAAAGCAGCATCGGTAATTTTGTATTTGATCCCAAGATCGATTACCCGCTGAGCAGCATTGCCCTGGCCCTTGCTGCGGCTGATGTGGACGGCGACGGAATGCCTGACCTTGCTTTAAGTAACAGTTCGGCCAACTCGATCACGATTTTGCGCAACAACCAAAATCCTTCTACTACTATCATTCCAGTTCCATTCTGTGCAAATGGCAACGCTTCGTTCACATCGAACATTTCAGGTACTTCCTATCAATGGCAATTGAATTCAGGTAGTGGGTTTGCAAATATTTCAAACAATGCTAATTATAGTGGTGCAACAGCAGCAACACTACAACTTACTAATATTCCGGCTGGCTGGATTGGTTATGAGTATCGCTGTGTGGTGAACGGTATAAATTTCAGTAATATCTTTAAGTTGATTCCTTCTTCGGCAACTACGCCATCGGTCAGTATCAGTTCTTCTACTACGACAGCCTGTAGCGGCACCAATGTTTCGTTTACTGCTGTTCCGGTTCATGGCGGTACCAACCCATCCTATCAATGGCAGGTAAATGGCGTAAATACGGGCACCAATAGCAGTGTATTCAACAGTTCCATACTTCCGGATGGAGCCCAAGTAAAAGTGATCATGACGAGCAATGCTACCTGTGTTACAACCACAACAGCAACCAGCAACACACTAAGCGTAGTAATAACGCCAAGCATTACACCATCTGTGAACATTAGTGGGACTGCAACAACTATTTGTGCAGGTGAATCTGTAACATTTACTGCTACGCCAACAAATGGTGGTGTTGCTCCATCTTATCAATGGCAGGTAAATGGTGCGAATGCAGGTACGAATAGTAATACTTTCACGTCAACTACCCTGACCAATGGTGCACAGTTGAAAGTGATCATGACGAGCAATGCTACCTGTGTTACCGCAACAACGGCAACCAGCAACACCGTTACCATGACAGTGAACCCAATTGCAACACCAGCTGTTTCGATTATAGCTTCATCAACGGCGATCTGCCCGGGAAACCCTGTTACATTTACGGCTGCTCCAACTAACGGAGGTCCTAATCCATCTTATCAATGGCAGGTGAATGGAATAAACGCGGGTACCAACAGTAATGTGTTCACCACATCATCCCTCACAGGAGCTGAACAAGTGCAGGTAATCATGACAAGCAATGCAAACTGTATTTCCACACCCACTGCAACAAGTAATACACTTGTACTTTCTGTTAGTCCAACATTGACACCGTCAGTAACGATCAGCACGCCTGCAACAACAGTTTGTGCCGGCACGCCGGTGACCTTTACAGCTACACCTGTTAATGGTGGTACTACACCAACCTATCAATGGCAGGTTAATGGGGTGAATGCAGGTACCAACAGCAATACATTTATAACAAGCACGCTGGCTACGGGAAGTGAAGTAAAAGTGATCATGACCAGCAGCTTAAGCTGCGCTTCGCCTGCATCGGCAACGAGCACTGGTATTACTATCACCGTGAATCCGCTTGTCACACCATCGGTTACTATTACAACTGGCAATACAACTGTCTGCGCAGGCAGCAGTGTTACGTTTACCGCTATACCTGCAAACGGAGGAACTAACCCTTCTTACGAGTGGCAGGTAAATGGTGTGATTGCAGGTACGAACAGCAATACCTTCACATCCCCTGCATTGACGAATGGTGCGCAGGTGAAAGTGATCCTGACAAGCAATGCTACTTGTGTAACGGCGACAACTGCCACAAGCAATACAATAACGCTCACGGTAAATCCCGTTCTAACGGCAACTGTTAACATTACAGCTTCCGCTACGCAAAGTTGTCCTGGTTATCCGGTTACGTTTACCGCTACCCCGGTCAATGGTGGATCGAATCCATCTTATCAATGGCAGGTGAATGGTGTGAATGTAGGAACGAATTCGAATGTGTACATCGGCCCGATCATTACCAATGGCAGCGCAGCCAGAGTGATCATGACAAGCAATGCAACCTGTGTGGCCACTGCATCAGTGAACAGCAATATCATTACTATTTCGATCGGTAACTTTTCCATACCAACGGCAACAATCAGTGGCAATACTACGCTGGTAGGGGGAAACTCTACCACGCTTACTGTTGTGTCGGGAAATGCAGGCTTGGCGCCGCAACTTCAATGGCAGGATAGTACAACAATGCATGGCTGGCAGAATATTCCGGGTGGAACTAACTTAACTATAAGCTATACACCTGATGCAACGGGGGATAGAATACGGTGTGTGGTAACAAGCACTTTACTCTGTGCCAATCCTCCATCGGTAACCAGTGCTGCACTTGGGTTTACTGTCAGCACGCCGGATATATTGATTGCCCGTGTTTATCCAAACCCGGCTGCTGATCTTGTAACACTTGACCAATTAAAATTATCAGAAGAATGGGTTTCAGCCGATATCTTGACGATGAATGGTGAAAAGATGATGACGGTGAGCATAGCTGGTTTGATAAGAAAAGATATTATCGTAGGCCATTTGCCTGGAGGCCAGTATTATGTAAAATTGATCAGGCGGGATGGAAGTAGTGCTGTTGTGAAGTTCATAAAACAATAGATTTTATTTTCAGTATTAAAAAAGGGCCATTGAAAAATGGCCCTTTTTATTATGTCGCGTAGCGTTTAAGAGAGAAGAGACCAATATGGATGAATTTATCGTTCGGTTTTTCATTGCCTTATTCAATTATATTCAACCTAGCCGTTATACCTTGTTCTTGTTTTCTTTTGTTTGATTTTTTGTGTTGCCAATTTTTTATCTTAATTCTCAGAACCCTTGCTGGCACGGGAAGCAGTATTTTGTATCGGAAAGTAATAGGTGTAACTAATACATTTGATATAGCCTGAAAAAACTAGAGAGCATAAAAATAATTTACAGTCCTCACCTGAACACCTGCCGAATTTCCAGTAAAATAGAATACTTAACTTGTATACGAAATAATGCTGTCCATGAAGTTTCTATTCTTAGTAATTATAATCCTTCCGGTTGCTTGCTCATCGTTACATAAAAAAGAAGAGAACAGCAGCTATAAAGAGCTGGCACAAAGAGTTACCATTATAAGAGATCGCTGGGGCATTCCTCATATCTATGGTAAAACAGATGCGGATGTTGTATTCGGATTGATGTATGCCCAATGTGAACAAAGCTTTGAAAGAGTAGAAAGGAATTATCTGCAGGTATTGGGAAGAATGGCTGAAGTGGGTAATGAAAACTATTTATACCAGGACCTGCAAATGAAAATTATTTACGATACAGCTGCTGCCATTGCAGATTATCATAAAGCCCCGGAATGGCTAAAGAAGTTGCTGCATGCCTTTGCAGACGGTATCAATTATTACTTATATAAACATCCGGAAGTAAAGCCTGTTGCATTAACACATTTTGAACCATGGTTCCCGCTTCTATTCACGGATGGCGCTTATATTTCTATCAATATGGGTGGACTGCAATTGGAGGATATAAAAAATTTATATGGTAAGAATCCCCAGCTTTCCAATTCAATTGATAGTTCCGTGCATAGAGAATCGGCAGGCTCCAATGCTTTTGCTATAGCGCCATCTAATACAGTCTCGGGAAATGCCCTGCTTTATATAAACCCGCATGTATCTTTTTACTTCCGAACAGAAGTACATATGGTCAGCGAAGAAGGTTTGAATGCCTATGGAGCAGCTACATGGGGACAGTTTTTTATTTTCCAGGGATTCAACGAGCACTGTGGTTGGATGCATACTTCATCAATGACCGATGTAGCAGATCTGTATGAGGAAAAGATTAGTCAAAAAGGAGACGACTTTTTCTATGAATATGATGGTGCGTTAAAAGCAGTTTCAAAGAAACAGGTGATCATTCCGTATAAAAAAGATAATAAGATATTGACAGATTCTCTTAGCATTTATTATACACATCATGGACCTGTGATGGGAAGCAGAAATGGGAAGTGGCTGAGCTTAAAAGAGCAAAATCGTTCCGTAAATGGTTTGATCCAATCCTGGCAACGCATGAAGGCTGTAAATTTTAACGAGTTTAAAAAGACCATGGAGCTGAAAGCTAATACTTCTACCAATACTATGTATGCAGACAATAAAGGAAATATTGCTTACTGGCATGGCAACTTTATTCCAAAACGCAATGCTAATTATAATTGGAATTTACCTGTAGATGGAACGACTTCAGCAACAGAATGGAAAGGTGTACACGAAATAGATGAAATGGTGCATATAGAAAATCCTGCGCAGGGTTGGATTCAAAACTGCAACTCCACTCCATTTAGTGCGGCTGGTTTTAATACGTTAAATAAGAATAGCTATCCAGCTTATATGGCACCTGAAGGAGAAAATTTCCGATCACTAAGAGCTATTGGTGAAATTGAAAAAGAGAAAAAATTTACTATGGAGAAATTGATAGCAGTTGGTTATGATCACTATCTCGCCATTTTTGATAGTTTGTTGCCACCGTTATTCAATAGCTTCGATGCGTTGCCTACTTCTGATCCTTTTTATTCCCAGTTAAAGGAGGCAATAACCATGCTCCGGGCTTGGGATAAAAGATCTTCTGTTACATCTGTCGCTACGACCATCGCCATTTTTTGGGCTTACCAGCTTGTTTCTACTAAACAGGCAGGTATCAATCAGCCAGCAGATGACCAGGTTAATTTTACCAGATCAGTAATAACGAACACTTCTGCAAAACAACAATTAGAAATTTTGCATAGTATTCTTTCGGGATTGCAAAAAATGTATGGATCATGGAAAATTCCCTGGGGTGATATTAACAGGTATCAACGTACAAGCGGAGCTATTTATCCAACGTTTGATGATAACGCATCAAGTTTTCCTGTGGGCATGGCACCTGCATTTTTTGGTTCGCTTCCGGCGTATGAAACGGTTTGGCCTGGTACCCACAAGCAATATGGTGTAGCTGGTAACAGTTTTGTAGCTGTTGTAGAATTTGGCAAGAAAATTAAAGCCAGGTCAATTGTGGCAGGTGGTCAATCATTTGATCCCCGGTCAAAACATTTTATGGATCAATCGAACTTATATATCGAAGGGAAATTCAAAGATATTTTCTTTTATAAAGTTGATGTGGAAAAAAATGCTGAAAGCACTTACCATCCAGGAGCTGAGGATTAGCAGGTCATTAGTATCTCGCCAAAAAAGTACTAGTTATTGAATAAAGATTGAAATACGGAAGACAATCTTCTATAATATCTTAAGCAAGGATGTCAATTAAATGGCGGTCTCCTTTTATAATGGTAAATTGCGGAATGTTGAGAAAGTATGCTATTTCCATACAGCCGATTAAGAATGCAGCCCAGATAGCGGATAATATAATGAGGGACTTTGGCTGTGAAATTTCTGACCCCAGTATCTATCTTTCTTCCGGATCAACCCATAAAGGTTTAACCTTCCTGGATGCAAAAGGAAATCAATTAGAATCTTCCATTTTTAAAAACCAGGCTTACTTTGAAACGGAAAATTTAACGCAGGGCACTGAAGAAGATGCCGTAGAGAAACTGGTGTATTCTTTACTTTTTGAACATTACCAGTTTGGAAAGGATGATGTAAAAATAATGGTAACTGCTCAGTAGGTGAATTGAGATTGAATGTTGTCAATCATCACTACGATTCAAAATCAATCTTGTTGGTTTTCTGTATCGGGAATTCAGGGACACCCGTCTTTTTGAAAAGCAATCCAATATTTCTCAGAACAACTGTCAATACCAGCATAAAGCCTACCAGTATCAGCAAAATAAATTCCTGCCTCATTTCTTTCAACCAATAAACTTCAATGAGTATAAAACCATGTGCAAAACAGATAAGTTTAGCAGCAAATGAATGACTAAAACCGTTATTGGTGAGCAAGTGATGAATATGTGTTTTATCAGCTTCAAAAGGAGATTTGCCTTTCCATATCCGCACGGCAAACACACGAATGGTATCAAATACAGGTATCATTACCACGCCAAGAATAAATACAGGAGCATGAGGTAAAACTGGTTTCAGTGAAGCCATGTTCACCTGCAATAGCCGGATAGAAAGAACGGCGGTTACAAATCCCAGGAGTAAGGAGCCGGTATCTCCCATAAATATTTTAGCGGGATTAAAATTAAAATACAGGAAAGCCAGTATACCACCTGCCAGCGCAAAAGCAATCAGGGCTGTATTTGCATCACCACTCCTGGTAAGAAAGATGCCCAGTATAACAAGACTCATAAAACCAAGACCGCCGGCAAGGCCATCAATGCCATCAATAAGATTAAAGGCATTGGTAACACCTACAATGGCTAATAGAGTAAAAGTATATTGTGCTGTTAACGGTAATTCGTCTATTCCGAATAATCCATTGAATGAAGTAATGCGGATACCGGATAATGCGATCAAGGCAGCCAGGCCGATTTGTATCACAAACTTGTATTTGGCAGAAAGATCTTTCAGGTCGTCCATAACGCCAAGACCAAATAAAACGATGACTGAAAAGAAAAAACAGACCTGTGGAATTTCCATGCTGAAGGGGAACCATAAAAATAAAGCTCCCATCATACCAGCTAATATGGCAATACCCCCCATAGTGGGAACCGGAAGCCTATGTTCTTTTCTTGCATTGGGTACATCGTAAAGCCGGTATTTTTTGATAAGACTAATAATGGGAGGAATAACAATAAGTGTAACTACAAAAGCAGTAATAAAACAAAGTAGTGCGAATTTATAATCCCGGAAATAGAGCTCAAGTTGCAGCAGCTGGAATTGGTTGTTCATCGGACAGTGGTTTTCGTCAGGTGGTATTGGTATAATTGCAATTAAAAATAAACGTAATTTTCAGAACCTGCAAGCAGTTTCAGGCAGAGAGACGGGAAAAAGTTATTGCATAGTTCAACATAAATCTTTTTTTAAAACAGTCTAAGGATATTTGCGTTATTAAACCGTATTTTTCACAACAACAGTTTATATGCCGGATGTAGTGATAGTGTTTTGGGTCAGTTTGTGTGTATTGTTCTTCTGTTATGCGGGGTACGGAATACTTTTATTTATATGGAATAAGGCAACTAATTTTTTTGTGCCTGCCCGGCCTGAAAAGGATGCTGAACAAATACCTGTTACACTGATTGTAGCCATTTATAATGAAATAGGCATACTCGCAGAAAAGATTCATAACTCACTATCACTTGAATATCCCCCGGAGAAATTAAAATTGATCTTTATTACAGATGGTTCTGTAGATGGTTCGGATGAAATGCTGGCCGATTATCCGGCGATCACCGTTCTTCACCAACAGGAGAGAAGAGGTAAACTGGCAGCTATTAAAAGAGCGATGCAATTGGTGCAAACTCCCGTTGTTGTTTTCAGTGATGCCAATACCATTTTAAATAAAGAATGTATTCAGCAAATGATGAAACATTACCGGGATCCAAAAGTAGGGGGTGTTGCCGGTGAAAAGAAGATACTGGATCATGGACAAGTATCGGGAATTGGTGAGGCAGAAGGATTGTATTGGAAGTATGAATCCTTTATGAAAAAACAGGATGCCGGTTTTTATACAGTGGTAGGCGCAGCAGGAGAATTATTTTCTATCCGTACTCATTTATTCCACCCCCTAGATGATTCGATCATTCTCGATGATTTTATCATTTCCATGAAAGTTTGTCTCCAGGGTTATAAGATCGCTTACGAACCTGCTGCTTTTGCAGTTGAATTTCCTTCGGCTTCACTGGCAGAAGAAGAAAAAAGAAAAGTGAGAATATCGGCCGGTGCTTATCAGTCTATTGGTTATTTAAGTGATTGCCTGAATATAGTAAAACATCCTTTGTTAAGCTTTCAATACATCAGCAGACGATTATTGCGCTGGGTTTTTTGTCCCCTGCTGCTGCTTGTTTTAATAATGAGTAATATTTTAATAGTGATACGGCAGAATGATACCACTATTTATAATTGGTTATTATATGCACAGCTGGTCTTTTACGTGATGGTGATTCCTGGGTGGTTAATTGTTCGTTCGGGAAAAAAGGCCGGCCTCCTTGCTGTTCCTTTTTATTTTGTATTCATGAATTACTGCCTGGTAAAAGGATTTTTCCGTTTTGTACGTGGCAAGCAAACCGTGTTATGGGAAAAATCGTTACGCCAGGCAACTATTAATCAATAAGCGCAGTTTGAATAAACTACTGCAATTGTAAAGGCTTTGACTGTTATTTTTGCTGAAAGCAATTACTTATTTCTTCCTCCCCACACATATTAGCAAACCCGATTGAGTACCTGAAAGGAGTAGGTCCCCAGCGGGCTGATCTTTTAAAAAAAGAACTGAACGTTTTTACGTTTAATGATCTGCTGAATCATTTCCCTTTTCGTCACGTTGATAAAACAAAAGTTGATCCTATCAGCAGCATCACACCTGCAACAGAATATATTCAAGTGGCAGCAGTGATGCTCAGCTATGAAGTGATGGGTCAGAAAGCAGGTCGCAGGCTGGTAGCACAAGTAAAAGATAAAACGGGATTGCTTGAATTGACCTGGTTCCAGGGAGTAAGCTGGATACAAAAATCATTACAGCAGGGTCAGTCCTATCTTATCTATGGGCGGGTTGGTTTCTTTAATGGAAAACCACAGATCGTTCATCCCGAATTGGAAATATTGAGCAGTGGCAAACCAGAGGGAAAAAGTTTTTTGGAACCTGTTTATCCTACTACCGAAAAATTAAAAGCAAGGGGGATGGGTGGAAGGCAATTAGGAAAACTTACACAGGTTTTATTAAACATGCTGCATGAAAAAGACATTCCTGAAAATTTACCCGGTTCAATTATTCAATCTTTAAAACTGGCTAACCGTTATTCGTCTTACAGAAACATACATTTTCCTCAAAACAATGAAGAGTATGAAGTAGCAGTAAACCGTTTGAAGTTTGAAGAACTCTTCATGGCACAACTCCGGATGGCTATGCTACGATCAATCCGTCACCGGTTTTCAAAAGGCATTGTATTTGATAAAGTGGGCGATCTTTTCAATACTTTTTATAAAGAACATCTTCCGTTTAATCTCACCAATGCACAAAAAAGAGTGATCAAAGAAATAAGAACAGATACGGCAAAAGGAAGACAGATGAACCGCCTGTTACAGGGTGATGTGGGAAGTGGTAAAACAATTGTTGCGTTACTGATCATGCTGCTGGCTGCAGATAATGGGTATCAATCCTGCATGGTTGCTCCTACTGAAATATTAGCACAACAACATTTTAACACCTTATCTTTTTTACTTGAAAAAACCGGCGTAACCGTCGGCTTATTGACAGGATCGGTTAAATCTGCACACCGTAAAAAAATATTAAGACAACTGGTTGATGGAGATTTGCAAATTCTTATTGGCACTCATGCCGTGATTGAAGAAAAAGTAGTGTTTAATAAGCTGGGTATGGTGGTAATAGATGAACAACATCGTTTCGGCGTAGCACAAAGAGCTAAACTTTGGGAGAAAGCAACGATCCCGCCCCATATACTTGTCATGACAGCAACGCCTATTCCACGAACACTGGCCATGACTGCTTATGGTGATCTTGATTATAGCGTATTGGATGAATTACCACCCGGAAGACAACCCATCACCACCGTTCATCGTTATGAATCGCAACGAAGCAGGGTAATGGACTTTCTGAAAGCGGAGATCGGGAAAGGCCGCCAGGTTTATATCATCTTTCCGTTAATTGAAGAAAGCGATACACTCGATTATGAAAACCTGATGCAGGGATATGAAAATGTGAAAACATATTTTCCTGAACCTGGTTACTGGATCAGCATGGTACATGGCCGTCAGCCCTCCGATCAGAAAGAACTAAACATGAAAAGATTTGTTGAAGCTGATACGCAGATAATGGTATCAACTACCGTTATAGAAGTAGGAGTGAATGTGCCTAATGCATCAGTGATGGTGATTGAAAGCGCAGAGAAATTTGGTCTTTCACAACTGCACCAGTTGCGGGGCCGGGTGGGCCGGGGAGCTGAAAAAAGTTATTGCATATTAATGACCAGTCCCAAATTAGGTAATGATGCCCGCGAACGCATCAGGATCATGGTAGCGACCAATAATGGATTTGAGATAGCTGAAAAAGACCTTGAGCTTCGTGGGCCAGGGGAGATAGAAGGTACCCGGCAAAGCGGAGCGTTAAACTTTAAGCTGGCCAGCATAGTCCAAGACCGGCAATTGCTTAATACAGCCCGGTCTTTGTCGGCTGATTTACTTGAAAACGATCCTGATCTTGTTTCGGCAGAAAATTTGCAGCTTAAAGATTTCCTGCTGTCACAAAAGAGTAAAACAATGTGGAGCCGCATTTCTTAACAGAAGTTTTTCACAACAGTTCTCATGAATTTTAGTTATTTTAAAGAAAACACTTTGACCCTGAAACCTTTTACTCTTCTTATCCTACTATTGATCCTGGTCCTTTCTATTCAGGCACAGGATTATAACAACATTCAGTTTATTGAAAATAAAGGGCAATGGGACAGCCGGGTCAAATTCAAAGGTGATGTGGATGCAGGTGCTTTCTTTATCCGTTCGGGTGGATTCACTGTTCTGCAGCATAATCGCCAGGACCTGCAGAACATTAAAGAGGTACTGCATCATAATGATCAGCAAGCTAGCGACAAGAGAGCAGATAATGCACTAACTCTCCGTTCACATGCATGGAACGTTGATTTTGTCGGGGCTTCACCCGATATGCAGGTTGTTCCTGATAAAGCACTTCCTACGTATAATAATTATTTTATTGGAAACGATCCTTCCAAATGGGCGGGTAATTGCCGCATTTACCAGGGAATCACATTAGCCAATGTATATCCCAATATTGATGTGAGATATTATACCAATAACGGAACATTGAAATACGATATTATAGTAAAGCCCGGAGGTAATGTTGCCAGGATCGGGTTAAAGTATGATGGAGTAGATGAATTAGGTGTAAAAAATAAAGGGCTTGTAATTAGCACTTCATTGGGTGAGTTAAAAGAATCATCACCTTATACTTTCCAGGCTAATGGAAAAGAAAGAAAGGAAGTGAGTTGTAAATATGTAGTAAAAGATAAGGTGGTTCGGTTTGATGTAAAAGGATATGATCCTACTGCAACGCTGGTGATCGATCCTACACTTATTTTTTGTTCCTTTTCTGGCAGTACTTCTGACAACTGGGGGTACACAGCAACGTATGGCCCGGATGGAAGCATGTATGGAGGTGGTATTGTGTTTGGCGACAAGTTTCCAACTTCTACCGGTGCATTTCAAGAGAACTGGCAAGGAGGCGCTAATGGTTCAGACGGAGCTCCAATAGATATTGGTATTATTAAATTAACTCCCAGCGGTTCCGGCAGAGTTTATGCAACATATATTGGCGGTTCAGGAAATGAACAACCGCATAGTTTAGTAGTAACCGCACAAGGTGAACTTATTTTGGCGGGCAGATCCAGTTCATCCAATTATCCAACTACAGGAGCGAACGGATTAGTTGGTAGCGGTGGTGGATTTGATATTGTAGTTACTAAATTGAATGCTGCCGGAAGTGCATTGATAGGCTCAAAAAGAATAGGCGGTTCAGGAAATGATGGTGTAAACATTGCAGTGGGCAGGGCTGGTGTTAATTCCCTGCAACGAAATTATGGCGATGACGGACGTAGTGAAGTAATCATTGATGGTGCTGGCAATATATATGTAGCGTCCTGTACCCAGTCAACTAATTTTCCTGTTTCTCCGGGAGCTTTTCAAACTGTTTTTGGTGGAGGTAACGGTCCCAACGCACAAGATGGTGTGGTATTGAAATTCAATTCCACACTCTCGGCGCCTCCATTATTTGCGAGTTATTTAGGCGGGTCAGGTAACGATGCAGCTTATGTATTGGCAATAGGCCCGAATGGAAATGTATTTACTGCAGGTGGAACAGAGAGTTCAAATTTTCCGGGAAATAAGGCTGGCACGATTGGTCCAACTTTTAATGGCCTTATTGATGGCTTTGTAGCAGAAATAAACAATAACGGAACTGCCATTGTCAGATCTACTTTTTTGGGTACACCTGGGTTTGACCAGGTATTTGGTCTCCAGTTTGACCGCAATGGGTTTCCTTACGTAACCGGCCAAACTACCGGTAGCTGGACAATATCACCTGGCGTTTTTAATAACCCGGGATCCAAACAATTTATCTCCAAGTTGAAACCTGATCTGTCAGGATATGTATACTCTACGGTTTTTGGTAGTGCAAGCTCATTACCCAATATATCCATTACGGCCTTCCTGGTAGACCGTTGTGAAAACGTGTATGTATCAGGTTGGGGAGGCACACTTCCTAATAATAGTTATGCAAACGCCGGAACAGCAGGAATGCCACTTACCCCCGACGCACTTGATAATACTACAGATGGTCATGATTTTTATTTTTTTGTGTTGAAAAGAGATGGAGTATCCCAGTTATACGGAAGTTATTTTGGGCAAACCGGCGGAAACTATCCCGATCATGTGGATGGAGGAACAAGTCGCTTTGATCAGAATGGTGTTATATACCAGGGGGTATGTGCAAATTGTGGTGGTGGCGCTGTTTTTCCTACTACACCCGGTGCATGGTCTACTACCAAGCCTGTATCTGCCCAATGTAATTTAGGTATGGTAAAGATTGCTTTTAATCTTTCAGGTGTGGGCGCCGCAGTACAGTCAACCATTGATGGAGTGCCGAGAGATACAGCAGGATGCGTGCCCTTAACAGTTGACTTTACTGACCAGATACGTAACGCAGAAAGTTATATTTGGGATTTTGGAGATGGTTCACCACAAATAGGACCGCTTCCTGCAGCTACCGGCTATACCCAATCGCATACGTTTAATGCCATAGGTACTTATAGAGTGATGCTGATCGCCATTGATCCGGCCACTTGTAATATCAGGGATACCTCCTATGTTAATATCAACGTGGGTGATCTGAAAGCAGAGCTGGATTTTAACGCAGTAAAGACCGGGCCCTGCACATCTTTTCAATATCAATTTAATAATACTTCTTTAGCTCCTCCGGCAAGACCTTTTACGGCAACATCTTTTGCCTGGAATTTTGGAGATGGCAGTCCTATTGTAATCGGAGGTATGAATTCAGTGAATCATACTTTCCCTGCAGTCGGCACCTATAATGTGATACTGATATTACTTGATTCTGCTTATTGTAATTTTCCCGATGCAGACACATTGCAATTAAGTGTTGACGCAAATGTAGATGCGAGATTCACTACACCATTGACAGGTTGTGTGCCATATACAGCCGCATTTGATAATACATCCATTGCAGGGCAAACATGGGAATGGGATTTTGGTGACGGCGGTACATCTACTGCGTTTGAACCAACCCATGTTTATAATACGGCGGGCACTTATACTATTCAATTAATAGCTATCAATCCGAATACGTGCAATGTAAGGGATACTACAAACGTTACGATAACTGTATTTGACAACCCGGTTTCCAATTTCAGTTTTACTCCCGTTACGCCGATTGAGAATACACCTCATTTCTTTACTAACCTTTCATCACCTGATGCGGTCCGTTTCAGATGGGAATTTGGGGATGGCGATACCTTATTAACTACATCACGGGCTATAGTGCAACATCAGTATAATACAACCGGCACATTCAATGCCTGCCTTATTGCTTACAATGTTGCAGGTTGTGCAGATACAAGTTGCCAGCAGGTAAGAACACTGATTTCACCATTGGTGGATGTACCTAATGCGTTTACTCCGCAAAGTGGTGATATCAACAGCCGGATAATGGTGAGAGGTTTTGGCATATCTAAAATGCGTTTCATCATCTGGAACCGCTGGGGTCAAAAGGTTTTTGAAACTGGCAATCGTCTTGAAGGTTGGGATGGTAAAGTAAAAGGACAACTGCAACCCATGGATGTATACGCTTATACGCTGGATGTAGAATTTTTTGACGGCACCAAAACAACTAAGAAAGGAGATATAACGTTAATCAGGTAGTTCCGGTAACGATCAGGATGCAGACCAGAAAAAGAGGAAATATGAAAATGCAGAGAATTAATAACATACGGAATATAGTGGTATTGCTCACAGCTCAATGCTTGTGGCTGGCAGCGTCATCGCAGGATCTTCATTTTTCACAATTCATGAATTCTCCTTTACTCACTAACCCGGCCAATACAGGATTTATTCCGGATGGCGATTACAGGCTGGGAGCTAATTACCGGAATCAATGGTCTTCGATCATGGCGGTTCCATATAAAACCATGAGTGTATATGGTGACATTCAGAAAATGACCAACGATGATAATACGGGTTGGTTAGGATTTGGAGGATTGATCTTAAGAGATGTGGCCGGCAGCGGCAATCTTACTTCCACGAAAATTTATGGCTCGGTAGCTTATCACCAGATGATTGATGCAGGAAGCCTGGTAAGTTTGGGATTCAATGTGGGATGGGCGAATAAACGGATTGATGTAACCAATTTAAAATTCCCTGATCAGTTTGACGGACATTTTTTCGATAATAAATTACCTACGGCTGTCAATCTTGATCGCAATAATATCAGCTACCTCGATCTGCAGGCCGGGATCAATTATGCCTATTTTCCAGATGGTAGGAGCTACCTGAATATTGGTGTTTCCACTATGCATATCAACAAACCCAGGGAATCTTTTTTTGATGTTCAGTCAGGTATTGAAAACAGGATACCTCTCCGGCATAATGCGTTTATCAATGGTAGCTTTAAATTGAATGATCAGTGGATCATCAATCCAAATGTTTATTTTTCTTACCAGGCCAAATCAACTGAGATAGTAGGCGGCGTCAATGCACATTATAATTTATCTGGGGATGGTGAAAAGATACTGATCGGCGGTTTATACTATCGTCACCAGGATGCCGTGATACCAATGATAGGCATTGGTTTAAAAGATTACACCTTCACTTTCACCTATGACGCCACCATATCCACACTTCGTAATTACAATAATACCCGGGGTGCTTTTGAATTCTCTTTGGTAAAACAGGGAGTCTTTGAACAGTATAAGGGTAACAGGCGGCAATCCATGTGTCCTTCTTTCAAAAACTATTAACTACTGCTTATCTTTTTTTATCATTATCATGTTGAGATAATTCCGATTTTTACAGTAACAAGCATGCACACAAGAAAGAATGGAAGCGTTACTGATCTCATCATCAATGGTGAATATAGCGTAGGACTGATTCAGAAAATATAGTTGGATTAAAAAGTAGTTGACCCGGATAATATCCTGGATGCAGGAAAAATAGTTGATGTTTAAAGAGCAGGAATTATAATTAATAAAAAAGAGTATGAAAAAAATAATCATGATCGGCCTTGCTGTGCTTACATTAATGACAGCGGTAAGAGCGCAGGACGAAGAAGAAAGAAAAAAAGAAGAAGAAAAGGTAAAAGGGTTTAACAAAGAAAATCTATTTACCGGGGGAAGCATCTCCGTTGGATTTTCCAATAGTTCTATTCTGGTTGGAGGTAGCCCGGTATTTGGCTACAGTCTTACTAATTGGGCTGATGCGGGCATTGTTATTAATTACAATTACACTTCTTTCAGGGATTATGGTTTTATATATAATGACAAACTCAGGCAAACAGTTTATGGCGGCGGTCCTTTTTTGAAATTATATCCTATCAGGTTTTTATTTGTACAGGGACAATACGAGCATAATTTTATTAAGCAAAAATTCATCCCCAATGCCGGACCTACTGAAAAATATACATCAGAAAGTAATAGCCTATTATTAGGAGCTGGTTATACTACGGGGCGTTACGGCAAAGGTGGCCCACCATTTTTTTATATATCGGTATTGTTTGATGCATTAAGCGATATCAACTCTCCTTACACGGATGGTTATGGGAGAATAGTTCCGATTGTAAGAGGTGGCATACAGGTTCCTTTATTCCAGGGTGGTGACGGACGGAGAAATCGTCATTACAGGTAAGCAACCAGGTCAGCAGGTTCATTTAATATAAAGATCCTTTTGAAGGCTTCTTCATATAAAAAGCCTTCTTCTTTCATACGATCAATATGCTTGATCAGGTGATCGTAAAAGCCACCCGAATTGAGGATATAGATGTCTTTATCATGGATGGTTAACTGGTTCCAGGTAACTATTTCAAATAGTTCATCGAGGGTGCCAAAACCACCCGGTAATATCAGTGCTGCATCACAAAGACTATAGATCGTTCTTTTGCGTACATGCATATCATCGGCAATTATCAATTCGGTAATACCACGATGCTGCACTTCCCATTCGAGTAAAATTTTTGGAATGATGCCTGTAACATTTCCGTTATGCTTCATCACGGTATCTGCTATTGTGCCCATCAGGCCGGCACTGCCTCCACCGTAAACGAGTTTTATCTTTTTATCAGCCATCAACTCACCAAGCTGCATTGCATGTTCTGTATATAATTGATTGTTTCCTGTTTTTGAACCGCAAAAAACGGCAAGTGAATGAATGGACATTATTAGAATAAATTTGGCGCAAAGGGATAGTAAATTTGTCTATCTTCAAAATTCTGTATTGCACATTTTTGATTAGTAACTATTGATTAACACAAACCCGGTTATATGTCTCCTCTGGTTCTTTTTTCTTTCGTAATAGGTTATTTTCTTTTATTGTTAGGTGTAGCCTGGTACACTTCCCGTAATTCTAATAATGATTCCTTTTTTATTGGTAACCGGAACAGTAACTGGATGCTCGTGGCCTTTGGTATGATCGGTACTTCTTTATCCGGGGTTACGTTTGTCAGTGTGCCGGGAGATGTAGGTAAGATCAATTTCAATTATTTTCAGTTGGTATTGGGTTATATGATCGGGTATGTGGTAATAGCTTTTGTGTTACTCCCTCTTTATTACCGGATGAACCTGACCAGCATTTATACTTATCTCGAAAAAAGATTTGGTGTAAGTGCCCATAAAGCCGGCGCTTTTTTCTTTATTCTATCCAGAACGGTGGGTGCTACTGCCCGGTTATACCTTGTCATAAATATCCTGCAACTTTTTATTCTTGATAAACTCGGTGTCCCTTTTATTGTAACGGCATTGGTGATACTTGTACTCATCATGCTTTATACATTTGAAGGTGGAGTGAAGACCATCATCTTCACCGACACGTTACAAACCACCGGTATGCTGGTAGGATTAGTAGTTTGTCTTATTGTTTTAATAAAAGCATTGGGAACTGATTTTGGCGGCGCCTGGCAAATGATGGAGGCTAAAGGCTATACACAGATTTTTAACAGTGATGTGAAAAGTAATTTTTTCTTCTTGAAACAAATATTGGGTGGCATGTTCATCACCATTACGATGACAGGGCTTGACCAGGAAATGATGCAAAAGAATATCAGTGTGAAAACGCTGGGCAGTTCACAAAAGAATATCATGACGATGAGTACGATACTTGTTTTTGTGAACTTGTTATTCCTGGTGCTGGGTGGAGTATTGTATGTGTATGCTTCAGCCAATGGCATTACTGCAACGGGTGATGACCTGTTTCCTACCATCGCATTGGGTGATACTTTTTCTGCCACTATTGGCGTCATATTTATTATTGCATTGATCTCTGCTTTGTTTCCCAGTGTGGATGGCGCTATCACCTCGCTTACTTCCTGCTTTTGTATTGATATACTTGGCTTTTCAAAATCTTCATTGAATGAGAAAGAGAAAAAAAAGAAGAGGTTGATGGTTCATATAACATTTGCCGCTGTTTTCCTGGTAATGGTTTTAATCTTTAAAGCCATCAATGATAAATCTATTATTCAATTTATTATCAAGTTTGCCGGCATTACCTATGGGCCCCTGCTCGGTTTATTCTCATTTGGAATACTTACACACAGGAAGCTCAACGAAAAACTTATCTGGGTAGTTTGTATTGCCGGTCCATTACTTACACTGATGCTTGATATGTTTTGCAATCCCGGGTACTATGAAGGTATACTGCATGTGAAACTGGGGCTGAGTGAAATTTCAAGATCAATATTTAACGGGTACAAGATCGGGCCGGAACTGATTTTAATTAATGGCATTATTACTTTCCTGGGATTATATAGTATTTCAAAAAAAGATACTGCTGTAAATACAGCATTCAGACCCGCCTGATAGTTTTATCTTTGAAAAAATTTATCCTTGGAACTGATCAATCCCCAGGTACAATCCTATGCGGAGACATTTTCTTCGCCAGAAGAAAAATTGCTGAAAGAGGTCAATGATTATACCCTGGCAAATCATAAAGAGTATGTCATGCTCAGTGGTCACCTGCAGGGTAAGGTGCTGGAAATGATCAGTTGTATGATCAATCCCCGGAGGATTTTGGAGATCGGCACTTTCACCGGCTACAGCGCTTTATGCCTGGCCAAAGGTTTGTCAGATGATGGTCAGTTGCATACCATCGAGCTACGGGAAGAAGATGCTCAGAACGCCAGGTCTTTTTTTGACCGGTCTGTTTATGCTCACCAAATAATATCTCATACAGGTAATGCGTTAGAAATCATTTCCGAATTGAATGAAACCTGGGATCTTGTTTTCATAGACGCTGATAAACCGGCGTATATTGAATATTTTAACCTTGTTTTGCCCCGTCTTCGAAAAAACGGGTTTATTTTAGCTGATAATATCTTTTTTCATGGTCAGGTACTGGAGCAGGAAGTAAAAGGAAAGAGTGCTGTTGGCATCAAAGCCTTTAATGAATTTATCAAAGACCGTACTGATATCGAGAAAGTAATATTAACGATCCGTGACGGGTTATACCTGATCAGAAAACTATAACGATTTACCTTATGCAGCATTTGCGAAAATTTATCCTTCTTTTTTTTGTACTAGCAGGCAGCTTACTGGCAATGGCGCAACCGCCTGAAGTGATTGCACAATATATTGACACCTATAAAAAACTGGCGATCGAAGAAATGCTGCGAACAGGAGTACCCGCCTCTATAAAACTGGCGCAGGGCATTCATGAAACATTTGCCGGTACCAGCGTGCTGGTAACAAAATCAAATAATCATTTTGGTATAAAATGTAAAAACACCTGGACAGGAGAGTCTGTTTCTCATGATGATGATGCAAGAGGAGAATGTTTTCGTAAATATCCTTCAGCGGAAGATTCTTATCGCGACCATTCCAATTTTTTAAAAAGCAGTTCCCGGTATGCCAGCCTGTTTGAACTTGATCCTATGGATTACCAGGGCTGGGCGAATGGATTGAAAAAAGCTGGCTATGCTACCAATCCTAAGTATCCTTCAATTATAATCAAGCTGGTTGAAGATTATCATCTACAGGATTATACATTAATAGCATTGGGAAAAATGAAAGAGAGTGATGTGGTTTTTACAAAAACGGAAACCAGTACACCTGCAACCCCTGAAGTAATGGTGACGCCACCAGAGGAAAACATAGTAGTGCCGGTAACGCCATCCTATCCTGATGGCGAGTTTAAGATCAATGAAACAAAAGTGGTGTTTATTAAAAAAGGCACTCCTTATCTTACGATAGCACAACAATACAATATCCCCCTGGCAAGAATATTTGAGTTCAATGATATGAATCAAAGTGAAACAGCAGCTACGGATCAGTTGGTTTACCTGCAGCGCAAACGCAAAACAGGGAATGAAGAGTTTCATACCGTAAAGCCGGGTGAATCACTTCGTGATATTGCCCAGGTGCAGGCAATTCGTTTGGAGACGTTGCTTGAATACAATTGGCTGAAAGAAAGCGAACAACCTGCTATTGGTGAAAAATTATCACTGCGTAGTAAATCGACCGTGATGCCTAAGCTGGCATTGAAAAATAATTATTCAATACCCAATTCGGTGAAATCAGTAAGCCGGAACTAATTAACTCATCACAAGCAACCAACATTATGTCAGTTATCAAAGTGCATGATAAATCTTTCGAGACCTATCTTTCCGAAGAAGTTATCCAGGCACGGATCAAAGAAATGGCTGCTTCCATCAATAAAGATTACACCGGTAAACGACCTTTTTTTATAGCCATACTGAATGGTTCATTCATGTTTGCTTCCGATCTCTTTAAGCAATTGACTGTTGAAGCTGATATTTGTTTTATCAAATTAGCTTCTTATAAAGGAATGGAAACAACCGGTAAAGTGATAACCTCTATCGGCCTGGATGATGACCTGTTTGGAAAGGATGTGGTAATTGTTGAAGACATTGTAGATACGGGTAAGACCCTGCATAATTTTCTTCCGAGGCTCGAACACCAGCAACCTCAGTCGCTCAGCATAGCTACCCTGCTGCATAAGCCCGATGCTACTGAATTTCCGCTTACATTGGATTATATCGGGTTTGCTATTCCCAACAAATTTGTAGTTGGTTATGGACTGGATTATGATGGACTGGGCCGCAATTTCAAGGAGATTTACCAATTGGTATAAATTATAGGCTCTCCTCTTTTTTTCGTAATTTTTCGGACTAAAATATCCATCTGAAGACCGCTTGCCACATATTGCTCTTATTAGTTTGCAGTAGCTTCTCCGTTCATGCCCAGCAGTATTATATCCGGGGAGAGGTGAAGGATGAGTCGGGCAATGCATTACAAAACGTTACCATTATTCATCACAGCACCGGCTATCTTTATAAAACAGGTGCTTACGGTACATTCGGTATCGTCAGCACTCAGCAGATTGATACATTTACGTTCAAACTTGATGGCTACAGGACGGAGAAGGTAGTTGCCAATGCAGATAATTATATCAATTTAAAATTAAAACTGATTCCGGTTAACATTACAAATGTCCGGAGAGATAAACTGCTTTCGCAAACAAAAGACCTCGAGAGAGAGGAACAACGAAAATGGTTTGCAGGTGATGAAACGTATGCAAGCATTATAGAAAACCGTTTTGTGAATGCGAAAAAATTTCCAAGTACGGGTATGTCGCTGAACGTGGACCGGGCTTCTTACAGTAATATACGCCGGTTCATTACACTCAACTCTATTGTGCCACCCGATGCAGTGAGGATTGAAGAGATGCTGAATTACTTTAACCTTAATTATACTGAACCCGGTCCGGGCGAAGTCTTTAATGTAAAGACGATATTGACCAACTGTCCATGGAATGCGGCTAATCAATTATACTATATTAATCTTTCTTCCAGGAAATTAAATCTTGACACACTTCCGTCCAGCCATCTTGTTTTTTTAATTGATATATCCGGTTCTATGGATATGCCAAACCGGTTGCCTTTATTAAAATCAGCGTTCCGGTTACTCGTCAATAATCTAAGGGAAAAAGATTCTGTAGCTATAGTGGTGTATGGCGGCACAACAGGTATTATGCTGAATACCACCAGTGGTGCTGAAAAGGAAAAGATATTGAAAGCTATTGATGAGCTGGCACCCGGTGGCTCCACCCCTGGAGAATCAGGAATAAGAATAGCTTATAGCGTGGCCCGGAATCATTTTATAAAAAATGGTAACAACCGGGTGATACTGGCTACCGATGGAGATTTTAATGTGGGCTTAAAAACAGAATCCGATCTGGATGAATTGATCTCCCAGCAGCGGGAGTCTGGAATATACCTTACCTGTTTGGGTGTAGGGATGGGTAATTATAAAGATTCAAAAATCCAGACATTGGCAAAAAAAGGGAATGGCAACTTTGCCTATCTCGATAATTTTACCGAGGCTGAAAAAGTATTGCTGAAAGAATTTACACAAACACTGTATGCAGTTGCCGATGATGTGTATATGAATGTAAACTTCAACCCGGAATATGTAAAGGAGTACCGGTTGATTGGGTTCGATAACAGGGTCGGAGCTTTGAAAGATTCATTGTCAGTGATAGAAGGTGGAGAGATCGGCTCGGGTCATTCTATGGTGGGTGTTTTTGAAATCGTACCTGCAGAAATGAATAAAACTGCTGTACGGGAAAATGCTAATACTGGAAATTTTGCTGCCATACAAATAAACTACCGGCTACCCAATGATGCTGTTCAGAAGAATACAGCTATTGCCAGCTATTTTAATTTTACGCCATTTGAAAAGCTGGATAAATGTTACCAGTTCTCTGCAGCGGTGATCATGTTTGGTTCATTGCTGAAAGAATCTTCGTTTACAAAAGATGTTTCCTGGAATTATATACATGCGTTAGCCAGTCAATCAATAAAACCCGGAGATACTTTGCAAAAAGAATTTACCGTGCTGGTGCAACAGGCCAAAACACTTTATTCAAAAGTGAAAAAGAAAAGAGGGAGTTCAGCGATCCATTAATAATTAAGAGAACATCTCTCTTATCTTATCAAAAAATCCTTTTTCATTTTTATCAGGCTGGGGCTTGAAGTTTTGCGAATGACTTAATTTATCCAGCATTGCTTTTTCTTCTGAGCTTACCTGTTGAGGTGTCCATACATTTACGTGAATCAACTGATCACCCTTTTCATAGGAATTAACAGCAGGAAACCCTTTTCCTTTTAACCTGAATATCTTTCCGCTTTGCGTACCCGCCGGAATTTTAATCTTTGCCCTTCCATCAATTGTAGGCACTTCAAGCTGGGTGCCGGATACCGCATCGGTAAATGATATATAAAGATCGTAGGCAACGTTGAGACCATCGCGATGCAAATCTTTATGCTGTTCTTCTTCGATCAGGATAATAAGATCACCCGGCATACCACCTCTTTCGCCTGCATTTCCTTTTCCGTTTATGCTTAATTGCATGCCTTCCTGCACACCCGCAGGAATATCAATGCTCACCGTTTCTTCACCATACATTCTTCCTTCACCTTTACAGGTTCCGCATTTTGCTGTTACAGTTGAACCTTCACCATTACAGGTTGGACAGGTTGTTACCGTTTGCATCTGGCCAAGGAAAGTATTCTGCACCCGTCTCACTTGTCCGCTACCACCACAGGTGCCACAGGTTTGCACACTGCCCTTATCTTTTGCGCCGGAACCACTACAGGTAGTGCAAACAACATATTTTTTTACTTTGATGTTTTTAGTAACACCCTTGGCAATTTCTTCGTAAGTGAGTTTTAATTTGATCCGGAGATTGCTGCCTCTTACTCCACGGCTTCTTTGTCCGCCGCGTCCGCCTCTTTGACCACCGCCAAAAAAACTTCCGAAAACATCCTCACCAAAAATATCACCAAACTGGCTGAAGATATCTTCCATATTCATACCAGCACCACCGCTATAGCCACCACGACCATTTCCGCTTACGCCAGCATGTCCATAACGATCGTACTGTGCTTTTTTATCCGTATCGCTTAATATTTCATAAGCTTCAGCGGCTTCCTTAAATTTTTCTTCTGCAGCTTTATCACCCGGGTTACGATCGGGGTGATGTTGCATAGCTACCTTACGATATGCTTTTTTGATCTCATCGGTTGAAGCTGTTTTTGCAACTCCTAATATTTCGTAAAAATCTCTTTTTGCCATAAAATAAGCTATGAGCTTTATGCTACGTATGCGGGAACCATTTCCATAAACCGTATGCTATGATACGATATATGGAAACATACACTTTTTATTTTCCTACTACAACTTTTGCGTGACGGATGATTTTATCATTCAGATAGTAACCTTTCACCAATTCATCAACAACTTTACCGATCAGTTCTTTTGAAGGCGCTGGAATTTCTGTAATAGCATCATGCAGATCAGGATTGAACTCCTGGTTAATCGTTTCCATTGCTTTTACACCTTTCGCCTGCATCTTCGCCCTGAATTTATTGAACACCAGCATCACGCCTTCTTTTATTGCAGCTACATCCTCACTGGTTTCTAATTGTTTCTGAGCCCGGTCACAATCATCCAATACCTCCAGCAGGTCGGTGATTACTTCTTTGCCGGCTGTTTGTATCAACTCTACTCTTTCTTTAGCGCTACGTCGCCTGAGGTTATCAAACTCGGCCACTTTTCTAAGAAATTTATCTTTGGACTCTTCTAATTCAGCCTTTAACTTTTCTACCTCCGATTCTTCTACTACCGGGTCATTGAGGTGAGTTGTACCCTGTTGGTTTTCATCGGTGTTGATGTCAAAACCTATATTAGCCCCCGACTGGTTATTTTCCTGTTCCTTCATATCTTTTTCTGCCATTTTTTGTACAAATTGTTTGCAAAGGTAAGGCTGTCAAGAATACTGCCAATAGAGAGTTTGGGACAGAAAGTCCGAAAGCTCCTTCGTGAAAGAGTCATGAAGACATTCTCTTATAAAAGCGATCTCACGGCTTTCCGGGCCCGGGTCTTTATCTTCGCCGAATGAGCAAAGTGTACCTGAATAAAAGGATATCTCACCGTATTGTAAATGGTCATCCCTGGATTTTCAATAATGAAGTTGATAAAATAGAAGGGGAAGTGAAGGGTGGCGAAACGGTTGAAGTGTTTACGCATGATAAAAAATTTGTTGGGAAAGGATATATCAACCCTAAATCACAAATAGTAGTTCGCCTCCTCACAAGAAATAAAAACGTAGAAATCAATGAGCAATTCTTTCATGATCGTATAGCTGAATGCTGGGCTTATCGTAAGAAACTGGGGTATATTGAAAATTGCAGACTTGTATTTGGCGAAGCAGATTCGTTGCCACAATTGATCATTGATAAGTTCAATGATTATTTTGTGATTCAAACACTGGCCCTGGGTATTGATAGCTGGAAGCCTTCGATTGTAAAAGCGTTGACTGAAATTTTCAACCCTAAAGGCATCTATGAACGGAACGATGTACCGGTAAGAGAGCTGGAGGGATTGCCACAGCAAAAAGGATTTTTATCTGCCCCTTTTGATACAAAGATCATCATCCGTGAGAATGGGTTAAAATTTTATGTTGATATTGAGAATGGACAAAAGACAGGTTATTTTTTAGACCAGCAGGATAATAGAAGAGCGATTCAGCATATAGTTAAGGACGCAGATGTGCTGGGAGCATTTACGTATACAGGTACTTTTGAAATTCATGCTGCTCATTACGGCGCCAGGTCAGTACTGGGCCTTGATATTTCCGACAACGCAGTACAACAGGCTAACAAAAATGCAGCGCTTAATAATTTGGATAAAATTTGCCGGTTTGAAACAGCTAATGCATTTGATGTGCTGAAACAATGGGGAAAGGAGGGAAGACAATATGATGTTGTAATGCTGGATCCACCGGCTTTTACGAAAAGCAGGGAAACCCTACAAAAAGCCATTACGGGTTATAAAGAGATCAATCTCAGGGGTATGAAACTAGTAAAGTCAGGAGGCTTTTTAGTCACCTCTTCGTGTACAAATCTTGTAAATGCTGAAATGTTTTTACAGATCATTGAGATGGCTGCCAAAGATGCGAGAAGAAAATTAAGACAAGTCATTTTCCAGGTGCAGGCATCAGATCATCCTGTTATCTGGCATATGGAGAATACACAATATCTCAAATTCCTGATTGTGCAGGTTGAATAATAAAGATCAAACTAAGATTATTTGGAGACCTGGAACTTGCCTGATTTGATGATGCGGCCGGTTTGATCTTTAAGCTGGAAAATATAAACGCCCCTGTTGTATTCGCTTAGATCAATAGTGGTTTTTTCAGTCAGGCTTTGACTTTCGTACATTTTTCTACCCAAAAAGCTAAACACCTGGATAGACAAGCCTTTTTCAAACCCTTTTTGCAGGTCGAAAGTTATATAGGTAGTTGCCGGGTTAGGGTAGGTATTAAGCGTAATACCCGGGTCTGTGGATGGGGTGTTACGGGATCCCTGGCCTTGTGAATGAATGGCAATTAACAGAATAAAGGATAGTATGGTAATAAGTTTACGCAACGAATCAAATTTACTTTTATTTTTCAATAATAGTATGTTTTTTTTAGTAATGCAAAGCCTTTGCCGTAAAAAATACCCATCACTATGGACCAATAACTTACATACTATAACCGATTGATCTTTAACTGTATTTTTTATTTTAATTTGGAAAGAACGGAGTTTATCTCAGCAAAATTGGGAATTTCACTTGCCTTGTCCAGTACTTCTGCATACCTGATAATGCCTTCTTTATCGATGATAAAGGCCGATCTTTTGGATACTCCCTTCATATTATATCCAAATTGTTCATATAAGGAGCCGTATAATGACGAAACTTCTTTATTAAAATCGCTTAATAACTGAAAATGGAGGTGTTGTTCTTCCCTATATTTTGCTAAAGAATAAAGGGAGTCTACTGAAATTCCGAGCACAGTTGCCCCGGCATCATTATAGAAACTGATATTGTCCCGGATATTACATAATTCTTCGGTGCATACGCTGGTAAAGGCCAGGGGGAAAAACAGCAGTAAAACATTGTTACCTTTTAAATCAGAAAGCGTTACCTGCTTTTTCTCGCTATTGTAAAGCGTAAAATCCGGAGCTTGTTGACCAATTTCTATTTTCATGCCTGATAATTGAGCTTGTTGAATGGAATATTCAAACAAATAATTCAGCGAAAAGTTAGATTTTTAAATTAGAAGCGGGGACATAAAAGAGAATTCTCTGTTGATCTTTTCAGCCGGTCAAGAAATCCGATATAGGATACAGAAAGCTCAGCCCCTCCACGGCCATAGCTTGAAGGTTTCAGTTTGGAAATATTTACGTCATAACTGAGGGCCACTGAAAAAGGAGAATAATCAATTTTGATAACAGGAATCAGGGCATCATTCCACCGGAGAAAAGCTCCGGCATGTATGGTATAATCAGGATTATCGGGATCAGCACCCAGCCGGAGGCCATACATTCCGCCAGCTACAGTTTCGGTATAAGCTCCCTGTTTCGAATGATCGGCCTGCAAGGTGAGATAAGCATATTCAGATACACTAAATTTTATTCCACCAGAGTAGACCCATTTTGGATTTAGCTCAACCGTTGCATTCCTGTAAAACGAATTGTTGGGCCGGTTGAAGTGATGATAGGCTGCACCAATAAAAAAATTATTATCAGGTTTGTCATTCAGGTTGGCGTTATAACTCATGCCAACACTTCCATCCAGATAAGTGTAAGAAGCTGTTTGAAAACTTTCTCCATCCCCCAATCCATCATACTGCGAGTTGGTGGTCATTTTTGAACGGTCAAATCTTCGTTGCACCAATCCGCCCATAAAACCTAATGAAAGATAGCTGTTATGATCATTGCTGAGAGATTTATGATAATTCAATGCCGGTAAAACATGGGTAGATGTCCAGCCAATTGTGCCGGCACGGTCATACAGCATCTGCATACCTACTGTTACAAAATCATCGGCCTTACCAACTGGCATTTTATATTCGCCATTTAATGAAGCCGTTTTGTAAGCATTGGTTACACTGCTCCATTGATCACGGTATACCGCCTGCACTCTTATATCACCTGTATATATACCGGCCAGTGATGGATTGCGCAATAACGGTGCTTCGAAGAATTGTGAGAAATGGATATCCTGTGCCTGCATTGTTTTATTCAATAACAGGTTCAGCATTATCACTATGATCCATTTACTTTTCATTTCTTCACACTTATTGAATAAGGGCAATATTGCCGGCATATTTTATCAATTCACCATTATTGCAAAGTATTTCCAGCTGGTATACATAAACATCTGCCTGTCCTTTTTTCCCTTTGTATGATCCATCCCATCCATAGACTGGATTGTTCACCGGGAATTCTCTTTTCTCAAAAACAAGTTCACCCCAACGATTAAAGACCCGTAAAACTTTTACACGAAATAAACCGGTGCCTCTTAGATAAAATACATCATTGCTTCCGTCACCATTTGGTGAAAAAGTGTTAGGTATAAAAAAGTTTTGTCCTGTACAAACAACCTGCACGGTTATTTCTCCCGAATTTTTACAACCATACCTGTCTTCAATTTGTACGACGTACCGGGTTGTAAATTGGGGATTGGCAACAGGAGTCATGCAATTTGTACAACTCAGGTTTTGTGTGGGCAGCCAATTATAATATACGATCGGTCCCGTGTAATTCATATTCAAAGTAGTTGAGCCTCCTGAAATAATTGATAATGGATTTGTAACAGCAACAGCAGTAGGTAATCCCACCACATTGATCAAATGAGTTTCGGTGTCGGAACAACCTAATTTGTTGGCAGCAGTCAGGCTTATTGTATAATTGCCCGTTGCAGTATATACAACAGGTGAATTTTGTAATGGGGAAGAACTGCCATTTCCAAAATTCCATTGCCATGTAATGGTAGAGTCGGGCTGTGATAAAACTCCATTGAATATTTCGGCACTGTTAATACACAAGGTATCCTTACCTGTAATACTTAATTGTGGTGTTTGATATACCCGGATAGTATCTGTATAAGAACTGGTGCATTGATTTTGGGTAGATACAGTAAGTTTTACAAGATAAGTGCCCGCACCAGAAAAAATGTGAGAAGGTTCCCAGGCAGTACTGGTATTACCATCACCAAAATCCCATACCGTTGAAACAATAGGATCATTATTCAAGGTATAGTTTATAAAAAATACCTCGCCCAGGTCACAAAACTCTTTTTTATCTTTTCCAAAGAGTGGTATAGCTCCATACACATAAATGGGTTCTCCATAGTGAACTGCGTCGCAACCAAATTTGTCGGATACAATAATATAAGGGTAGTAAACACCCGGGGAATTATAAGAGTGTGAAAGAGTAGCTTGTTGTGAAGAATCTACTTTACCATCTCCAAAGTAGAATTTAAATTTAAAGCCCGGCAAAGTAGTAAGATTGAAATTAGTAGTAATAGTATTACATGCTGAAACAGGAGAAGCTGCTATCTGCATATCAGTACTGGGATCATATACCTTTACCGTAGACTGCGCTGAATCAATGCATCCACCCGGTCCTATTAAATAAAGCTTTGGAGTAAATGTTCCATATAAATTATAGAAATGAGATGGATTCTGAGCTGAACCTGTTCCTCCATCTCCAAAATCCCAATAGAAACTTTGATAGTCTGTACCCAGGAAGTTGAATGAAGTAATTAAGGGGATACAAACTCCGATACTGTCTATCATACTAAATGCCGGACGAGGACTCCTGATCTTTACATATTGATTTTTTGTTACTGAATCCCGGCATCCTACCATATCAGTTATTACCAATTTTACATTATACGCATTATTTCCCATGGGATAGGAGTGTGTTGGATTTTGTAAAGTGGATGTTCCTCCATCTCCAAAATACCAGGTATGTGTTAGCCCGGAACCGCTTGAAGTATCTACAAATTGCAACAGACTTAACGGACAATAAATAGTATCTCCTTTAAACGCTGCAACAGGCTGTGTAATTATTACGGAATTGGGAAGCGTTATTGTATCAGCACAAACTGCAGTAGTTTTTATCATCAGGCTTACGCTATAGCTGCCAGTTTGTACATAAGTATGATTGAATGGCGGGCTGGTATAGGTTTGTTGATTACCATCACCATAATTCCAGGTCCATTGCGTAATAGCACCTGCCGGTGTGGAAAGATCAGTAAAGCCAATAGTGCTGTTCACACATCCTCCGGGACCGTTTGGTGAAAAATTGGCAATAGGTCCGCTGACAGTGATATAATTGGCGATGGTCTGTGTATTGAAACATCCGTTAATGTCTTCTAATGTCAGGGTGACATCATAGCTGCCATACGCTGAAAGATTGTATTGAATACTCCGGGTTGTATCACTGATGGTCGCAGTACCTATTGACCATGTGTAATCTTTAATATGAGCCGGGGTACTGGTAGTAGCTGATAATGTAAATACTTCACTCTTACAAATGGGATTCTTACTGATAGTAAAACCAGCCGGCTCGTCTGCAATGATAATCTGTTTGGTGGTTTGATAAGAACAGGGACCATTGGTTACAATAAGTGTTGCCGTATACGTTCCGATGGCAGGATAATTAAAAACAGGGGGAGTTGATCCAAAGATAATCGTGTTAGCAGGATCGCCCATTCTCCATTCATACGTAACCGGTCCATAGATCGGGTTGGCTAAAGAACTATCGAGGAAAGTAACCTGCGTTCTGTTGTTACAATTTAGCTTGTATCCAAATATAGCAACGGGTGGAAGAACCCGTATGGGTTGAAATGCTGAATCGAGGCACCCGTTATTAGATACAATAAGTTTAACAACGAGAGCTCCCGTATCTACATAAACATGTTGCGGGTTTTGTGATATGGAAGTAGTGCTGTCGCCAAAATCCCAAAGCCATTGCACAAAAGCGCCGGGTGAAGTGATGGAAAGATCAGTAAACTGAACTGGTGTGCTGGCGCAAACATTATTCGGTGTTAAACTAAAATTAACTGTAGGATGAGTTCCCGTTCTTACTCCATTAGGAACAGTGACTGTTCTCACACAACCGCTTTGTGAAGTAACAGTGAGAGTGACTGTATAATTGCCCACCGAATTATAAGTATGCGTAGGAAACTGCGTATTGTAAATCCCTCCGGGTTCACCCATGTCCCATACATAGCTGACAATACTATCCACCGATTGTATTGCCGCCAGGGGACTAAACGTAAAGGGAATACATCCTCCGGCAGGCACATTAGCTATACCAACTGTAGTGGATTGGATTTTTATGAATTGGTTTTTGGTGATAGTATTACTACATCCACCGGGTAATGTAATGGATAGTGTTACATTAAAATTACCTGAACTGGTGTAGGTATGAGTTGGGTTTTGTTGTATAGATGTTCCGCCATCACCAAAATCCCAGATCCATGTAGATGCTGCAGGGCTTGTATCAGTAAATTTAACTGTAAAAGGTGCTGAACAGGCTGTACTGTCGTTTGCTGTGAAATTAACAGCCGGCTGGCTGATTACATTTACGGTTTTAGTGATTGAATCACTGCAGTTGCCATAATTATTAATAAGCTTTACCTGGTAGGCGCCGCCATTAAAAAATGTTTTGGTAGGACTGGTTTGCGATGAGGTGGTGCCATCACCAAAATCCCAGGAAGAAGAAAGAGGGGGTGGTGAAGAATTATTTTTAAACGTAACAGTTTGCCCGATGCAAATACTTGCCGGTGCAATAAAGTCAGTTGTTTTTCCGGTGATCGTAATATTTTTTGTAATAGTGCCGCTGCAACCAAGACTGCTTTGCACATTTAATTGAACAGGATATGTTCCTGTAGCAGCATAAGTGCTGGAAGGATTTTGTAACGTTGAAGTGGGACCGCCATTTCCAAAACTCCATAAATAAGTAAGGGTACCTGGCCCACTTGATTGATCCTGGAAATTGATAAGAAAAGGTGCCTGGCAAGTACCCGGCTGGGAAAAGCTAAAATCTGCACTAATTCCACTCACTACCCGGATATACCTACCGATAGAAACAAAACTCTGGCAACCGCTGGTACTTTTGATTCGTAATGAAATAGTATAAAACCCTGTAGCTGTAAAAATATGAGAGGGATTTTGTTGAATGCTGGTATTGCCGTCACCAAAATCCCATAACCAATCGGTAATAACACCAGCCCCGGGAGGAGTAGTGGATTGATCAGTAAATTGAATAGTGGCAGGCACACATGACGTAGTGATATTGGCTGAAAAAGATGCCTGTGGCGATGGAGAAACAGTTATATAATTCGTTTTAATTTCTTCATCAATGCCTGCCGAATTTTTTACTACCAACCGTACAGTATAGGTGCCGGGCTGCGAATAAGTGCCTACAGGATTACGGGCTGTAGATAATTGACCATTTCCAAGGTCCCAACTCCAGGAAAACGGATTGCCAGTTGACTGATCAGTAAATTGAACAAATAAAGGCGAACATCCGGAAGTGGTGTTGGACGTAAAATTAGCTACCGGATTCTGGGAATAGCATTGCAGCACTGCAGTAAGCAGAAAAAAAGGTAAAAGGACAATTAGTTTTGGAAGGGTGGTATCTTGTTTTTTTCTCAAGGGTCAATTTTGATAAGTATTCAATACAAGCAAAGATTATTCCCTGTTTACTGGTGGAGTTGACTGAATAACGCATTAATAGTTAAACCAGTTGTGCAGGTTGTATAAAATAATTGAAATTTAAAGGAGCACTGTAGGGATTGTTTTACTTAGCTTAGGGTAGGGAGATGTCAAATAAAATAAAGGCATTTTATGGCTGCTTATCTAACCGCATTGTTTTTGTGGTGCCGTTGATAGTTTGAGTAGCTTCCACGAATGTCCAGCTATTGCGGTCAATATGCCAATCTCCATTAATAAGAACGAGCGGATTTGTAGCATTCGTAAAATTGGCTGAAGTGGTCATTGTAGAAGCATTGCCATCCCAGGTACCCTTTTTTTCAAATACGCCGTTTTTGATAGCATCAACCGTTTTATCGGCATAATATTGAAATTTATAGCCGGAAAAACTGGAAGTGATAGTAGCGCCGTTTTCGGTGAAAGTAGTAACCACCCATTGACCGTCCGTCATGGCTTTTATCACCAGGTCTTGTTGAATGTTTTCGACGGCCTTTTTGCAACCCGAAAACATAACAAGTAATAATAATGCTGTAAAAAATTTGTTCATAGATAAGTTTCGGCCACAAAATAGAAATATCCTGCTGGTTTTCCAATAGTAATTACCAACTGACACTTAATCACTTAACGACCAATAGCAAACAGTTTTTAGAATTCTTTTATTCAGCCTAGTTCTACCCTTATAAAAGAAAAGCCCCTCGTTCTTACGGGAACTGCGGGGCCTAGGTTTTTCAACCTTGAGTTAGTTATTATTTGGGAAAACCCGGATCAGCTTTTACTTCATTTAATTGTTGGGTATGCCGGTTTGAATGGGCACCCACCATCAGGGTTAGCTGGTAGCAATCAATCCAACCAAAAGGCAACTGCACCACATGATTTCTCAGATCCTCCGTGGTGGATTTAATGTATTTAATATGCTCTGTTCTATTTTCCTTAAAATCAGTTAAGGCGTCCTCGAGCGATTTGTAGGAACCATCTTTTGGCTCAAGCATTTCATTTGTTTTTACTTTATTGGTCCTGTCCTCCATCATTTTTATTAATTGTTCATCCGTTACTTTTATCTCAGATCGTTTATCCGGGTTGACAGGAGCTTTCATCGTGGCTTCAAGTAGTTGCCACAAAGCTTTTTCTGACAATGCTATATGATAAACACATTGTTTTACTGACCAGCGATCGGGAGCTTGTTTATAATTCAACTGGGCATCCGATAATCCTTTTACACTTTTGATCAATTCAGTTTTGGTTTCTTTCATCAGGTTAGCTGATACTTTTCTTTCCTTACTGGAAATAGTAGTGTCGTTTAATGTTCCTGCCAACCCGGTTATCACCAGCAGCGTAAGCAGGACACGACCTTTTGTTCTTTTAAGCATACCGACTCGGTTTAGTTGATTATTTCGGATAAGTAGCTATCCAAAGGGATGGAATGAAGAGAAAAGGTACAAAAGATTTTGTTTTGACAAACAAAGTTTTTAGCACACCAGTTATTTTTTTAATGATCCAATGGACGTTTTTTCACCATACCACCACGGGTATCGTTAATACTCTGCATAACAATAAAAGCATCAGGATCTATTTTTTCCACTTCCTGCGTAAGCCGGCTTATTTCAAGCCGGGTAACAACGGTAAAAATAATATCTGTAGCGGTTAATGATTCTCCCCTTTTGCCAAACCCTTTTTTACCTGTATAAATGGTAAGGCCTCTGCCCATTTTATGTTTAATAAATTCAGCTATTTCAACAGTATGTGGTGAAATGATGGTAACACCCGTAAATTCTTCAATACCATCCAGGATAAAATCAACCGTTTTGGCAGCAGCCATATAAGTAAGGATGGAATATAATGCCATTTCAATAGTATAGAGGTAAGCGGCAACAGAAAAAATAACAATATTGAAAAGCATGATAAAATCGCCTACGGAAATGCTTCGTTTGCGGCTCAGGAAAATGGCTAATATCTCAGTGCCATCAATTACAGCACCACCACGGATAGTGAGACCAATGCCGGCACCCAGGAAAAATCCACCAAAGACTGCTACCAGCACTTTATCCGTTGTAACCATCGGAAAAGGAATAAAAGCAACTACCAATGCCAGCACAGCAATGCAGAGAATACTTTTTATACTAAAACCTTTGCCGATCTGTTTCCAACCTAAAAGAATAAATGGCACATTGACCAATAAAATAAGAATGGAAAACGAAACGCCTGTTTGCCGGTTAGTAAGCAACGATATACCGGTAGCGCCGCCATCAATGAGGCCACTGGGTATCAGAAATCCTTCCAATCCAAAACCGGCGGAAATAATTCCCAGTGCCATAAATAAAAAACTCCGGATACTATTCCAGATAGAACGCTTAACCCGCATACTGCCTTTAGCCATTTGATAACGGCTGATATTATCTGTGTCCTTTTTGCCTAATGATTTTTTTATCTCGTTGATGATAATGCTTTGTTGCTGGGGATTCAGTGCCATACTTAAAGATAAAGAAAAGAAGGTGTTTTACCAGTTCCCCTGATACCAAATTGCTAACTTGCTGCAATGAAAATAGCAGCAATAATTTCTTACCTGGAATCAATAGCTCATCCATCGCTCCAGGAAAATTATGATAATGCCGGACTGATAACCGGCAACAGTAACTGGGAATGCAGCGGTATTATTTGTTCATTAGACGCAACAGAAGAAGTGGTTCGGGAAGCCATTGCAAAAAATTACAATCTTATTGTGGCACATCATCCTATCATCTTTGGTGGATTGAAAAAGATAAATGGAAAAAATTATGTGGAAAGAACCGTCATCACCGCCATCAAAAATGATATAGCTATTTATGCTATTCATACTAACCTCGATAATGTGATTGATGGTGTGAATGGAAAAATGGCAGCTGTATTAGGTCTTGAAAACATTTCTGTATTATCACCAAAAGATAATATCCTGAAAAAGCTTTTCACCTTTGCACCTGCTGATAAGTCGGAACAGGTACGACAAGCCATTTTTGAAGCCGGAGCAGGTCACATCGGCAATTACAGTGAATGCAGTTTTAATGCACCCGGTAAGGGAACCTTTAAAGCCGGCATCGGCACCGACCCCTTTGTAGGTAAGATTGGTGAAAGGCATGAAGAAAACGAAATTAAGATAGAGGTGATATTTCCCGCCTGGCTCGAAAACAGGGTTGTAGCGGCGATGATATCCGCTCATCCTTATGAAGAAGTTGCTTATGATGTGATCTCGTTAAGCAATTCTCATCCGCAGATTGGTGCCGGGATGATTGGCGAATTGCCGGAAGCGTTGGAAGAAAAAGATTTCCTGGCTAAGGTCAAGCTCGGTTTTGCTCTTCCCATCATCCGGCATACGGCCTTTACCGGAAAAACAATAAAGAAGATAGCGATTTGCGGCGGAGCAGGTAGTTTCCTCGTAGCCAAAGCTTTAGCTGCCGGAGCTGATGCCTATATCACGGCTGATCTGAAGTATCATGAATTTTTTGACGCCAATGGTCGCATGCTTCTTGCCGATATTGGTCATTATGAAAGTGAACAGTTCACGATCAGTCTTTTGGCTGAACGTTTGGAACAAAAATTCCCTACCTTTGCCGTCCTTAAAACAGCAGTAATAACGAACCCTGTTTTTTATTACTGAACCTGCTAAAACTTCAAATAAAACATGGCAAACGTTAAAGAATTTTCCGTTGAAGAAAAATTATCCTCCCTCGTTACACTTCAAAAGATCGAAAGCAAACTGGACGAGATCCATATTCTGAAAGGCGAACTTCCTATGGAAGTAGCAGACCTGGAGGATGAGATTTTGGGTTTACATGCCCGCCAAACCCGCATTGAAGAAGAGATCAATGGAGTGACTGATTTTATTTCGCAACGAAAAGAAGCGATCAAAGAAGCGGAAGCATTAATAAAGAAGTACGAGAAGCAGAGCGAAAATGTAAAAAATAACCGTGAGTTTGAAGCAATCAATAAGGAAATTGAAATGCAGCAACTGGAAGTGAAGCTGGCGGAAAAACATATTAAAGACGCTACAGAAGAAATTTCTGAAAAGGCAGTAGTGCTGGAAAAAGCAAAAAAGAATATTGCCAATAAAGAAAGTCTTTTGTCGAATAAGAAAGGCGAGCTGGAAAAGATCATTGCTGCTAATGAAAAAGAAGAGAAGCATTTTAATAAATTAGCTGCAGATGCAAAACAGCATGTAGACAGCCGGTTGCTTACCAGCTATGAAAAGATCCGGAAAAGTTACCGCAATGGTCTAGCAGTAGTGCCTGTGGAAAGAGATGCCTGCGGTGGTTGCTTTTATTATATTCCTCCTCAAAAGCAAAGTGAAATCAAACAACACAAGAAAGTAATGGTGTGTGAGAACTGTGGTCGTATCCTTGTGGATGAAGAATTAGCGAACAATGTTGAAATAAAATAAATATTTTTTCTTTTTTTTATTTCCTCCCGCCTTAAACGGGAGGTTTTTTATTTTACAGCATTCCCTTTAACGCCTAATTTGCGATTGTAATGCTCCAGAAACTTTCCATACAGAACTATGCGATCATTGACGAACTGGAAATAGAATTTTCCCGGTCACTCAATATCATTACGGGTGAAACGGGTGCCGGTAAATCTATCATTATGGGAGCCCTGGGATTGATTCTGGGCGAAAGGGCAGACAGTACCGTGCTGGTGAACAAAGAAAAGAAATCAGTGATTGAAGGCGTATTTGAAGTAAACAACAACTCTTCTCTGAATGCCGGACAAATAAAAAATTTCCTGGAAGAAAATGAATTTGACAGCTCAGACGAATTGGTAGTACGCCGAGAAATAGCTGTGAATGGAAAATCAAGAGCTTTTATCAATGATACACCGGTTAACTTATCACAGCTGAACCAGCTGAGTTCATTACTGGTAGATCTGCACCAGCAATTCGATACGTTAGAATTAGGTGAAAGCAATTTTCAGCGGGATGTATTGGACGCATTGGCCGGAAATGCTGACATATTAGTTCAATACCAGCAAAGCTACCGGCAATGGCAAATAGTGCAGAAAGAATGGGAAACATTAAAAGAGCAAAAACTACAGTTTGATAAAGAAGCGGATTATAATAATTTTCAATACGCAGAATTGCATGAAGCTGGTTTCAAAGAAAATGAGCTGGAAGATATAGATGCAGATTTAAAATTGCTGAGCAATGCTGAAGGTATCAAAGGAACATTGAGCAAAGTGTTTTTTGAATTGGAAGAAAGCGATACACCGTTAGTGCAGCAATTAAAGAGTTTGTTGAACCAGTTAAATGTTTACTCCTCTTATCATCCTGATCTGGGAAATGTATTACAACGGTTACAGGCAGCGCAAATCGAATTAAAGGATATTGCTGAGGAAATAGACCGCATCAGCAATCATATAAATTATGATCCGAAAAAGATAGAGCAATTGAATGAACGCTTATCGCTGGGATATAAACTGCAAAAGAAGCATGGTGTTAATTCCACCAACGAATTATTGACAATCCAGCAACAGCTTTATGAAAAATTGCAGGCAGTATTGAATATTGATACCCAGATACAGGAAAAAGAAAATGAAAAGAACCATTTGCTGTCGGCAGCCCGTCAACTGGCTGCAAAAATATCAGGCAACAGGAAGAAACAGGTGAAACCACTGGAAGATAAGGTCAATAAATTACTGACCCAGGTAGGTATGCCCAATGCAAAATTGAAAGTGGAAATAAAAGAAGTAGCATTGAACCCGGCTGGTGCTGATAACATTGAATTTTTGTTTGATGCCAACAAAAGCGGGCAATTTCAACCCGTTCGCAAAGTAGCCAGTGGAGGCGAATTAAGCCGCCTTATGCTTTGCATCAAATCATTGGTGGCCCAGTCTATCGATCTGCCCATGATGATCTTTGATGAAATTGATACCGGTATTTCCGGTGAAGCGGCAAGGCAGGTTGGTATTATAATGAAAGAGCTGGCTTCGGCACGGCAGGTGATCTGTATCACCCATCAACCCCAGATTGCCGGTAAAGCGGACGCCCATTTCTTTGTTTATAAGGAGATCGTAAAGGACACCGTAAAAACAAATATCCGTAAGCTGAATACGGAAGAAAGAATAACCGCTATTGCTAAAATGCTGAGTGGTGAAAAACCCACGGCCGCTGCTATGGAAAATGCAAGGGAGATGGTAAGGAATTAAAATGCCATCATGAAATTTCAATCTGTCATTGTCATTCTTCTGATCGCTTTGTTCCTGGTGGGAAGTTTTTTCGTCAGCAAATATTTTCAACAGTGGATACGTCCACGGGAATCCTTTACCCGGTTGCTTCTTTTTATGATCAGTTGCCTGCTGCTGGTCTTTGTTTTTTCTTTTTTTATGGTATTTATTATTACCCGTTTGTTTCCGGGGGAGCTGATTAAATAACTCCTTATTTTTACCACCTCAAAAAAAATGATATGGCTTATAATCTACTAAAAGGAAAAAGAGGAATTATAACAGGTGCATTAGATGCCAACTCCATTGCATGGAAAGTGGCGGAGAAAGCTCATGAAGAAGGCGCCACTTTTGTATTGACCAATGCGCCTATTGCTATGCGTATGGGCGAAATAAAAAAACTGGCAGAAGCAACAGGTTCAGAGATCATACCTGCTGATGCAACAAGCGTAGAGGAGCTAACGAATCTTTTTACGAAATCGCAGGAAGTGTTGGGAGGCAAAATTGATTTTGTATTGCATTCCATCGGCATGAGTGTGAACATTCGTAAGAACATTCCTTACACAGAATCTAACTACGATTATTTCATGAAGGGTATCGATGTATCTGCCATGTCTTTTCATAAAATGCTGGCAGTAGCCAAGAAACTGGATGCCATTAATGAGTGGGGAAGTGTAGTGGCTCTTACCTATATGGCTGCACAGCGCACCTATCCATTCTATACCGATATGGCTGATATTAAGGCCATGCTTGAATCTATTGCCAGGAGTTTTGGATACCATTACGGGGTAGAGAAAAAAGTGAGAATCAATACCGTTTCGCAATCACCTACCAAGACAACAGCAGGCACCGGCATAAAAGGATTTGGCGATTTTTATGATTATGCTAATGCCATTGCCCCGTTGGGAAATGCAACCGCAGAAGATTGTGCCAACTACTGTATTACTTTATTTTCTGATTTAACCCGTATGGTGACCATGCAAAATCTTTTTCATGATGGAGGATATTCTACTACCGGGGTGAGTAATGAGGTGATGCAAAAGCTGGGGGTGACTGAATGAGTCAATAGTGAATGGTGAATAGGGAATTGAAGCTGGTAACATAATTAAAAAGCCTCCAATACAGGAGGCTTTAATTTTATATAGCTCGTACTTGCTGCTCTAATATTCATCTTCATTGAAAAGGAAATCATCCTTTGTCGTGTAATCGGGCCAGATGTCCTCGATGGTTTCATACACTTCCTGTCCTTCATCTTCCAGTTCCTGAAGATTTTCCACTACTACAAGGGGCGCACCGCTACGGATAGAATAATCTATCAGTTCATCTTTCGTGGCAGGCCAGGGAGCATCTTCAAGGTAGGCGGCTAATTCTAAGGTCCAAAACATCTTCGCAAGGGTTTTAATGTATGAATAAGATCTAAATTCCAGGGCGGGAAACACCCCAAATTTTCGGCAAATGTAGTTGTATTAACGAAATTTCCAAATCATTAGTTGCTGACAGGATTTTGAAGATTTTCTTAAAAATCCCATTCCCACTACCAATATGCTTTTTGACGGTGGATTTGATTTATGGATATTTGATTAATTAAAACGGAATTTAGCTGCATGTTAAGCGGAAAAAATATTCATAAGCGGTATGGCAAGGTAGAGGTGTTGAAAGGTGTTGATATTGACATACAAAAAGGCGAGATCGTATCAATAGTAGGCCCCTCCGGGTCGGGAAAGAGCACACTACTCCATATTTTGGGTACATTGGATAGGGCTGATACAGGCGAGGTAAGTATGAACCAGGCAGGCATCCATTCATTGAGTGAGAAAAAACTGGCGACCTTCCGAAATAAACATATCGGGTTTGTTTTCCAGTTCCATCATTTATTACCTGAATTTACGGCTTTGGAGAATGTTTGTATTCCCGGTTGGCTGGCCGGCAAAAAGAAAAAAGAGGTTGAAGAAAGGGCCAGAGAATTGCTTACGATGCTGGGGTTATCTCATCGTATGGAAAATAAACCTAATCAATTATCGGGAGGTGAGCAGCAAAGAGTGGCAGTAGCCCGGGCTTTGATCAATAAACCTGATATTGTTTTTGCGGATGAGCCAACGGGTAACCTTGATTCGGCCAACGCCACAGAGCTTCACCAGTTATTTTTTGAACTGCGTAAACAATTCGATCAAACTTTCCTGATTGTTACCCATAATGAAGAGCTGGCACAGCTCAGTGACCGGGTACTGCATATGAAGGATGGGAAAATAGTGAGTAGTTAATCTGGATGTCAACTATACCCTGGGTTTCCATGGAATTTCATTTAACTGTAACTGGTGCCCGGCATAACGGCTGAGGACAAATAAATAATCGCTGAGACGATTGAGATATTTTAAAATAACCTGGTCCACTTCCAGGCTTTCGAGCTCCAATCTTACACAACATCTTTCAGCCCTGCGGCATACGCAGCGGGCAATATGCAGATGCGAAACAGTAGCATGGCCACCGGGTAGTATAAAGCTTTTCATCGCTGGAATAACATCATTCATTTTATCCATTTCTTTTTCCAGCAACACAACATCTTCTTCTTTGAGGTCAGGTATTCGCATTTTTGGTTCTTTGATAGGGTCACAGGCCAATGAGGAGCCGATCGTGAATAAACGATCTTGTACTTCCAGTAAAATGGCCCGGCTGTTTTCGTCTGTGAGCAAATCTTTGCAAAGACCTATATAAGAATTCAATTCATCCACCGTTCCGTAAGCTTCAATCCGAAGATGAGATTTAGGAACTTTGGTGCCGCCAATAAGAGAGGTTGTTCCCTTGTCACCTGTTTTAGTATAAATCTTTGAAGCCATAATTGAAAGAATGTTCAGTTGAAACAAATCTCACAAAAGAAAAGTTGTATCGTGATTCGCCCGAAAATTTAAATCTTTAATGCGAGGCATAGCTGCCCATTTTTTCATTCTTTTTATCGGTTTCAATTACTCCGTCACGAAGCCTCACAATACGGTGTGCATGATTGGCAATATCTTCTTCGTGGGTCACAAGAACTATGGTATTTCCCCCGGAATGGATGCGGTTAAATATTTCCATGATCTCATAAGAGGTTTTGGTATCTAGGTTACCCGTTGGTTCATCTGCCAGTATAATGGCCGGATCATTCACCAACGCTCTTGCGATAGCCACCCGCTGTGATTGTCCGCCACTCAATTCATTAGGTCGGTGATGGCTGCGGTCACTAAGACTTACCATATCCAATACGTGCAGGGCTTTTTCATTTCGTAGTTTACGCCCCATACCTGCATACACAAGGGGCAATGCTACATTTTCCAGGGCCGTTAAGCGGGGTAATAAATTGAACTGCTGAAACACAAATCCTATTTCTTTATTCCGCACTTCTGCCAGGGAATTATCTTCCATTTTACTTACATCCTTATTGTTGAGTACATACTTTCCTGCACTGGCTGTATCCAGGCAACCTAAAATATTCATCAACGTACTCTTGCCTGAACCAGATGGACCCATTAAGGCTACGTACTCATTTTTGGAAATATCCAGCGAAATGCCTTTCAGCACTTCCAATTCATTCTTCCCCATGAAATAACTCTTGCGGATATTTTCCAGATGAATTATGCTCATATAAGCTGGTTACTTGTTTATGCCTGGCTTATAGCTCGCAGCCAAAAGCTCATAGCCTATTTCTTTATTACTTTCGGAACTTTAAAAAATTGTTTGTCATGCAGGGGAGCATTTTTGAAGGCATCCTCTCTTGTTATGGATCCTTTTACTTCATCTTCACGCAATACATTTACATCTTCGCTCATGTGGAGTAGTGGGCTCACCCCATCCAGGTCAAGTTCATTTAGTTTCTCTACAAAACCGATCATACGCTGCAGATCATTTTTGATCTCCGCTTTTTCGGTTTCATTAAACTGCAACCGCGAAAGGCGGGCCAGTTTGTCCACTAATGCATCATTCACTTCCATGCTACAAATATAGTCGTTAGACAGGAGTCAGGAACCTTGAGTAAGATTCATTACACAAGGTTCAACCCTTATGGCCCAGTACTCCTGACTATTTTATTATCTTCGCCGCCCTATGGCTGGCAACAAAGAAATAGTAATGAGTGGCATCCGCCCCACCGGTTTTTTACACCTAGGTAATTATTTTGGAGCATTGCGCAACTATGTCCGTATGCAGGATGAGTATGAATGCTTTTTTATGGTGGCCGATCTCCATTCCCTTACCACGCATCCGGATACAAAGGAGTTAAAAACAAATGTGCACCGGGTATTATCAGAAAATATTGCCTGTGGATTGGATCCGGATAAAGTGGCCTTATATTGCCAGAGTCATATTTATGAAACCTCGGAGTTGTATTTATATTTAAACATGCTTGCTTACAAAGGTGAGCTTGAAAAAACAGTGACCTTCAAAGAGAAAGTAAGACAGCATCCCGAAAATGTGAATGCCGGCTTGCTCACTTATCCTGTATTACAAACCGCAGATATTATCTTACACAGGGCGTCGTATGTTCCTGTGGGTAAAGACCAGGAACAACATCTTGAAATGGCCCGCAATTTTGCCAACCGGTTCAATCATCGTTATGGTGATGTGTTTCCGGAACCACAAGCTTTTAATTATGGCAGCCAACTGGTAAAAGTGCCGAGCCTTGATGGAACAGGAAAGATGAGCAAAAGCGAGAACCAGTACGCCACCCTTTATTTATCCGACGAAGATGAACTGATTCGTAAAAAAGTAATGAAAGCAAAAACCGGGGATGCACCAATAGCACCTAACTCTCCTAAACCAGAAAATATCGAAAATATTTTTTTACTGATGAGACTGGTAAGTTCTTCCGGCACTATACAAAAATTTGAAGAGGATTATAACAATTGCAGCATCCGGTATGGTGATATGAAAAAGCAACTGGCGGATGATATGGTAAAATTTATCACCCCAATACGGGAAAGATCAGAAGCCATACGCAATGATGAGAAATACCTGAAAGAAGTGATGGAGAAAGGCGCTGCAAAGGCAAGGAAAAGCGCAAAAGCGACCATGGCCTTAGTAAGGGAGGCGATCGGATTGAATTATTATTAAAAATCCCCAAATACAAATCATAAATTCCAAAAAGAAGTTTTACTTTGAATCTTTCCTTTCACAGGGAGTTGGAATTTTTATATTGGAATTTCTCCATTTATGGCAAAAGCAAAGAAACCTAAGCATATCGCAATAGCGGGCAATATCGGCGCCGGTAAAACGACTCTTACTGAAATGCTGAGCAAGCATTACAAGTGGATACCGAATTTTGAAGACGTGGATCATAATCCCTATCTCATGGATTTTTATGAGGATATGCCCCGCTGGAGCTTTAACCTGCAAATCTTCTTTTTAAACAGCCGGCTTCGCCAGCTGGTAGAAATACAGAAGGGAACAGAAACGGTGATACAGGACCGCACCATTTATGAAGATGCCAACATCTTTGCACCCAACCTGCATGAAATGGGGCTGATGAGCAAACGGGATTTTGATAATTACTTTCATTTCTTCCAAACGCTAAAGACATTGGTGCAACCACCCGACCTGCTGATTTATCTTAATGCATCTGTGCCAACACTGGTAGGCCAGATACAAAAAAGAGGAAGAGAGTATGAAGAGAACATCCGGTTGGATTATTTGAAAAAATTGAACGAATACTACAATAAATGGATCGGCGATTATAAGGAAGGAGCGTTACTGGTCATTGATGTGGACAAAAACAAGTTTGCCGAAAAAGATGAGGACTTCGGCGAGATCATCCGCAAAGTGGACGCACAGTTATACGGGTTATTTTAACTCTTTACAGCCAGGACTATCTGCTTTAAAACTGTAAATTGTGAATATGAAAGCGATAGCATTATTTACCCTGTCACTGCTGGCCATTTCGGCCAACTCCCAGTCATTAAAAGAAGCATTGTTTGGCGGAAAATTAAAAGCCGATACCGGTGTGGTATTGAAGAAGGGTGATAGCCTGAAGATCAAGGACAATCTTGCACAAAAAATTATTGCCGATTCTATTAAAAAAGAAACGGTGGCTATTGAAAAACAAAATGCAATAGCTGCCGGATTGGATACAACAGCAGTGGTGAATACAAATGCTGCTGCCGGAACGACGCCTGCAGAAAAAGTCATTCCCAAAGACAATAATAAGACCTGGAAAGTTTTTATCGATGAGTTTACCACCACTATAAAATCGGAAGTGCTCACATCGGGTAAGGTAAAAAACGGGACATACTCTGTGCTGATCGATTATGAAATTGAGCCCGATGGACAAATAAACGTCAACAGTGTTTCAGCTGATCCTTCCAGTTCTTTTTTAGAACAACAGATAAAAGAACGACTAACCTTAACTGCTCCGCAATTAAACCCGGTAATGGGTACGAATGGTAAACCACGAACGGTTTCTAAAAAGCAATTGTTGAGTTTTGTAAAATAGTTTTATTCTGTCTATCAGTTTTGTAACTTTAAGAAAGCTTATTTTATGGATATTAATGCAGATAAAAAAGAGATCATTCTTGAAATATTGCGAACAGAAGATAATTGGGTTTTAAAAGCAATCCGGAAATTACTTGATCTCCATATTGACGACATACCTAATGAGCATAAACATATTTTGAATGAACGGATAGCTGAATATGAGACCAACCCTGATAAGGGGATAGACTGGGAGACACTTAAGGCAGAACTATTGAAAGACTAATCATGCGATCTGTAATCCAGGTGCTGTATTATGCTGAAAGAGATATTCAGTTGGCGCAAAAATGGTATGAAAAAAAATCTCCTGAACTTGGAAAAAAATTCAAACTACAAATTGTAAACGCAATTGACTCGCTTTTAGATCCAAAAATTGAATATGGATCTGTCTATAAGGGGTTATCCAGAATATTTGTCAAACGATTTCCCTATGTAATCTATTACAGAAGAGATGATACTCAAAACAGGATAATAGTTTATGCTATTCTTCATGAGAAGCAGAGCAGAGATAGTGTTTTAAAAGGAAGGGTATGATTCTTTTTGCTATACTTTCACTGGTATCGAATGCACCGCATCACTCATTTCTTTGATCAGTGAGGCATCTTTTTCTATCGCATTTCCTACTACGATCACATCTGCACCGGCTTTGCAATTGAGATAAGCTTTTTCAGGATGAATAATGCCGCCGCCAATGATCAATGGAGCTTCAATATGTTTAGCCACCGCTTCGATCATACTTTCGGTGATAGGTCGTTTGGCGCCGCTGCCGGCATCCATATAAATTAGTTTCATTCCCAGCATTTCTCCTGCCATAGCAGTGCACATGGCTATTTCATTTTTATCCGCAGGTACGGGGGCGGCATTGCTGATATACGAAACAGTGGTAGGAGCACCTCCATCCACTACAATATAACCGGTAGGCATTATTTCCAGGCCACTTTGCCTGACAAAAGGAGCAGACACCACATGCTGTCCAATCAGTAATTCTGGATTACGACCTGATATCAGCGATAAATACAATAAAGCATCGGCATATTTACTGATCTGCGAAGGACTGCCCGGAAAAAGGATGACAGGGATGCTACAGTTTTTTTTAATATGCTTTACACACTCATCAAGATGGTTGGAGATCACCAGGCTGCCACCTACCAGGAGATAGTCTACTTTGGCCGAAATGGAAAGTCCGATCAGTTCATCCAGCACAGCATGATTGACCTTGTCCGGGTCAATTAATACGGCAAATGATTTTTTGCCCTGCTTTTTCTTTTCTGATAAGGAGTAATAAATTTCTGACTTCATCCGGTACCGGTTGATTATTGCAAAAATGCCGAAAAGTTTTTGAGTTACAAAGGATTCGGAGGGTAAAGTACGAAAGACTTTTTTCACTCATCAGGCCATTCATCCGGGCTTCCTGGTCACTCAAAGTCTGAGATAACCCGCCAATTGAATAACATGATTATTTACGGATGTTCTTCCCCGTCCATTTACGTATTGATTCAAATAACCTATCTCAAGGTCCGCTTTCGGATTCAGACGATAACCTATCGCACCGTATAACCGGTTCTGATCAAAAGTTTCTCCATTCACATTTTTAATGCCTCCTGCGTTGATGAATACCTCGTTTTGCAATGCAGCAAACATTCCTTTTTTAAATGCTGTTTGTTTTTTTAACGGCACTATATTTCTGATAAAATAACGAAGACGGCCGGCCATAACATAGCCATCTGTTTCAATATTGTTGTTATTGATAATTGTTTTTGCAATGAAACGTTGCTCCACCCGAAAACGATGTGCTACAAAAATATTTTTCAATTTATGTGTAAATAATAATTGCTGCCATATTCTATGTTCAGGAACAAAACCAGTGACAGCATTTATCGTTCGTTTATTATTGATGAAAGCATATCCTGCTGTTAACGTCAATTGCCTGGTAAGATGAAAATTTATTCCGGGGCGCAGCAACAATGTTTGCATTTGTTTTATTTCATCCGTACTTCTCCATTGTACGTCGAGATGAATACTTGTTTTCTTACCGGTTTTAAATGTATTGAAGGATGCTAGCCAGCCGGTAAACTGTGTTTGTGCATCAACGCTGAAAAAACCGGATGTAAAAACAAAAAAAACAGTAGCAGTCAGGTATTTCTTCATATACGCAAAAAAACAAAATAATCAGGTTATTTAATTTTTATCATTGTATTATTCCTGTATGATGGGGTGGATAAGCTTTTCAGCGATGGTAATAAGATGAAATGCAGTGATAGCAACAGTTTCATTGGTTTTATTGCCCGGAAACCTTACCTGTTTTGCGTTTGGAGCGCAATGAGAATGGCACAATAATTTTTTAATATATGCTACTGAATCTACCAAAAAAAATTTCTCCTGAAATGAATATCCGGATGTGTAAAAATCCGCTAACTCAACACAGGAAAGCACTTGGGGATTTCCGCACTTCCTTATCCACACAATGTTAATATTTGAAGGTTTGATTTTCGATTTGTAAAAAATACTTTCGATAGACCTTTCACCCAGAGGGGATTTTGAACCAGACCAATTAACCCAGTAAATTCTTTCGAGTTATGGCAAATAAAAAGCAGGCATCCGCCAAAGGCGGTTTGCAGTTCACCCGTCGCTTCACTCGTGAAGATCTCAACGTCTATGAGCAATTCGAATATGATTACCGCACCTCGGTGATACGAAACCCGAATGGCGAAGTAGTGTTTGAAATGAATAACGTGGAAGTGCCTAAACAATGGAGTCAGATCGCTAC
>DASVOE010000113.1:0-125744 GCA_036383515.1 Chitinophagaceae bacterium | reverse complement strand
ATGGCACAGGGAGGTGTGGAAAGAAAAATAGGCGATACACTAACCCTCTCGCCGGTTGAATGTAACAGGAGTGATAAGGATATAAAAGGAGAAGTAAGAGGACAGGTAGCAGCAAAAAATGAACAAATATTGAAAGGTATAGTAACAGATGACAATGGCGAACCCATTGCCTATTGCACAGTGATGATAAAAGGAACGAGGCAGGCAACAGCGACAGGCAAACAAGGAGAATTTTCATTAGTTATCCCTGATAGCAGTCAAACGCAAACACTTGTTTTTTCCTATGTTGGATTTGAAACGAAAGAGATGACTATTACTAAAGAAAGCTTTTCAGTTGATCAAAAAGTTATAATGGTGGAATTAAAAAACATGGTTTGGATGGGCTTCGTGATTGTAGAAAAAGTAAAATCAACTGCCAAACCAATCTCTCTTATACCAATGACTAACGATACTGCCTCAAAATATTTCAACATATTTCCCAATCCTTTGCCTGCAGGAAATGAGCTGACCATTCAATGGCAAAAACAGGAAGAAGGGTATTATTTGATCGAACTGATCAATCCGTCGGGACAATCAGTCTTTAGCAAAAAGATATGGGTGGATGCAGAAGCCCGGTTATTGAACCTTGCTATCCCTGCTGTGGTTGCCGGTAATTATTTTATCAGGATAGCTAATACAAAAACGAATAAAAGCTTTACAGAAAAGATCATTATTCAATAAATACTTTGGCCGCAGAGTTGCACAGAGAAAAAAAGAGTCACAGAGGTATTAAGAATAACGGTACGTCTATCAGCTTTTAAAAGCCGGGTGAAAATTCTCCAGCGTCTTTCTTAAAAATTCCCTGTCCAGGTGCGTATAGATCTCGGTGGTGGTAATGCTTTCATGCCCGAGCATTTCCTGCACGGCACGGAGATCGGCCCCATGTTCTACTAAATGTGTGGCGAATGAATGCCTGAATGTATGCGGCGAAACTGTTTTATTAATTCCGGCTTTCTTTACCAGGTCTTTAATGATCAGGAAGATCATGACACGGGATAATTGGCTGCCCCGGTTATTCAAAAAAAGTATATCCTCGCTGCCGGGTTTTACTGAAACATGCACCCGTATCTCATGAATGTATATATTGACATGTTTGATGGCACTGCTGCCGATAGGCACCAATCTTTCTTTATCGCCTTTGCCGATCACTCTTATAAACCCAACATTTAAATAGAGCTGCGACATTTTAAGATTCACCACTTCACTTACACGGAGCCCGCAACTATACATAATCTCCAGTATCGCTTTGTTGCGACCGCCTTCGGGTTTGCTAAGATCAATTTGTGAAATGATGTTTTCTATTTCATCAAAACTCAATACATCCGGCAATGTTCTTTTTAACTTGGGGGCTTCGAGGAGAGTAGTCGGATCCTTGCGGGATATATTTTCCTGGCTACAGTATTTGTAGAACGATTTAATACCTGAAATGATCCTTGCCTGTGAGGAAGCGGTCATGCCCAGCTCCGTTATCCATTTCAGGAAATGCTGCAGGTCTTTCAACTCAACATCAGCAGGTGCTTTAAGCGAAGAAGCCTCCTGCAGGTATTGCGTTAGTTTATCAATATCCCGCAGGTAGGCTTCAACAGAATTGTCGGAGAGAGATTTCTCCAGTTGCAAATAGGCTTTGAATCCTTTTTTATAGTGTTCCCACATCAGTAAGCATCGTTACTCCAACGTAATATCTTTATTCAATTCTTGCCAGGCGCCGTCTATTTTTATTTTCACCCAGATCTTTGTCGGTGTAATATTTACCGAGTCGATCGTTTCATGCATGGCATTATAATCGAGTTCAGTTCTTTTGCCAAAGGTCATCATGGCTTTTTTACCCGTTTCCATATCTTCAACAAATACGTTGCCCCTGTCGGTATAAGCTACCAGGTTTTCTGCCACCGAATATTTTGGATCCAGCGAATTGATCGCATTGTTTTTGGGTGAAATATTTCCTTTGTTGTAAGGTATCTTGATAGCATAACCCTGTCCATTGATACAGTCATTAAAAAGTACCCAGGCATAACTGGTATCTTTTATAAAACTGCGGACAAAATTTTTGTTCAGCTTTAGTTCCTCGCCAGTCATATCGGAGAATTTCATTTTACGATTGTTCAGCATCATATCATTCCCCCAGGTAATTGAATCGGGGTTACAGTTTTTTACAGAGATATAAACGAAAGGATGATCAGGATGCTCAATAGTAAATCGGATGGTATCATTATTACAGGTAGTGTCACAAAATGTTTTTGCTGCAGAAGAGCCGCAGGAGCTAAACGAAAAAGCGGCTGCTACTACAAGAACCGGGATAATTAAGAATCGCATATTGATTGTTTTTAAATGTTGACAAAAATAGTTAATGCCGTCTTTCAGCAACAAAATTCTTTTATGGTACAAGGTGAAACGGGTGAATTTGTATCTTCGGCGCATGAATGAGATGATACCCGTCAACCTTCGATCCTTCAAACAAAAAGCCCGTTACCATAAAAAAACTTTCCGCAAGTTTTTGACGAAGCTGGAGAAACAACCTCCCAAAAAGATAGAAATCATCACAGCGCAGGTTGAAAAGGAAGTATGGAAAGAGATAGATTGTCTTTCCTGCGCCAACTGCTGCAAAACGATGACGCCAACTTTTACCAATACAGATATAAAAAGAATAGCCGCTCATTTCAAACAAACACCGGATGCATTTAAAAAGCAATGGCTAAAGAAAGACAGGATCGGGGATTGGCTTAATAAAACAGAACCCTGCCAATTCCTGAACTTAAAAGATAATAAATGCAGTATCTACGAAATCCGCCCGGCAGATTGTTCCGGCTTTCCTCATTTACCCAAAAGGATGAAAGACTTTGTGCATGTGCACAAACAGAATATTGAGTATTGTCCCGCTACGTATAAAATGGTAGAGAAGATGATAAAACTAGAAGCCTCCCCCAACCCCTCCAAAGGAGGGGCTTCACAACGCACAGCCCCCAAAGTTGAAAAGTAACTCCGGATGGCAACTGAACTTTTGTGTAAAAGCATTTTACTATCACTTTGGGTTTTGTATAAGCAAGGGTTGTGATAAGATGGCTTCCTCCTTCGGGGGAAGTCGGAAGGAGGCTTTGAGCCTCTCTTATAAATACACATCCTCTAACAAAAAAAACTCCGGCTCTTTATCTTTAAATAAGGTGATAGCAAGGATACCGTATTGCAACCATTTATGACCTGGGTTTTGAAAAAGGAATTCATCAACGGCACGTTGCAGGTCTTTAAATTTTTTCCTGGTCACACTGTCTTCCGGGTGGCCAAACGGGGAATGATGCCGGATCTTTACTTCGATGATATGCAACACTTCTTTTTTGGTAGCGATGATATCGATCTCGTAATACGAATGACGCCAGTTGCGATGAAGGATGGTATACTCTTTTGTAAGCAACCAGTCCACCGCCATCTGTTCTCCTTCTTTCCCCAAATCATTGTGTGAGGCCATGCCTTATCTTTACTTTAAGTTATACAATATTTTATTTATGACAGGCATTGCCCGGCTCACCGGAACAGTTAAACATTACGATTGGGGAGGAATGGATTTTATTCCTTTCTTATTACAAATAAAGAACGATGCAAAAAAACCATTTGCTGAATACTGGCTGGGAGTGCATCCGCTGGCAGATTGCAGGATAGAAACCGGCAACGGCGAACAAAAATTATTAAGAGATAGCATTCGGGAAAATAAAGAAGCCAGCTTAGGGAGTTATGTAAATAAGAAATTCGGCGATCTGCCTTACCTGCTGAAGATAATGGATGTAAAAGATATGTTGTCCATACAGGTGCATCCATCCAAAGCAGATGCTGAAAAGGGTTTTGCTGAGGAGAATGCCGCCGGCATTCCGCTTACGTCTCCGAAAAGAAATTATAAAGATGCTAATCATAAACCCGAACTGATAGCTGCATTGAATGATTTCTGGTTGCTGCATGGATTTAAGCCTGCTGATCAGTTAAGCAAAGTATTGGATACTATACCTGAATTAAACGAATTGAAAACAGCATTCGGGAATAATAATTATGAAGGTTTATATCGAAAGGTGATGATGATGCCGCAGCCGGAAGTAAACCGGTTGTTGCAGCCGCTGCTTGATCGCATCATCCCCTTGTATCAAACCAATAAACTTCATAAAACACAGGAAGATTTTTGGGCTGCAAGAGCCGCATTGACGTTTAGTAAAGGCAGCGCTATAGACAGGGGCATTTTTTCTGTTTACTTTTTTAATATACTGCTATTGAAAAAGGGAGAAGCCATTTTCCAGGATGCCGGTATCCCGCATGCCTATCTTGAAGGAACAGGTGTAGAGATCATGTCCAATTCAGATAATGTACTGCGGGGAGGGTTAACACCCAAACATGTTGATGTAAATGAATTGCTGAAACATGTAAAATGCGAAGCCACACTGTTTTCGATTTTAAAACCAGGGAATGATCACGAAAAAGAAACCATTTATACCACCCCGGCACCTGATTTTGAATTGAGCTGCATCCAACTGGATAAAGGCATAACATATACAATCACTTCATCCACAGCAGAGATATTTATTCTTACAAAAGGGAAGGCCAGCTTGTCTGCTACTGCCAATTTGATAGAGCTTTATCCCGGAAACCCTGCTGCTATTGTATTTGCTGGCGTGCAGGCACAGCTTACCGGAATAGAAAACACTACTGTTTTCCGGGCTACCGTTCCTATTCACAGTGGTGAATAAATAGGCGGATGAATTGGCTTAATTCATTTATTTTTGCGGCATACTTACACAGTTACTCAAGTTCAATTAAATTATTATGAAGATCAACGGACGACTTATTCTTTTTACAATATTACTGGTAGCACTGGCCACAGCCTGCAAATTCTTTTTCGGACCCAATCTTAACTGGTCCGGCTTTTCTCCGGTAATTGCTATTGCTTTGTTTTCGGGATTTATTATTAAGCAAAAAGATATGTCTTTCCTGCTGCCCTTATTAGCTCTATTTATCAGCGATGTAGTGATACAGTTCTTGTATACACAGGGTTTATTTGAATACGCCGGTTTCTATGGAGGACAATGGAGGAACTATGCTATCTTATTAGTATCAACCCTGATAGGCTGGGCATTGAAAGGAAGAAACTACAGCAGTTTACTGATCGGAGCTATTGCAGCTCCCACCGTTTTTTTCCTGCTGTCTAATTTCAATGTTTGGCTGAGCGTTACTGACGGAACGTATAGCAGAAATTTCAATGGACTGATGACATGCTATGCTGCCGGTCTTCCTTTTTATAAAAATGCGCTGATCGCTACTTTAGTGTTCCTGCCTGCTATTATTTTCACGTATAATTTTATTACAAAGCAAAAAGCGCAGCTGACTGTAGCTTAATCTTTTTATACATTGTTATAAAACCCGTCTGCGAGGATGGGTTTTGTTTTTTTAATTTGCCACGAAGACACGAAGTCACAAAACTTGCTTATTCTTCGTGTCTTTGTGGCGAAGACTTTATTTTACTTCCACAAACCAATAATTTCCGTGTAATAATCTATTTCCTGTGGACACATTTATTTTTTTTGAGAATAAAGGACAATCCAGCACCAGCGTATGAAACTCTCCATTTTCGCCGCACGCATCAATGCCCAGCGATTCTAATTCTTCCACCAGTTCCATTGTGATCAGCCTTCCTAAAAATCGTTCTCCCATGGTTTCATTGCAGCTGACGATCATGGTTTCGATGCCGGCTTCCAGCATTTGTGTTACCAACGATTTCCTGTTTTGTTGCCAGAGTGGTAAGACAGCTGTAAGCCCTGCGTTCGCACAAACCTTTTCTTCCCAGTCACGGTGAGGTTGCAGGTCTATATCACCAAATACAGCATGGGTAAGCTGGTATTCTTCTTTTAAAAAGGAAAGGGCTTTGGTAAAATGTTTTTCATATTCCTCCCAGCTGCTGCTGATGAGATGAATAGGAAAATTGGCAGCAGCGGCCTGTTTCTGTAAAATGGAGGAGGGAATACCATGCGACCGGGATATTTTACCTTCTTCATTCAATACATTCAGTAACACCTTTGGTGAATAACCCAGAAGTATCGCCTGCATCAGTGCATAACAACTGTCTTTACCGCCGCTCCAGGAACAAAGAGAATTTTTCATGATTATTTTTTTACTACAGATATCACAGTTTTTTTACCACAAAGTCCACGAAGTTTTTTTCACAAAGTGCGCAAAAGAAAAAGATAAAAAAACAGTGCACTCTGTGTTGTATTTTCTCTGTGTATTCTGTGGTAAAAACACAGATTTAAAACCAGGTGCCATATTTTTTTACCACGAAGACCACGAAGTTTTTTCACAAAGAGCACAAAAGAAAAAGATAAAAGAACAGTGCACTCTGTGTTGTATTTCTCTGTGTATTCTGTGGTAAAAAATCGTGGTTAATTAGCTGTTCCTTCGTATCCTTCATCATGCATCAATGTATGATCAGATCCGTCTGCTGCTGCTGTCGCTAATTCATCACACCGGTTGTTATACGGGTTATCAGCATGACCTCTTACCCATTTGAATTTGATATGATGCTTATGAGAGAGTTCATAAAACTCTTTCCACAGGTCGGGATTTTTTTTACCGCCTTTGAAATTTGTTTTGATCCAGTTCTTCAGCCAGCCTTCTTCCCATGCTTTCACTACATACTGGCTATCGGAGTAGATCGTAACGTTCATCCCTTCTTTCTTTAATGCTTTTAGTCCTGCTATCACCGCCATGAGCTCCATGCGGTTATTAGTGGTGTGTTTATAGCCCTGCGATAATTCTTTGCGGTGTGTGCCGCTCATGAGTATCGTGCCATAGCCACCGGGACCCGGATTACCTCTTGCTGAACCGTCTGTATAAATCGTAACGTTAGATGACATTGGTGAAAATTACATTATATGGACTAAGGTGAAAAATTTGCTTACGCTTCGTTCATCAGCAAGGAAAAAGAAGCGACCAATTTTTGTACTTCCTGCAGGGTGGATTCATCCGTTATTTTGCAGTCAGCAGAAACTTTTGTTTTTATAAACGGTATCAGCAATTGTGTACTGTCAAGCATCCTGGCTTCAATTATTTTCAATGTCTCCAGCAGGGCAGTATGACCTTTTTGTCCAACAGATGAAGCTGTGATCAGGGCCACAGGTTTATTGGAGAATTCCATAGAAGAAACCGTCCAGTCAATGGCGTTTTTTAATGTGCCGGGAATGCCCATTGCATATTCAGGTGTGCAAATAAGAATGCCATCAGCTTCTTTTAATTGTTTACGAAAGCGGGTAATAGCAGCAGGAGGGGCATCCGTATCTTCGTCAGGATTGAAAGGCGGAATTTCTAACAGGCTATCAAAAAGGGTAATGGAAAAAATATCGGTCGCTATAGTCTCAATGGCTTTAATGAGATTTAAATTGCTGGAGCTTTTTCGGGTGCTTCCCGAGATCGCTAATACGTTCTTCTTGCTTGTCATAACTATCTTATTATACCTGGAATACTCCCGTTTTCAACTCCGCTATCTCCGGGTTTTGATTCGCTGCATGGATACCTTCTGAAATCACTTGTCTTGTTTCAACGGGATCAATGATAGCATCCACCCACAATCTTGCAGCTGCATAATAAGGCGAGGTTTGTTTTTCGTAACGATCTTTTATAGTGTTCAGTAATTTATTCTCTGCTTCAGGAGTTATCACCTGCCCCTTTGCTTTTAAAGAAGCCACTTCTATCTGCAATAATGTTTTGGCAGCTGCATCACCACCCATTACCGCAATTTTTGCAGTAGGCCATGCATAAATAAATCGTGGATCATAGGCTTTGCCACACATCGCATAGTTACCAGCACCATAAGAATTGCCGACAACGATCGTGATCTTTGGTACCACAGAGTTTGCTACAGCGTTCACCATCTTTGCCCCGTCTTTGATGATACCTGCATGTTCGCTGCGGCTGCCTACCATAAAACCAGTTACATCCTGCAAGAACACCAGCGGTATTTTCTTTTGATTGCAGTTGAGAATAAACCGGGCAGCTTTATCTGCACTGTCGTTATAGATCACACCGCCCATCTGCATCTCGCCTTTCTTGCTCTTCACTATTTTACGTTGATTGGCTACGATACCCACAGCCCATCCATCAATACGTCCATAACCACAGATGATTGTTTTACCATAATCTTCTTTGAACTGTTCAAATTCGGAATCATCCACCATGCGTTCTATCACATCCAGCATATCATACGGTTTGCCATCCGATGGAAAGATGCCATAGAGTTCTTCGGGTTTCTTTTTAGGTGGCAGGGATTTGATACGGTCAAAACCAGCTTTTGTTGTATCACCCAGCATGCCGATCATCTTTTTAATATGATCCATGCATTCCTGTTCGGTCTTAAATTTATAATCTGCGATGCCGCTGATCTCGGTATGTGTTACGGCGCCGCCGAGAGTTTCATTATCGATGTCTTCACCAATCGCTGCTTTTACGAGGTAAGGACCGGCGAGATAAATTGAACCATTGCCTTCTACCATCAGTGTTTCATCACTCATGATGGGCAGGTAAGCGCCACCGGCCACGCAGGCACCCATCACCGCAGCGATCTGCGTGATGCCCATTGCACTCATCCTTGCATTATTGCGAAATATTCTTCCGAAATGTTCTTTATCGGGAAATATTTCATCCTGCATCGGTAAAAAAACACCGGCGCTATCCACGAGATAAATAACCGGTAAATGATTTTCCATCGCTATCTCCTGCAACCGTAAATTCTTTTTACCCGTGATGGGGAACCAGGCGCCTGCTTTCACTGTTTGATCATTGGCGAGTATCACACACTGTCGTCCACTAACATAACCCACACCTGCTACCGTGCCACCTGCCGGGCAACCGCCCTGTTCTGCATACATATCATAACCGGCGAATGCGCCGATCTCGATGAAAGGTTTATTGGTGTCGATTAGATAATTGATTCGTTGCCGCGGCGTGAGTTTATTTTTTTCTTTTTGTTTTTCATTGGCTTTTTTACCCCCGCCTTCATATATTTTATCGAGCCGCTGGCGCATTTCGCTCAACGATTGTTTTAGTACATCTTCGTTGCGATTGAATTCAAGGTTCATGGGATCAATTATTAAGGACAAAGATAGGGGAGTCAACCTTTGTGTTGAGGGAGCAATATCTTCATCCGGACGATAGGAGGGGGTACCCGGCTGGATTACTACTAGCAACTTCGTTGCGTCGCACCCGATAGCTATCGGGTCTTCAGGGTTTGGTAATCCTATTTAGCATTTGCGAAGTTTGGCTATTCAGATGCTGAGTTATTAATTCGAGTAGTTAATGGAAGAAAATGTCAGCCCTCAATGCGAAGGAAAACTAGTTAAGTGATTCAATAGATAGTCTTGTATACTTTTCCTTTTTGTTTGATTCTACTACCATTATATGTCCTTCTTTAGCTGGGAAAACGCTTATCCGGGTCTTGCCATCCTTTTTTGCAATTGTACGCATTACTTTAGTTTTTTTCAAACTATAAATTAAAATGTTCTTGGAACCGTCAGCAATAATATAATTATCTTTTGTATCTGTATTTTCAATACTATAAAAATCACTGTTTTTATCTACACCTTCCATTTCACCGTAGAATAAAATGCCTTTAGAATTGATTTTTAATAAATTCGCATACTGCGTTTTTTTTTCCTCATATACAAAACAGGTATTATTATTAAAATCTCTGAACGAATTTAATGTTTTCACTTTTGACTTCATGCCATATACGGAGTCTCTGCTTGAACCACCCATTTGTTCTGATTTTTTATCCCAATATATCAGTGTCTTTTTAATGTCTTCCTTAGTTGGACCTGCAATGTCTATTGTAAAAATGCCTCTATAATTTTCAGCATAGCATATATCGCCACTTATATAGGGTGTGCCTTTAACATAGTCAAGGCCCCACGAAACAGCCTTAAGAGAGTTGTGATAAGAATCGTCTAAAGGAGTTTCATAATTTTTAATCCCATTTTTTACATCGAAGTCAATAATAAAAAACATAAGTACTGGCGAGAAAATTGCTTGTATAAGATAGATATTAGTTTTAGAAGTGAGCAAGCCAAATTGTACACCGTTTGAGATATCTTTTTCCCAGATTATATTTCCTGACAAATCAAAATTTAAAAGCTTATAGTCGCTTTTTCCAGCATAAAAACAGGCAAATCCATGTCCGGGTATATTTTGTAATTGTACGCGATGCCTTAAACTTCCTTTAAAGGTAAATTTCTGACGATATGATTTATATTCTGGTGATACTAAAACTATTTCTTCGTTATTAATTTTTATAATTTTTCCTTCTAAGGTCAGGAATTGGGTATAAACTGAATTCCTGCCTTCAAAATTTGTATAGTCTTTGCCATTTTTAAATTCTCGTCCGATAATATTGCTTTTCAAATAGGTAAGGCATATTATATCTTGTTCAAACGATACAGCTTCAAGGTTAAGGCCCTCTTCCCTGAAATTGACTTTGCCTAAATCATTCAAGTTCTCGTCCATTAATGATATGACATAGTTGAAAGAGTCCTCAGTAACCTTTTCCAATTGCGTGAATACAAGGTAGCCAACTAGTGTGTTGTCCTGGCTAATAATTTTCATTTCTGAAGACACTTCGTCGGTTAGCTCAGAAAACACTTTTGACTGTGCATTTGAAAAGGAAGAGATAATAAGTAAAAAAAAAGGCAGATAAATTTTTTTCATAGTCTGGCAATAAAAAAGAGTTTTTTATTTTATGAAATGGTCAACAAACTCGCACAACATACTAGTAGGGTTGTTATTGATGAATTCTTTTGCTATCGCTGTTGTTTTTTTAGCAGATAGACCTTTCTCAAAATTTAGCATACTTATGAAAGCTTTTAAGTCTTTGCTATCTGTTGGCATATTTGACCAAAAATCAAGATCGGTCATCTGTTTAGAAATGACCTCTAAGTTTTCGGAAGGTATTTTTTCTAGCATGGTTTGTAATTCAGCATAACTTTTAGATATATACTCTTTTGGTTTAATGCCTATAGCATTAAAGCGGTTTAATTGAAGATTTGAATAATAGATCCCGTTGAGAACATTATGTATCATAAAATCATACCACGAATCCTTATTTCCTTTATCTTTTTGCTGGAAAATCCTATAAAGGCAGGCAGTGAGTTGCAGATCATTGAAGAGGTTCCATATCAGAACTTTATTCATTTTTTCACTGATATACTCAGGTATCGGAGTAAGTTGTGCATTTGTTGTTTGATAGCTTTTGGTGTTGTTATATCTTTCGAGACAATCGGGATGGGTTTTTAGCGAATCATTATTTGTTGTCGTATCTTTAAAGTTGTAATTCTTTGAGGAGAGACCTTTGCTGCGTTTTTCAAACCATTGGTCTTCCATAATAATATCATAAGGCTTGAAATAATTTTTTACAGGGTTACTAAGCTCTTTTTTATACTGATAGTCTGTACTGTCAAGCCGAAGAAAAAATGCAGGATTAAAAGGAATATTACTATTCTTCAATAAGACAATTGCCATAGAATCGGCTTCTCCTTCGTGGTAGCGATTATGACGGTTCCTGTTAAATGAATAGCCCTCTATGACCTTTTTTAACCGAGAAAGTCTTTCATATTTTGTTTCCAAGATTGTATTTAGTGATTTTTTATATTCTTCGGAAGTTAATAATAAAGCCCTTTCTTTCATGGCATTTTCTGTGTGGTTCAGTATATCATGAGCCAGTTCATGTGCCAGGGCAAGGGCTATTTCTTCACGACTTTGCGAAAATGTAATCAAACCTGCATTGACAATAATCGTATTATTACCGATAGAATAGGCGTTAACTACGCCACTACGGTCAATAACCAAAAGAGGCATTTGTTTTATATACAAAGGATTATCTTTAACAATATCAAAGATGATGTGGTTGATATAGTCATAAACATCGTCATCTTTAATAAAATTATTCGACTCGATAGAGTTGATAAAAAATTCGGTACGACTAGCCCATATTTCTTTGAATTTATTTTGTGTTTCTTTTACTTTGAATAGTTCGGGGCATACCCATTTTTTTTTGATAGAGTCTTTTTCATTTTTATAGGAAAAGTTGGATAAGTCTTGATAAGTATAAAGCTGAGATTTTTGAGCCGCCAGGCAATAGCAATATACAAAGGAAATAAAGCAAAAAAATAAGTATTTATTATTTGTACTCATGTATTGATCACTGGTCTATTAAGAATAAAAATAGATAATTCAACGAATTAATCATTGCGATAATAAATTTTTTTTATTAACTGTATCAGGAGTTTGTGCACCTATTATTAGATATGAGGTTTCTGCTTTGAGGTTGACATTTCTTCTCTAGCTATCCTTAATATTACTGCTTTAAAACAGTTGTCTTGAAACGGTGTCTTAGGTCCGTCAATAAACCATCTCAATATCACATTAACTAAAGACTACTAATAGCTTTCAACCCCTCCGCCTTGCCTTGCATCTGCAAAAAAGAAACCGTCCCGATGTGTGTTCTCGCATCAGCAAATTATTTCCTTAACACAAAACTAATTTTTTGGTAACATCGGCATAGCAATAACGAAACATGTTCAGGATAGTTTCGCTGCAAATAATTAAAATATGCGAAGCAATCTACTAACTGCTATGTGTTGCCTGTTATTGGCAACATTACTCCAATTTCAATCCTTTGCCCAGGGAAAAGGGCCCAGTTCTTCCCAGACTGCCTATATAGTACCAACGAGAGCAGGTGTTCAGACCAGTTCTATTTTAACCACAACGGATGTTATCAATGGTTATAAAATGTGTGGTACGCCTGACGGACTTGGTGCTTTTGACAATGGCAACGGCACTTTTACTTTAGTGATGAACCATGAGTTTGGCAATACTGCCGGTGTGGTAAGAGCACACGGTTCCAAAGGTGCTTTTGTTTCCAAATGGGTCATCAATAAATCCGACTTATCTGTGGTAAGCGGCAGCGACCTGATGCAGCAATTAAAGTTGTGGAATGGTTCAGGTTATACAACCTATAATTTGGCTACTCCTTCTGCTACTGGCCTTGCCCGTTTTTGTTCGGCTGATCTTCCTGCTGTTGCTGCTTTTTATAATGCGGCTACCGGAAAAGGTACAACCGAACGAATTTTTCTGAATGGCGAAGAGAATGGGAATGAAGGTCGCGGCTTTGCGCATATTGTTACCGGACCTAATGCCGGGACAAGTTATGAACTGCCTTACCTGGGTAAGCTGTCTTTTGAAAATTCACTTGCCAATCCTGCTACAGGTGATAAAACAGTTGTGGCAAGCACAGATGATGCAACACCGGGCCAGGTATATTTTTACATGGGCACAAAAACAAACAGCGGAACGGAGATCGAAAAAGCCGGCTTAGCAAATGGTGTTGTGTATGGCCCGGCTGTAAGTGGTTTGTTAATCGAGACGAGTGCAGGTGTTCCGGCTCCGGGTACAGCCTTTACAATGGTGAACCTGGGTGATGTACACAACCTGACAGGCACAACACTAAATACAAATAGTAATAATGCCGGCGTAACGCAGTTTCTTCGTCCTGAAGATGGTGCATGGGACCCGCAGCATCCGGAAGATTTTTATTTTGTAACGACCAATGCATTCGCTAGTCCCAGCCGTCTATGGAAAATGCATTTTACTAATATTAATGATATCACACTGGGTGGAACGATCACCGCTGTTCTTGATGGAACAGAAGGACAAAAAATGCTGGATAACATTACTATTGATCATTGGGGACATATACTGATGCTGGAAGATGTAGGCGGTAATGCACATAACGGAAAAGTATGGCAATACACTATTGCAACTGATGAACTGGTCTTGATTGGTAAACATGATGTTGTCCGTTTTGGTGATATAGGAATTAATGCAACAGCGCCATATAACCAGGATGAAGAAGCATCCGGTATTATTGATATGCAGGAAATATTAGGCGCTGGGAAATTCCTCTTTGTAGACCAGACGCATTATGCTATTGCAGGTGAGGCAGTAGAGGGTGGACAATTACTGTCTTTATTCAATCCCGATACATACAATGCCTGTGCATCTTATAGCGGTACTATTGCTGTTACACCAGCAGTAACTGTGACAGGACAGGCTGCGAACACCATCTATCTTGGATATGGTCCGCAAACGGTTACCTTGACTGCTTCAGTTCCAGCAGGCAATCCCCCTTATACATATAGTTGGTCACCCGATGGAGCCAGCAGCAACGCTGTACAAGTTAGTCCGACGATAACCACTACCTATACTGTTACCATAACCAATGCTTTTGGTTGTTCAATTAATGTAAGCCAGGTTGTAAATGTTATTGATATCCGGGATGGCAGCAAAGACAAAGTGTTTATTTGTCATAACGGGCACACACAGTCAGTATCCGTTAATGCGGTGCCGGCACACCTGGCACATGGCGATAAACTTGGAAACTGCAGCGAAGAAACAAATACAAGTGCCCAAAGAACAATACCAATGCCTGAAACTATAGCGGCACCAACCCTATATCCTAACCCGACCAATGGTATTGCTTTTGTTTCCTTATCACTTAACAAGGATGAGCAAGTCACTGTTTCGGTAGTTGATGTTGAAGGAAGGGTAGTGGGAAGATCATTCCAGCGGAATTTAAGAGCTGGAAAACAAGTGCTTGACATCAATGCTCCCTCATTGGGCAAAGGCACTTATTTCGTACAAGTATCTTACGGTAGCGAAAACTATAAACTGAAACTGGTAGTGCTGCACTAAAATATTCAGTCAATTTAATTCAACGGGCATCTGTTTTTGCAGGTGCCCTGTTGAATTTTGAGGCAACAGCATAAAAGGAAGAATATGGTCAGTAAAAAATATTTTGTGGTAGCTGCAATGACCGTCGTAGTTTTTGTGGCTGTGGTTTCTTTTAAAAAAGCCAACGATCCGGCTTCCTATATTTCCAATTATTATGAACGGTTAGATAAGTTCAGGCAAAGCCAGTTGCAATTGCTGGCGGTTATTGAAAAAGCAGATCTTCATTCACCAGGCGCTGTTGAAACAATAAAAAAACAATTGCAGGCCGCAAGAAATCATTTAAAAGAACTTGATTTCTGGTTCAGGTATATCGAACAGATCGTATATAAAAAGATCAACGGGCCTTTGCCTGTTGAGTGGGAAACGGAAGTATTTGAAAAATTTGAACAGCCATATAAAAGAGAAGGGGCAGGGCTTACCCTGGCTGCTTTGTACCTGGAAGAAGAAAATGCCAACAAAGATTCATTGGCACACTTTATACAGGCATCTGTTGATGCAGTAAAAACATTCAGTGCCGATTCGATCACCAGCGAATTTAAATCCTATCACAATTTTTATTTGTGCAACAGGCTTTTTTTGTTGAACCTTGCTGCTGTTTATACAACGGGTTTTGAATGTCCTGATACTTCGCAGGTGATTCCTGAACTGCGGTTGATGCTGGAAGCGGTGGATTATATTTACACATCTTTCAATGAAAGTTTCCCTGCTGTATCCCTGCCGCAGGGTTACCGGGAACTTTACAGGGATGCTGTTCGTTTTGTAAATAACCAACCTGCTGCGTATAGTCTCTTTGATCATTTTAGTTTTATCAGGGATTATATCAATCCCCTTTTTCTTTTCAATCAAAAGCTGATCAATCAATACGCTGTTGTGAGTAAGAGTCTCGTTGATTATTCACTGAACAAAAAAGAGATAAGCATTTTTAATAAATCGCTGTACAATGCTCAAAATGCAAAGGGTATCTTTATACGGGTCTTTGATGAAGAAGCATTAGCTGAAATTGACAGGTTGGGAAAACTCCTGTTTTATGATCCGATCTTATCAGGAAACAACCAGCGAAGCTGTGCTTCCTGTCATAAACCAACTGAATATTTTACTGACACTACTGTAAATTCTTCAAACCGTTTTGACAAACAAGGCCTGTTGTCAAGAAACTCACCATCCTTACTCAACGCCAACTACAATCATTTACTGATGCTGGATGGGAAACTCATCTCCTTGCAGGAACAGGCAAAGGAAGTGATAAAGAGCCCTCTTGAACTTAATTGCAGTGAGAAAGAAGTAATGGATAAAGTGTTGAGCTGTTCAGACTACAAGAACGGGTTTAAGGCGTTATTAAAATATACTCCCCAGGAAAAGGAGATCAGCTTCGATCATATCGTTTCCGCTATTACTTATTACTACTCGAAATTCAGCCGCTATTATTCTCCATTTGATGAAGCGATAAATGAAAAGAAGAATCTTGATGCTGACGTAAAGAATGGGTTCAACTTGTTTATGAGCAAAGCACAGTGTGCTACGTGTCATTTTGTGCCACAGTTCAATGGAGTGAAACCACCTTATACCGGTTCTGAATTTGAAGTATTGGGTGTTCCAGGAGATACAACTTTCAGGAGTTTGGGAAATGATGAGGGAAGGTATATTGTAAACCCTGCCGTTGAAATGTTGCATGCATTCCGTACAGGTACGATCAGGAATGCTGCCCATACTGCTCCGTACATGCACAATGGTGTGTTCGGTACCATCAACCAGGTAATTGATTTTTATGATGCCGGAGGTGGCGCCGGAAAAGGCCTGAGAATAAACAACCAAACACTATCGGCGGATTCTCTCAAATTGACAAAAGAAGAAAAAATTAATCTTGTAGCATTTATTAAATCACTGGATGAAAAAATCCCTTTCGAAAGTCCACCACTGCAATTGCCTGTATCAAAGAACAAGGAATTAAACATGCGTAAAGCAGGAGGTGAATATTAAAATGAAAACGATGAAGTATAAAGTAACAATCTTTTTTTTCTGTGTGATAATTTTGGTAGCCTGCGTGGTACAGAAAAAAGTGCCGTATGAATTTCCCGAAGCGATGGCAGCACCGGTGAAAGCTGAGTTTACAAAGATCTGTGACAAAGGGAAAATATTGTATGAGATCAACTGCGCCAACTGTCATACGGTAAAAAAGGGTAAACGAGAACTTATCCCTGATTTTACACCTGAACAACTAAAGGGATATGAATTAAGAGTATCGAATGCCGAGCATGAAAAGAATATGCCGGATGAACTGGTGACAGCCGAAGAACTGGGACTTATTTCTACTTTTTTGTTGTATAAATCGAAGAGCGGTATCCAGGCAGGAATGAAAAAATAGTTTTCTAATTAATATTCAAAACGCAAAGACTCTCTTTGAGACGGCCTTTGCGTGTTTGTAAATCACTGTTCTTAAAAAATTATTGTTTCCGGAAAACAATATCCTTTACAGCCGGCTCAAAAGGTATTTGAAATGATTGCAGCACACCTTTGTTATCAAATTTGAATACAACATCCCCAACTCCATTCGGGAAAATCCCTTCTTCCCACCAATAATGACTGGAAAAGCGATGCCCTCCTTTCGGGATCAATAATAGTTTCAAATTATAATAGGTGAGTAATAATGCTTTTTTATATTCTTCAATCTTTATTTCTCCATAGCCTGCGTTCTCAAATCGCCCGGTATATTTTTCTGTTGCAAAGAACGGCTTGCTGCTAATCGTATCAGGATTTACCAATACAGGTTTGGGCATTTCATACTTTTTTCGCCGTTCAGCAAGAGCAGAATTTTTATCACGTATAGGAAGGCCAAATGCCAGATCTGCTACGAAATCCGGAACAAGTCTTATCAGCGGCGAACCATTCTGGTTGGTAAGCACTACAATTCCCAAACTATCGTAAGGAAAAAAACTAATACTGGAAGAAAAGCCATCTATATTACCGGTATGATGGGCTTTATAGTGCCCGCGATAGGAAGACAAAAACCAGCATAAACCTATATTGCTGAAATGCTCGTCAGGATATTGATCATTTATTTCGCCATCCACCACAAAATGAGATTCAATCGATCTTTTAATAAAATCCGGGGAGAGTAGCTGTTTGTGGTTATAAGTTCCGCCATTGATCCACATTTGTAACCAATGCACCAGGTCAGTCGCTGTTGAATTAACCGAGCCAGCCCCGAGCAGGTCATCCATCTGGTTAGTGGTTTTTAGCTGGAAAGAATCGTTGAATTCATAGGTGAGTGCAGCATTGTTATCGTGATTATTTCGGGAGACATAATTGCTGTAGGTATGATTCATTTCCAGCGGCTGAAATAATTTTTTACTGACAAGATCATTCCATGTTGTATGATACAATTTGCCACTTAGTACACTTAAAGCGAAGTACATAAAATTGCTGTACTGGAATTGTGTTCGCAACGGCGCAAATGGCTCCTGGTATTTTATTCTTTTTAAATATATCTCTTCCGGAAAGTTGGTATTGAATGTCCATGCCCAGTCATGTCCTGCTGATCCTGTGCGATGACTAAGCATGTCTTCAACTGTTACCTGCCTTGTTAACTGATCAGTGTATAATTGAAATTGGGGAAAATAGGGATGTGCCGGTTTATTCAATTGAATTTTGCCCTCTTTTTCGGCAATGCCCATCAGGGCAGTCGTAAAAGTTTTAGAACAGGATGCTATCGGGAAAACGGTGTTATCCGTCACGGGTAATTTGTTCATATAATCCCGGTAGCCGTATCCCTTTGCCAGGATTACAGAATCATTTTTTACAATACCAATGGCAAGTCCCATGAGATGCCAGTCGTTCATCGCTTTTGTAATAAAGCTGTCGAGCTTTTCAATTGGAAAATGGTGTGGCTGGCAAAATGAGCGGGTATGAAAAATGATCATGATTGCCAGTAAATGAAGGAAGCGGTTCATTGTTTTGGCTTAAGGTGAAATAAAAGTTACAACAAATTGTCAATATACATTTCTGGGCAGTGTATCAGTTTCAAAATTTATCAGGTACTTTTTATTTCACGCTAAGGCGCAGAGAAAATAAGTCGCCAAGGGTACAGTCTTTGCGTCTTTGATTATTTAGCGTATTTGCGTGAAAAATTCAAACTGATACACTACCCATTTCTGAGCCTCAACAAGGATTAAAAATTAGTATGGTTTTTTCTTTGGGTTCTTTCGCATATCAAATAAGCAAAGTATTTCTATAGCATTATTCTGATAACGATAAAAAATCTGATTATATGGCGTAAACAAAATACTGCGAACATTTTTTGTTTTGGCGGACAGTTTTCCTACTGTGGGGTTTTTAGCAATAAATTCAATACGGGTTCCTAAACGGTCAAGAAATTTGTAAGCAGTTTTAGAAGAAAATTCTTTTAACAAGTATTGATAAATTCGAAGCGTATTGTTACGGAAGCGTTTAGTAATGATTATTTTTTCTTCCATTCATTCATTTCTTTTTTAAAATCATGCCAGGGAATTGTTTCTTTATTATCCGCTTCTTCAATGGCTTTATCTAATTCTTTAAGCTGGTCAGCATTCAATCCATCCAGGATATCTTTTTTATTGGTATAAAAAACCACATCTTCCATCACCTGGTTCAACACTGCTTCGTCTTCTATACCTTCCAGCAGTTTAACTATTTTATTTCTTACCGTTTTGCTCATCTTGTATTTTTTCAATTGTAAATTACAAAATTGGGAGAATATTTTCTGACTAACGTGACTTACCCACACCGGATTAATCTTTTACCGTCCCCGGTATTTCCCAGATCAATGCTTCACCATAGCAGGAGGCCGGTGTCTGGTAACCGGGTTTGAAATTTCCGCCCAATACTTTTTTGGCAATGATCAAACTGCTGAGTGCAGTAAGAGTGTATCCATCCGCACAGGTAAAATGACCGGTAACGGTTTTGCCCATTGCATCCTTTGCTTCACCCCATACCAAACTTTTTGCCTTGCTTCTTTTTTCATCATCGGGCCCGGCGGGTCGTTGCTTTATTTTTTTCCGGATTATATTTTTAATTCCCTCTGTTCTTAGCAACCAGTTAAATAATTTTTGCAGCTTCAGGATGTTGTACGCAATAGGTTTTACAGCCGTGTAGGATTCTATATTCGGAATACCTGTAGTAAAATAAGCTGTGGATACATCACCCCAGGGTATAGACATCACGAATAATTTTGTTGATCCAAAATCAACCCACATTCCTTTTTTACCCAATGGTTTTTTTACAATACGACTGTTCTCCCTGGCAGCACCACCTTCACCCAATTTGTTTACAATGGTCATAGCAGTACCGTGTGATACAGCGCCACCAATGGAAGCGAAAGCCAGTTTTAAATGAGTAGCATCCGGTAATTTGTTTTTCAACTGCAACGCCATACAATCCGTAGGCACTACATCAAAACCTACACCCGGCAGCAGCATAATATTTTTTTCTTTCGCCAGGGCATCGCAACTTTTGATTTGCTCAAATACGCTGATATCACCATTAATATCTAAATAATGAGTGCCGGTTTGCAGGCAGGCATCAATCATTGGCCTGGCCGTTGCTGCAAAAGGTCCTGCCGCATGCACCACCACTTTTATTTCCTGCAATGTTTCGATCAGTTGGGATGTATTTGCCAGGTCAACAATTTTATAAGATAATTTTAATTGTTCGGCCATGCCTTTGATGGCATCTTCGCTACGACCGGCTAATACAGGTTGCAAGTTATATTGCGCCGCATAGTTTGCGATCAACCTTCCGGTATAACCATTGGCGCCATAGAGGAGAAATGTGTTACTATTCATAACCCGGATTAGATGACATGAAAGTTAAGCTAATTTTTCAACGGCTATCGCAACTTTACAACAGGTTGATCTGGAAGATTACGCAGAACAGGTGACAATAGCAGTGAATGCTTTACAATTTTTATCTGAAACCCTTATCTTTTGGCCGGAAAATAATCTTATGAAAAAAGCCATTGTCTGCAGCTTGTTTTTTATCGCTGCGCTGAGTCCTGTTCTTCATGCTGAGAAAGTTAAAAAAGACACGGTGCAAGTCGGTATTTATATCACCAGCATTCACGATATAGAGTTTAAACAAAAAGAGTTTGTAGTTACCTTCTGGCTCTGGCTTAAATACCGCAATAAAGATTTTGATTTTGTCAATAACCTGGAAGTGCCGCAGGCGAAATCGGTAGAGAAATCATTTTCAACGATGGACACTTCGGGCGATCGTGTTTACCTGCAGATGAAATTACAATGTGTGATGAAAGATTCGTGGAGGATATCCAATTTTCCTTTTGATGAACAGAAGCTGCGGCTCTCCATTGAAAACTCGCAGTATGATGCCTCGTCGCTGGTGTTTTTAACGGATACATTGGGTGATCATTTTGATAAACGCTTTACGCTTCGGGAATGGACGATCGACAGTTGCATTATTTCAAGCGGTAAACGTGTATATGAAACTGCGTTTGGTAACGAAGCTGCCGAAAAACAACAATCTGAATACAGTAATTTCAAAGTGAGGCTTTCCATTAAAAGAGATGCCGGCGGTCTGTTCTGGAAAATGTTTCTCGGTATGTACCTCGCTTTTTTAATTTCCTTTCTTTGTTTTTTCATTCATGCCGATAGTATGGATTCCCGATTTGGGTTGAGTGTAGGTTCCTTGTTTGCAGTGGTCGGCAATAAATATATCATTGATTCATCGCTGCCTGAGTCATCATCGTTTACACTGGTAGATACATTGCATGGCATCACCCTGTTCTTTATTTTACTGGTAGTTGCGGCCAACTCTTACTCCTTACGGCTCATCAAAAAGGATAAAGTGAAACAGGCCATACGGTTTGATAACAGAACTGCGGTGGTCATATTCCTGCTGTACCTACTGCTGAATATTTGGTTTATCTGCCAGGCAAAAAACGGGAACGCATAATTCAGCAGCAACGATATTAGCTGCTGAAGCTATTTCAATCTATACCACATCCTCCAATCTGCACAATTCAGTGCCTGGTTTTGCCAACTGAACGCATTTGAAGAGCATCACATCTTTCACAGCATTTATCTTTATTCAATAAAATTAAACGTGCTTTAAAATCTACACGCATGCAGATTACTTATCCTCATACCATCGAGAATTGTATCGGTGAAAAATTAATTTTTCATGGCTTGCAACAAGAAGGCAGCACAGATAAATTAATAGTGGAGAATTTTGTTGTACCTGGTAGTGGCCCGGTCATGCATACCCACTGGCAGCAGGATGAACAATTAACTGTAATAAAAGGAACAATCGGTTACCAGGTATTGGGACAACCCAAACAATTTGCAAATGAAGGTGAAACAGTTTTGTTTAAACGGGGCATTCCGCACAAATTCTGGAACGCCGGTGAAGATATCCTTCAGTGCAAAGGCTGGATTCAACCAGCGAATTCGATTGTATTTTATCTTTCTTCCATTTTTGCAGCACAAAATAAAACCGGCACAGCCAAACCTGAAACATTTGATGGGGCTTACCTGCTTACCCGGTATGCATCCGAATATGATCTGCCCGAAGTGCCCGGCTTTGTAAAAAAGACGATCCTGCCGTTCACTTATTTTATCGGTAAGCTCCTGGGAAAGTATAAGCATTTTGAAAATGCACCAGCACCATTAAAAAAATTGCCACAATGATAGCGGGGTGAAGACGAATTATTTCAAGAGTTCATTAATGGAGTTGTAAAGCTGAGTTTTAGTAAAAGGTTTTTCCAGGAAAACATCAGCGCCATTTTTCAGCGCTACTGCTTTAAAGGAACTATCAAAACCAGAGATCATAATAATTTTAATGGTCGGATAATTTTTTTTGATCTGTCCAATAAAATCAACACCAAATCCATCGGGAAGCTGGTTGTCCAGTATAACAACTGAGGGTTTATTTTTTTTAAGATACCGGTCAGCCGCCAGCAGGTTTTGTACATGATCTAATTCAAATTCCTTTCCATCAAGTATAAGGTTAAGCACTAAGCACATTTCACCTTCGTCTTCAACAATAAGTACTTTTTGGGTGCTGGTAGCAGCTAGTGTTGTGTTTGTCATAACAAAAAATTCAATTACAGAAAATCGTTTATGACAACCCGGTTCCTATTGCTTACTGATCCGGTACATATTGCCGGAATCCGTAACAGCATAAAGCATACCATTAATATAAGTTACATCCCGGAACCGTTCTTTTTTATCAGCCAGTAATCTTTCTTCGCCCACCACTTTATTATTCACGATAATAAGCCGGGCTATATGTGCACTGCTGAGTCCGCATATAAACAAGTTGTTTTTCCATTCTGGAATAGCATTGCCCCTGTAAAAAACCATGCCGCTGGGAGAAAGAACAGGATCCCAATAATAAACGGGTTGTTCCATACCTGCTTTTTGTTGTATACCATCTCCTACGCTTTTGCCACTGTATTCAAGACCATACGTAATAACAGGCCAGCCATAATTTTTTCCGGTTTTTATTATATTAAGTTCATCGCCACCCCGGGGTCCAAATTCAGCTTCCCATAAATCACCTGTCACCGGGTGTATATCCAGGCTTTGTGCATTGCGAAAACCATAGGCATAGATCTGGGGCATGGCACCCTGCTTGTTGATGAATGGATTACCGGGAGCCGGTTTACCATCTTTGGTTATTTTAAAGATCTTTCCCAACCCCGATTGCAGTAACTGTGCCTGTGCTCTTCCTTCCAGTTCCGATCTTTCGCCGGTGCTTACAAAAAGATTTCCGTCCTTATCAAACACCAAACGTGAACCAAAATGCAATTTGCTGTCTAATGCAGGAGTGGCCCGAAAGATCACCACTGTATTCTGAATGCTTCCAGTTGCTTCATTCAACTGTCCTTTGGCCACAGCCATCAGGTTGCCTACTCCATTTTTTTCAGAGAAGGACCAGTAAATGGTTTTATTTTTTGCAAAACCGGGATCCACGGCTACATCGAGCAGGCCTCCCTGTCCACCATCATCCACAGCAGGAAACCCGGTTATCTTTTTTACCAGTTTTCCGGCTGCCGTATGAATTTGCATGTACCCTGTTTTTTCTGTAATGAGTAAACGACCATCAGGAAGCGGGATAACAGCCCAGGGTCTTCCTAATTGCTCGGCAATTTTTTCCACTTTATAGGGCGTTACTGTTTTAGCTCCTGCTATTCTTGTCTGGCCTGTGAACGCCGGTTTATAATCGGTATTGGGTTTCTTCGTTTCTACCGGTGGCAGTTGAGTAGTATCCCGGCCGCTGCCAGCAACAGAGGTATAATAAATAAAGCCCGAGGTAACTATCAATAAGAGGAGCGCCGGTATAAATCGAACGAATAATACTTTCATAGTTTTTTTATTACTGAAATGTAAAAATAATTCATTCAGCGTTGCTGCGTCCACGGTTCAACATCATTTTTAAAAATTAACTGGTCCGTTTCCCGGCATGCTGTGCGCAGCAAGTGGACATAAAGCGATAGAAGTTTTATTGAAAAAAGAAACAGGAGGCATGCGGTTCAGGGGAGAAAAGAAATAATTTTGCACAATCAAACATATATAATATGGCACAAGACAGAACAATTATCCTGCATAACTATACCGATATAACAGAAGCGAAGATGATGCAGGACAAACTAAAGGAAAATGGTATCAACTCTTTCCTGAACGATGAAAATGTAATGGGCCTGGACCCTGTGGGCGGGGTAGAGCTTAAAATATTTGAAAAAGATAAAGAAGCAGCGGAAAAAATTATTTCAGGATAATAGTAGCAGGGTATCGTTATAGTAAAAGTTTCTTCACCTGTACTCAGGATCACCAGTTTTACCGTTCAGCGCCATCTATGCCGCAGGTTAGTGAATTTTCGATTTACATTACAGGTCAGTATGGTGTTCTATTGCCACATCAGCTACGCAATACTTTCATCTCCATTTAAAAGCAAAATAGCTGCAGGGTTTATCCGTTGTATTTTCTATACCATGTATTTTTCCACTCTCTGCGATATAGATATCACCGGGGCCTGCTGTATAATTTTTTCCATCAATCATCATGGCTGATTCACCTTCGATCATAAGAATGATCTCTGTATCTACATGCTGGTGCGGTGCATGACTGGGTCCTTTAGTTTTAAGATAAGTGATATGCATTTCAAAGTTCTCACACATTGCTGTAGGCCGGTCAAAATATTTACGGCCGCCTTTGTTATTTGATTCTTTATACGGCAAAGAATCATGGTTTAACAATAATGAACCACCGGCCTGCTTGCTTCGTTCCATATTCACTGATTTCCTGGAACGAAACCCAAACACATAATAAGTTACCGGCTTTTCACTCGTATTTTCAAAGGTCTGCATTTCATGTGGCGGTATCAGCAACATACTACCGGGGCCAAGTGTTGCCACATTATTGCCGACTGTGCATTTCAGCGAGCCTTCTTTAATAATGATCATTTCTTCTATACTATCCTGTGCATGCGGAGGCCGGGGTATTGCTCCTTTAAGTTGGGTAGTGGCATGTATGCTGAAGTAAGCAAACTCCGGGGTAGTGCCTTCTGCAATTTTCCGTCTTTCCCGCTGCTGGTCTTTTTTTACAGGCAATTCATTCCAATGATAAACACCTGATGATATAGGTTGCAATTGTGCTGTGAGGTTCAGGGCGATGATTTGTAACAGGAAGGCAAGTGTAATTCTCATACAAAAAATTGTTTGCCGAAGTTAACTTATTCGCTATTGCCCGGCAATGTCCAGGTCCGTTGTATTTTCAAAATAATTGAAGATAGGTATGCGCCTTCAATCAGCAATAAATGATAGCTGGGAATAAACAGCGGCATGGGCTGATCATCCGAAAGGATAATTGAATTTATTGGGCAACAACAGCATTTCTTTATAACCAGGTAAGCTATACTGATTTTCCCTGTATAGCTTACCTGGCACGCTGATCCTATCTGCTCATTGCTTTAAAAAAGGAAAACCAATGGCCTTTCATTATTGACCGGCCGTCACATCTTTCCAGGGTTCTTTAGCGATAGCAGCACGATGAAGGATCATTTCTTCGGTTTCCATTTTAAAAGAGATCTCGACCCAGCCGTTATAACGAAATTGATTTTTGCGTAGTTGTACAGGAAAAAATTTATGGTCGGCATTTTTCCAGTTCCCTTCCCAGTGATCCGGTCCTGTTTCTTCAATAATTTTTTCTGCCAATACCAATGAGCTGGCATTATACCAACTGAAACCCGCAGGATTACTGATCGTGATCACATCACCGTTATGAAGCGGAGGTGTTTCTTCCTGAGCATTGACCAATGAGAAAGCATCAAAAGCCCCGTTTACATAGTATCTTCTTTTGTCAACCCGGGCGATCGGGTCTCCGACCAGCGTAGTAGAAAATAAGAGGTCTTGACTATTATCACCATCAAGGTCCAGTATCTTGTGTTGCCCGAATTTTACAGCTACATTATTCAGTTCTGTATACTGCATTTCCGGGTGGGGCGCAGGGATCTCTTTATCATCGCATGCTGTGAGCAGCAAAATGGGTAATACCAGGATAAAAACTTTTTTCATACAATAATTTGCAGGAAAAATAGCGCTATAATAACTACTCCATTTTAGTTGCCTATATGAAATGTAAAAAAATAGCCATGAATTGTTTTACACCGCATATTGATCGTGGAAATACACGAAGCTCTTTTTCTTTATATCAGTGGCAACTAAGAACCGTTTTTGAAAAGCTGTGGATTCGCCCAAAGCATTGACTGCATTATCCTGCGACCACCACAAAAACTTATACAGCGTATCACGCAGGAAGATTTTATCTTTAACGCCAATGAATTTATTTACAAGCGAAGCCGTTATTATCATTACTTGTCCTAAACGGCTCAGCCCCTGGCTTGAGCAGGAAGTAAAAGACCTTGGATTTGAAGTTGATGAAATATTTGTTACAGGTGTACGAATTAAAGGTACCATCAATGATTGCATCAAGTTAAACCTGAACCTGCGTTGTGCCAGCCAGGTGTTATATAGCCTCCGGAAATTTGAAGCGGGTAATGCAGATGCTATTTATAACAATCTCGTAGAGTATCCATGGGAAAATATAATCCCTGATCCCGGTTATTTTTCCATCACCAGCAATGTAAACAATCCTACTATTAATAACAGCATGTTTGCCAACCTGCGGGTTAAAGATGCGATAGTGGACAGGTTGCGGGATAAAAGAGGCACCCGTCCATCAACGGGTTCGGAACTTACAGGCGCCGTGATCAATTTATTCTGGAAAAATGAGAATGCAGAAATATTTATTGATACTTCCGGCGATTCATTGGGGAGACATGGGTATAGAAAAATTCCCGGACAGGCTCCTATGCTTGAAGCATTGGCCGCTGCTACTATCTATGCAACACGCTGGGACAGGCGGTCAGCTTTTGTAAACCCGATGTGTGGTTCGGGTACTATTGCCATTGAAGCAATCATGATCGCTACCAACAGGCGACCTGGATTATTCAGAACCAATTATGCATTCATGCACCTGCAGGGTTACGATGAAAGCATTTATTTGCAGGAAGATGCTTTGCTGGAGAAACAGATCATTGATGTGCCGGGACTTCGCGTCATTGCTACTGACTATAGCGCAAAGGCGATTGAAAATGCAAAAAAGAATGCTATAGCAGCAGGGGTGATAAATCTTATTGATTTTGCTGTTTGTGATTTTGCGGCCACTGAAATACCACCGGATGTGCCGGGCATATTTTATGTAAACCCCGAATATGGTGAACGCCTCGGCGAGGTAAAAGAATTAGAACTTACCTATAGCCGTATCGGCGATTTTATGAAACAAAAATGCGGAGGTTATTTTGGTTATGTATTCACCGGTAATCTTGAACTGGCCAAAAAAATAGGATTGAAAGCCAAACGACGGATAGAATTTTATACCAGCACTATTGATTGCCGCTTGCTGGAGTATGAATTATATAGCGGAAGCCGTGCGGCACCAAAGGAGACAAAAACAGAACAATAATTGAATTTTTCTATGCCACAATACATTTTCTTTGTAATCTTAGTGTTTGTGGGAACCAATTCAACTAACAGGAACCGGTATGGAAATCTCAGCACTGCAACAAATTGTAAAGGACAGGTATTTTGAAACAGATAATAAACGTGGCATTTATCACACTGCCCTATGGTTTCATGAAGAAGTGGGAGAGCTTTCTTCTGCGATCGCAAGAGGAGATATTCAAAATGCAAAAGAAGAATTTGGCGATGTGCTGATGTGGTTGTTAACGATGGCCAATCTTATGGAAGTGGATATGGAGGAAGTAGTGGCAACGTATTTAAGTAACTCCCGAAAGCTTCCTTCAAAATAACAGGGACTTATTATCAAAAAAATTTTAAACAAAATATAAGGATGAAAAAAAAGCTTTGCTCAGTTGCATTTTTATTAATGGTATTGAATGCAGCCACACAACCACTATCTAAAGCCGAACAGCAAATCATTGCCAATATTAATACGGATATGCCGGCAACCCTGCAATTATTGAAAGAGTCCGTGAATATCAACAGCGGTACATTTAATATAGAAGGGGTTAAAAAAACCGGGGAATTATATGGAAAGGAATTGAAGGCAATGGGATTCACCGTAGAATGGATTCCCATGCCTGATTCATTAAAAAGAGCAGGACATCTCGTAGCTTATCGTAAAGGGAAGAAGGGCAAAAAACTTTTTTTGATCGGGCACCTGGATACCGTGTTTGAACCTGATATGCCGCCCAATCCATTCACGATGTTGAATGATAGCACTGCAACAGGCCAGGGAGTGAATGATATGAAAGGAGGTGATGTGCTGGTGATAGCTGCACTAAAAGCTTTGCACAAACAAGGATTGCTGGAGGATGTCAGTATCACTATTTATTTTACAGGCGATGAAGAAAATGCTGGTGAACCCCGTGACATAAGCCGGGGCGATTTTATCGCAAGAGCTAAGCAGCACGATATCGCTTTGGGATTTGAAGGAGCTGCTGGTTTGAGTACCGTCGCAACGGCACGTCGTGGTGCGAGTGAATGGAAGCTCGAAGTAGAAGCGAAACAGGCACATTCATCCGGAATATTTGGTAATGCAGGGTATGGCTCTATCTACGAAGCTTCAAGAATTATTAATACGTTCAGGGAAAAGTTGGGCAATCAACCTTATCTCACGTTTAACCCTGCATTGTTTATTGGCGGTTCTGATGTGAATTATCATACTGAAGCACAAAAGGGAGAAGTATCGGGTAAGACGAATATTGTTTCGCCAAAAACAGTAGTGATCGGTGATCTGCGGTTTCTTTCCGAACAGCAAAAAGAAAATGCAAGGGACACGATGCGAAAGATCGTATCACAACATCTTCCCGGAACGACAGCCACCATCCATTTTATGGATGGTATTCCTTCCATGCCACCAACTCCCGGGAATGAAAAATTAGTAAAGGTGGTGAACGACGTAAGTATGTCCTTAGGTTATGGTGAAGTAAAAGCCGGTAACCCCGGATCAAGAGGCGCCGGCGATATTTCATACGTAGCCAATTATCTTGATTGTTTGGATGGACTGGGAGCTTCGGGCAAGGGTTCACATGCGCCGGGAGAAATTATTAACCTGAAGGAGTATCCTAAACTTATCAGGCGAACTGCGTTGGTAATTTACCGGCTTACAAGATGATATCTTTTCATAGCAAATGGGCAATTGGAGCAAATTAACGAAACGATTTTTTTGCCGGTTTTAATTTCCATTGACGATCGAGGGAGGCAGCTTCTTTTAATAATTTTATAAGAGGTTTTTGATCAATCTCCTCCACGTCATAATATATTTTATAGAATATTTGTTTATTGCTGCCATGCAAAAGATAATGGTCTTTATCGGTTAGCCGGTTACCATACCAGAAACCCAGCAGCACCTCTTTCTTAATTCCACCCCGGGGTATGGTGGAAGGCCAGATAATACAAATACTTTTATGCCCATAAAAAAAAGGAACATTGTAGGATAATTTTTCTTTACAGTAGTCCGGAAGATTATCTTTTACCAGGTGGCGAAGTACATCCACTATTATTCTTTCCTGCTCGGGAAGTAGTTCATATAATTGCAGCAGCGATCTTATCTTAGGAATGTTAGCTTTCATTTTTCAAACATCTGCTTCATTAAATGACAGCACCAGCTTATTGAGCTTTGAGTTTACTTTCCTGTATTTCACACCTGCTTTATCAAGCATGATCTTAGAAGCTTTAAAGACATCGTTGCCTTCATATTTGTCGGAGAGATAAATAACTTCGGTGATACCGGATTGAATGATAGCTTTTGCACATTCGTTGCAGGGAAAGAGTGCCGTGTAAATTTTACAGTCCTGTAGTTCCATCCCGATATTATTTAAAATAGCATTCAATTCCGCATGACAGATATACGGATATTTTGTATCCAGGTATTCTCCCTGTTTTTCCCACGGGAAATCGTCGTCGCTGCAACCAATGGGCAGGCCATTATATCCTGCTCCCACAATTTTATTTTTAGTATTTACAATACAGGCGCCTACCTGTGTGCTCGGGTCTTTGCTTCGTTGGGCAGAGAGTAATGCTACTCCCATAAAATATTCATCCCAGGAGATGTAATCTTGTCGCTTTTTCAAGATCAGTTGGTTGTTTATGTTTACGAATATAAAATAATAAGGAGAAAGACAAAGCTATCGAAGCAGAATAGGAACGGGCAACTGTCTTATTTTGCTACTGCGATCTTTATTTTCTTATTCTTTATTTTCTGCTCTTTGATCAATTGCAGGGTATGACTCACTTTTATTTTTTTCACCGCTACGAAGGAGAAAAAATCTTTTACTTCGATCAAACCAATATCTTCTTTCTTTAATTGTCCTTTATTGGATAGAAAACCCACGATATCTACTTTATTCACCTTGTCTTTTTTGCCAGCAGCTATAAACAATGTTGACCATTGCGGTTTGTCAGGAACGGTTGCTATCCCGGGCAATTGAATTTTTTCTATCTCCTTGTCAATATAATCGGGTGGTTTTTCTTCGGGTGATAAAATAAGAATGGCTGTGCCACTGGCATCCATCCGGGCCGTGCGCCCGTTGCGGTGTGTGAAAATATCCTCGCTACCCGGCAAATGATAATGGATGATGTAACGGATATTTGCAATATCCAATCCTCTTGAAGCAAGATCTGTAGTGACCAATACGTTGGCAGTTCCATTCCTGAATTTACACAAGGCCGCATCCCGTTCCTGCTGCTCCATAGCCCCATGATAAAATTCGTTGACAATATCTTTTTCTTTCAGCCATTTGCTGGTTCGCTCTACCGATTCGCGGTGATTACAAAAAACAATAGTGGAACGATTACCCAGCATACAGATCAACCGGAAAAGCGTTTCCAATTTGTCTTTACCATCGCTGAGCAACATTTTAATAGTGAGCCCGGTTTCTTCGTCTTTATCATTTAAAAAATCAAGCTTGACCGGGTGGTCCATACCGATAAAACCAGGAATTTCCACAGCTTCAGTAGCAGATGTCAATATTCTTTTATTGATAGATTTTAGTGAACCAATAATAAAAGACATTTCATTCACGAATCCAAGTTCCAATGATTTATCAAACTCATCCAATACCAATGTTTCAATTGTATCGATAGTAATGTTTCCTCTCCGAATATGATCAGCTAATCTGCCGGGAGTACCTACTAACAATGCAGGAGGTTGCTTCAGGTTATTTTCTTCTGTTTCTCTTAAATGACCGCCATAGCAACAGGTTATTTTAAAATTAGTTCCCATGCTTTTAAAAACGGTTTCGATCTGTAAAGCGAGTTCACGGGAAGGCACGATGATGATAGCCTGGGTTTTTGTACTATCAGGATTTAATAATTTGATCACCGGCAGCAGGTAGGCCAATGTTTTGCCTGAGCCGGTAGCAGATAACAGCAGTACGTTATTATGCTTATCCATAGCTTCAATGGAAGCCTGTTGCATTTCATTGAGCGACTTGATTTTTAGTTTTGATAATATACTGCTGGTAGAAATGTTTTTTGTAAGCATATGAGCAAAAGTAAGTTAGTTATAGTTGCCGCCGGATTTTACATCATAATCCCGTGTAGAAATATAAATGGGTCTATAATGTACAGCAGGAGTATGTTAATAAACAGATTGTGATCAGCATAAATCTCTATTCATCTTATAGCAAAACAAAGCCTACCTTACACGGGACGGTATCAGCTGGTACTGTTCTTTGAAAACGCAGAGACGAGTATACATAAAAAGAAGGGAGATATTATGTGTTTTTCGGCCGGAGCCAGTTTTGGAGCCAGCGCAGTACTTAGTGTAATCGGCACTACAGGTGTTATAAAGGCAAAAACGATACCCCAGGGCCTGTTTGCAGGCATTCCTTTTTTATTTTCTATACAACAGTTGTCGGAAGGAATGTTGTGGTTATCCTTAAAGAATGCTGATCTCGCATCGGGGCAATCATTTTATACCTATACTTTTCTTGTATTTGCCATGATGGTCTGGCCTATCCTGGTGCCACTGACCATTCGCCTGCTTGAAAAAGATCCCATGCGTATAAAACGGATAAACGTACTACTCGCTATTGGAATAACTGTATTCATTGGGATCGGGTGGGTTCTGTTGTATTTTCCCGTGCAGGTAATTCGCATGGATCATCATCTTCATTACGAGTTTGATTTCCCGTCGAAATCCAAAACAGGCATTATCGTTTTTAGTTTACTTTATTTTTTATCTACTATTCTTCCTCCTTTTATTTCCGGCATCAAACGAATGAAATGGTTGGGCGTTGTTTTTGCGGTTTCTTATCTTTTTGCTATTACTTTTTATAGCGGATTTGTTGTTTCCGTTTGGTGTTATTTTGCCGCCATTCTGAGTCTCGTCGTGATCTGGATAATGGCGGGTATGAACAAGCCGGTTTTCACATACTGATAAGGGCTTTGTGGTTTGAGCAGCAGACATTTTTTAAAGTCACAAAAACGTATGGATTTTTTTCAACGATGACTCTTAGAAGTCATGATGAGAGCCTTACCTGTTTTTATAGGATTATTGCTGGTATCATGCTATCACAGGGAGAAAAAATCAATTCCATATAAAAAGCCTGCTACGAGATTTGAAAACAACACATACAGGAAAGTGGCTGATATTAAAACGCCATCGGGATTTAAGCGGATTACAAACAAAACAGGTTCTTTTGGTGAGTGGCTGAGAAGTATTCCACTCAGGCCTGATAAAAAAGTTTATCTCTACAACAGGCTACTCAAGAAAAATCAATCAGCACAATTTGCGGTGATGGATATATCCATTGGTCAAAAAGACCTGCAGCAATGCGCCGATGCCGTGATGCGGTTAAGAGGAGAATACTTATTTATGCAAGAAAGATTTAATGAAATTGTTTTCACCGATAACAATGATAAAGTTTATCGATGGCAGGGTGGCAGCAACAGGCTGCTATTTGATCAATACCTCGAAAATGTATTTGACTGGTGTGGCTCTGCTTCATTGGAAAAGCAATTAAAACCATCTCCGGATGTGGACCTGATCAAACCTGGAGATGTCTTTATCAAAGGTGGATTTCCGGGACATGCCATGCTGGTAACAGATGTGGCAATAAATGATAAAGGTGAAAAAGTATTTCTTCTTGCACAAAGTTATATGCCGGCACAGGATATACATATTGTCAAAAACCCAATGAACGAAAAATTAAGCCCCTGGTATGTAGTAAAAAACGGGTAGCAAATTATAACACCTGAATGGAAATTTAATTCACACCAGTTAAGAAGCTGGCCATGACACTGAAAAACCCCTGAGAACAGGGGCCTTTCAGAAACGAAAACCAACGACGTCTGCTTTTACGCCGCATCGTCTTCTTCCGGCGAACGCTGGAATTTTTTTATAGTAACAGCATACCACAATACTGTAGCAAGCAGGCTCACCACTACAAGATACCCGATGAAAAAAAGGTAATCATTTTGAAGTGAGAGAGGGATATAACTTTTTTTTAAATCTCTTGGCTTAATAAAAGGTCCTTTCTCATCTGAAATTTTGGTAGCTGTCTTAATATATTCAATAACATTTTTAATATTCGCTTCGGTCAGGTCGGGATGATCGGGCATTGGCACTTTATTGAACTTTTCAAAAATAGCTACCGCATCTTTATCACCTCCTTTTATCAGCGTTTGCGATGAGTGAACAAATTTGACGATCCATTCAATAGAACGGCGTTCATGCACACCTGCCAGCGCAGGTCCTGTCAATACCTTGTTTACATTATGACAAGCAGCGCAACGTGTCATGAAAATAGTTTTCCCTTCTTCAGGCGGGTCGGCTATGGCAGCTATTACGCCGGTGATAAGGAAGAATACCGTTAATAGACTTTTAATTTTCATCTTTTACTTTTTTTATATCAGTAATGAGGTGGTTTATGTCTTCGTTGCTGGTGCCATCATAATATCCTCTTATTCTTTTTTGTTTATCAATAAGTACTAGCTTATCGCTGTGAATAAAATCATCAGGACCGCCATCGCCATCTGTAGCAACGATCATAAAACTGTTACGGGCCAGCTTATAGATATCTTTTTTATCCCCGGTCAATAAGTCCCAGTTTGTAGTATTGATCCCGAACTGACGGCAGTATTTTTTTAGTTGGGCAACACTGTCTCTCTCTGGATCAACCGTGAATGAATTGATCAATATTTCTTTATCACCCTGCCATGCGGCCTGTACTTTCTTTAAACTGTTTGTCATTTTGGGACAAATGACCGGACAATGCGTGAAAAAGAAATCAACGACAACAATCTTGTCTTTCCAATCTGCTGTTTTTTTTATTGTATAGTCCTGGTTGCTTAATTGAAAATCCGCAATACGATGTTCTTTTGATCTGCCCAGTACCGGCAACCTTTCTACTTTCTTTTCATACCAGCTCACCAACGCCCAGGCTATTGCCGGCAGAGCAAACACCATCAGAGCAAAAAACCATATGGAGGATACTTTCTTCATTTATTTATTTTTATTGTTTTTGGCCAAACGGAACCTGACTGCCGGCAGTCGGGTTCGCCATAAACAAACATTCTGATTGGTGATAAGCATTATCATGACTTGTTTCATTTTATTTCTTTACAGCTTTTTCTGGCATAGGATTGTCAACATTGAAACGGGGAGCGTTGGGACCGCTATTCTTATTTACATTTAATAAAGCAGGCACATAAGCCAGTAGTATGATGATAAACATGGTTACCAGCCAGGGTTTGAACCTGTCAAAAATGGCTATTCTTTTTTCATCATGATAAGCTTCACTCACCGGTATTTCCAAAACACCTTCACTTGTTTTCTTTTTTAAGATAGTGCCAAAGAAAACAATGATGAATAATATACCGGCTACAAACATGATAATACCACCGAGCAGAGCAAGCGTAGTTGTGGGCACCCAATCACTGCGGTATAATGCATTGTCCGGATTCAGGTAAGTCATTCCAAGATTCGTCCTCCTGGGTTCACCACGCAAACCGCCCCAGCTCATGCCAAATGAAAAGATCAGCATCCCGATAACCCATAAATAAGGAACGATAGTGGCAATTTTCGGCATGAATATTTTTTTGCCACTCATTTTGGAATAGATATATAAACTCATTCCTATAATGCCTAGGAAAACAGGTCCTGCCACCGTCATGTGAAAATGGCCGGGCATCCAGGCGGTATTGTGTACAACAGCATTTAATGAATAAGAAGCATTGATAATGCCGGTAACACCACCAAAAATGAAAAGTATAAGACCTCCTATGAAGTAAGAAAATAAAAACTTGTTCTGATCAAACCAGGGAAGTTTTTTCATCCATCCAAACAATCCTTTTGAACCCCGTAGTTTACCTGCATACTCCAGGGAAGCTGCAATAGTGAATGCTGTAATGAAACTTGGGATGGCAACACCATAGGTCAGCATCCCATGAAAAAATTTTACTCCTTGTGTAATGGTTGGATCGCTGTATTGATGATGAACGCCTACAGGAATAGAGAATAACAGGAAAAGAAACAACGCAATTCTGCCGGCAAGATCAGAATACAATTTTCCACCTGCAACTTTTGGCAAAATTGTATAGAACATGATGTAAGCAGGCAATAACCAGAAATACACCAGTGCATGGCCAAAGAACCAGAATAGTGTTCTTGCCAGGTTTACATTTACGGTGTCTGTCCATCCCATTGACCAGGGAATCAGTAATACCAGTACTTCATAGGCAACAGCGAGGGTGCATACAAACCAAATGATAAAATTGATCAATGTTCCAAGCACTGCCAGGGGTGTTTTTGTTTGTGGATTTTCTTTTTTCCATTGATTATACATCCGTGCCCAGTCAAATAAAGGAACCCATGAACCAACAATAAGCAAAGCTGCACCGAGATAAAACAGGGGGTGAGCTTTCAGTGGCGGATAAAAAGTATAGAGTACAGAAGCTTTGCCGGCCAGCATAGCCCATGCAGCCATTACTGTTCCTGTCAGCATCAGCCAGAAGCTGAGCCACATCAGTTTTTTATTAGGTTCTTTTTTGAAATAGAAAGCTATGGTAACGTGACCAAAGGCAACAGCAAAAAAGGTGGTGAGGACAATGGCATTAATAACGCCGTGTAAAGTGAGGCCCTGGTAATAATCCAGTTTTGCAAAGGAAACGTCTTTTAAAACCCCGGCCCGGTAAATGGTTTGCATCAATCCATGATAGATGCCGATTGTTAATAAGGCAACAGGTATTGCTAATTCCAAAAAGATGATCCGTTTGAATGTCTTGGTTACTTGCATAATTCGTCAGTTTTCAATTTTACTTTGCATCAGGATAGTTGACAATTACCTGGGCCCTCATATTCTGGTGGCCGATGCCACAATATTCATGGCATATAATGTCATAGACACCGGGTTTATCAAATTTTACAGTTGTTTTATTGATGGCGCCATAGACGGCCATCATATTGATGTTCTTTTGTGCGATATTAAAACCATGTACCACATCTTTGGAAGTGAGATAAAAATCCACTTCGCTGCCGACAGGAATATAAATCTCTGCAGGTTGAAACTGCCACATAGAGGCGACAGAGAAAACCTGGTAAGTTTTTTCATCCAGTTTGTTCACTTTGGGTTCTGCATATGCTTTGTTATAGGGCAGGCATTCGGGTACATCGCTTTTGTATTTTGACTTAGCATATAAAAGCGAGAAAACGAAAAGACCCATGAGTGCAAATGAAATAACCAGTACTTTTTTTTCCGAATTATCAATTGTCATGTCAGTTGTTTTAGGTTCTGTCGATCATCAACAGGTAGATGCTATACCAGAAAATAAGAGCGAGAATAACAAGAACACCAAAGAAGGCAAATGCTCCTTTAGGGATAAATTTTTTTTCGTGTGGTGATTCCATATTGTTGATTTAATGTTACGATGGGCAAAAGTATTTGTAGTGTAACGAGCCGGAGATGATATTCAAGACGGGTGTTTCCTGATTTTTATCATGTCGTTTACTGAGAAAGGTCAACTATTAAAAAAGGCTGGCCGGTGCACCGGCCAGCCTTTTGCCCTGTTTAATATTTCTTAGCTTAAAGAGCAATGATTACGGCTGTCAAACAATTGAAGTGCTTTGGGGAAAAGGATGTTATTTTCTAAATGTACATGATGATGAAAATCCAATTCAAAAGCTTTGAGAGCGGCAAAACTCAGTTTATAAGTAGTACATGCATCAGGAGGTGCCTGGTAATCGTTTGTCAGTTTCCTTATTTCTTCGAGTAACCTGCCGGCGTAATCATGTTCCTGTTCCATTACAATAACCGGTGATTTGAGATAAGTAATGTTGAATTTATTGTCCTGGCCTGCTAAACTTTGTTTTTCTATTTCTTTAATCCTGGGAAATAATACCAGCTCTTCTTTTTTCATGTGTTCGGTCATCTCTTCGGCCAGGGCTGTAAACAGGTCAAACACTTTCAGCATTTCCGGGTGGCGAACTCCATGTTTTGAAGCCACTTTTTGCAGGTAGCTCAGTAGTTGGGGCATCTCTTTTTTTACATAGTCGTGATGGGTGTAAACAATGTATTCTGCCAGTTGTGTTAATGAGAGCCGGTTATAATCTATCGTTACTTTACTGCTGCCGGGCAGTATGGTCATAGATAACTGATCGATTACTTCCTGGACGGGTAAATCTTTTTCGGAACAGGCTTGTTGCAGTGAACGTTTTCCCTTGCAACAAAAATCAAGCTGATATTTTTCAAAGATTGAAGCAGCACGGTGATCATCGCTTACAATCTGGGCCAGTGTTTTTGTCATTAAATCATTCATGGTATTTTTTTTATCGGGTAAATAATTACATATCTTTTTTTTGAAAACTCCTGATGGCAGCCAGTAAAGGAAGAGCCGCCCAGCATAACATAATGCCTGTTGTAAAAAGAATACCGGTGCCGCTACCAAAAAAATCTTTGTACAAAGCGCCTGTGTATCCCATTAATGCACTGATGTCCATTTTTAGCATAATGAAAATACGGCCAAGGTCAATTGGGTTAAGGGCTGAAAGTAAAAGGGTGAATTTTTCCATTGGGTAATCGCTGAAGGCAAAAAGTATCAGCAATATCAGGCCATCGTATATCAACGCAAAATAAAACCAGAGCAGTAAGGCAAAACCTATTCCCCTTGCTTTATCTTTTGACCTGACCGATGCCAGGAAGGCTATTGATGTAAACACAAGAGTGAGTGCTGTACCTGTAAATAACAAGGCAAAGCCGGTGGCATCAGCCGAGTAAAGAAGTACCGGCACACCGATGCCGATCCAAAATGAACTAAGCAATGAAATGGTAACACCTCCGAATTCACTTAATAATATTCTTGTACGACTCATGGGTTGTGATAACATCAGCTCAATGAATTCGTAGGAGTTGTAATAGTGAATAGTGGTGAAAACAAGACTCACCAATGGTAAAACGATTAATACGATATTCAACAAACTCAGCATCGCCCTGCTACTGTTTTCTTCCATCCGGAACATGCTGACAGAAACAATAAAAAGAAAAATGGTATAAGTAATGATGATCTTATTGCGGAGGATGTCATATAAAACGTAGCGGGATAGTTTAAACATGGCAATAGCTATTTAAATTTTTCGGATTTTTCCATTGAAAATATTTTGTCGATCCATTTACTATCGGGTTGCTGTCCTTTCATGATATTGGCGATAGCTTTACTTAATCGGAGCTCCCCGGTTTCTTCCTGCAGGGTTTCAAGATCTTTAAGGAATTGCATCTTGCCCTCCTGCAAGTACATGATATGTGTTGTCAGTTCTTCCAGGTCACTGAGAACATGCGATGTGATAAGAATGAGTTTGTTCTTCTTTTTTTCAGCAATTATTTTTTCTTTCAGTATTTCTGATGCCAACGGATCAAGACCGGCAGTTGGTTCATCCAATACAAGGATAGGAGGGTTGAACAAAAAAGCTAAAGCAGCGCTTACTTTTTGCCGGGTACCTCCACTAAGTGTCCGCATTGGTTTTTCATAAATTGATGCAGTATTAAATTTTAAAAGAAGTTCATTGTCAATGTCATCATCGTTTACATTCCTGATCTTTTTCATCATTTCAAATAGCTGTCGCACTTTCATATTATCCGGATAACGCCCAATCTGCGGCATATAACCGATCTGACTCCGGTAAGAAGGATCACCGTTTATCAGTTCGTTGTTAACATAGATCCTTCCACTGTCCGGTCTTACCATGCCGAGAATACATTTAATCAGGGTGGTCTTGCCAGAGCCATTCGGGCCAATTAATGAAATGACCTGGCCTTTATCGAAAGTGGCGGAGATGTCATCCAGCACCTGCAACTTCCGAAACTTCTTTTTTATATTTTCAATACGGATCATAGCTGTATGAATTTCATCATGGGTTTATCGTCAATAAGATTTTCAGGTGTCAGACCGGGAATTGCTTTTTCTGCTTTATCCAACAGGGATACGGTAAAACTTCTGAACAACATTAGCGTGGTTGGATTCTGTTCAACAATCATAGAATACAGGCTTACAGGATGATAAGGAATATCGCCAATGCCGTCTTTATTCATATCATAGCCTTCATATTTATCCCAATAGTTATTCTGGAATTTATTCAGAACCAGGGTCCCGTTTGTTCCGGCATCAAAACTGTTACCCGTGAAATTGTTGTGATGAAAAATATTATCATCACAACTGGCCTGCACTTTAATGGCCCAACCATTAGCTTTAAAAAGATTCTTTTGTATTTCAATACGACTGCTTCCTTCCATATGAATACCGATGGTGTTTTTTAAAAAAGTATTTTGAGAGATATAGCTGTCGGTAATATCTTTCAGTAATATGCCATAGGCAGAAGATCCCCAATTTTGTTCAAAATGATTTTGCTCCATCTTTACATGTTTTGAATACATAACAGCAACGCCGGCGCCGTTATTCCGGAAAGTATTTTGTTGGTAGGTATCATCATTGGAAAACATAAAGTGAAGACCGTAACGTATATTTTTTTCACTGAAGTTGTTGCGGATAATGGATTCAGTTACAAATTCAAAATAAATCCCATCCCGGTGACCTTGCACATGATTGTTCTCAATAAGCGCATGGTTTGATTTCCATAAATGAATGCCATTACCGGTCAGTTGTTCTGAAGCCGGGGTACCGCTGATATTGTTACTGCGTATGGTGGCATACGAACTATTGGAAATATGAATAGCGAAATAGGCATTGAGAATCGTATTTTTTTCCAGCAAGATGTTTGAGCAGTCGATCAGCTTAATTGATGCAAAATCATTTAGAGCGGAATAACCTGAGTTGCGAAATTGTATTCCTTTCACTGTTATATTTCTGCCGCTGATGAGTAATATTTCATATTTGTTTTCGCCTTCCAGTATTGGATTTCCCTGACCAATAAGGGTCAGTGATTTTGTGAGGGTGATGCTTCCTTCTTTATAAATACCGGTTTGAAGTATAATGGTATCTTTTTCTTTCGACAGCTCAATAGCTTTTTTCAGGGAATGAACAGGCAGACCAGGCCCAACAAAGAGTATTCCCGCAGATGCCGGAAGTAACCAACCCGAAAATAATATAAGGAATAAGGAACGCATGATTTATTGAAGTTTTTGCTGCAACTCATTCCAGTTAAGGATCAAACCGGTTTTATTGTTCTTTTCCGCGGCATCTTTTTTGGCAAAGGCAGCGGCGTTACTTCCCATCGGGCTTCTCAGTTGCGGTTTCACAACAAAAAACGATTTATCTGCATCAAGAAAATCATTTTGTTTTTCAAAATTGATGACCACAGTTTGTTTAATATCTTTTTGTGCTATGACACCTGATTGCAGGAAACGATTCATACAGATAATATCATCAAACTTATACACTTTGCCTTTTGCCATAACTATTTCACCTCCGAATTTAGGGTCGATGATCCCCATTTTACAACCATAGCAAATATCTTCACCATACTTAATGGGCTCAGGTTGTGCATTACAGGAAGACAATAGAAAAACGCCGGACAGCAGTGAAAAGATTATGGCGGGATTTAATTTCTTATTGGTTTTGTGTTGCCGGTACCATTCAGCAAACCAAACAGCAAACGCAAGAACTGCTGCAGCGATTACCACCCAGCCACCGACATCGGGAAAAGAGTAAGCATCAAAATTCAGTAATCGCTTATGTCCGATTAATGGCGGTTGATAGGACAGACCCGGTACCTGTATGGGGGCAGTGGGATCGAGGTTATGTCCATAATCGTAACCCCATTTGTAAAAATCATACATGGCTAATGCCCCGCCAACTGCTGTTAAGATGAGATATGCCAGTAAAAATTTCCTGTTACCGGTTATCGCCACAAGCATACCGAGGAGTATAAAGAAACCAACGATGTACGCAAGAAATTTGAATTCAGGAAACATGTCAACGGTAATATGCTTCATACCTATGTAGTGATTAAGCCCGTTGATGATGTCAACATCACCGCTAAGCCCATTGATCCAGATATTCATGGTTAGACCTTCGGGATATTGTGGCGCAAAAAGATCTATACGCCATGCTGGCATAAAAAATACGACAATCAATGCACCCGAAGCAAAAGCTACAAGTATCCTGGAAGTGATGCTGAGTTTGTTGTTCATGATCGTTGGTTTGAAACCTCCGGGTTGTTGCACCCCCGGGAAAATCTATAAGATGCAACACTATTTTTTTGCGGGAGGTAACAATACGGCATCAATCACATGAATGATACCATTACTTGCAGGAATGGATGCAATAATATTGGCAGTACCGTTTACCATTACCTTACCGTCTTTTATATGTAGCGTTATATTATCACCATTGGCCTGCCCGATAACCTGGCCATCCTGCATATTTTCGGTTTTATATACAGCCAGCGCTACATGGTATTGCAAAATATTTTGCAGATCAGCTTTTTTATCATCTTTCATTAATCCTTCAACAGTACCTGCAGGTAATTTATCAAAGGCAGCGTTGGTAGGAGCAAACACCGTAAATGGTCCTGCATTGGATAAAGCTGTTACCAGTTCAGCTTGTTTTAAAGCAGCTACCAATGTAGTATGGTCTTTGGAGCCAATAGCAACTTTTACAACGTCCTTTGCTGATTCATCATCTTGTACGGCCTCCTGGCCGGCACTCAGTGTTGTTGTATCAGTGGATTCAATTGTTTGTTTGTTGTTATTACAACTGGTGATCAACAGCGACAAAACAAGAATAGAAACATTCAGTATTTTTTTCATAACACAGCATTAAAATATGAAACAAGGTGGTTAATGGGGTAACTCCTGTTCCGGGAGTTACCTCATTTTATAGTTAATATTTTGTGACCGCTTTTTCTGTAGCAGCAGGGGCCGGCTCCGTTTTGCCTGTGCTGAAAGTCAGTGGCACATTTGCTCCCGCCGGGCTTACTCTTATGTATCCTTGCATTTCCTGGTGTAATGCAGAACAGAAGTCTGTGCAATACATCGGGAATACACCGATTTTTTCCGGTATCCATTTTAATGTCTGGGTTTCTCCCGGCATGATAAGCAATTCAGCATTATTAGCACCTTTTATGGCAAAGCCATGTGGCACATCCCAATCCTGCTCCAGGTTGGTAACATGGAAATAGACCGTTTCACCCAATTTTACTCCTTCAATATTATCAGGGGTAAAATGTGAACGGATTGAAGTCATATATACATGTATATCATTTCCTTTACGTTCTACCCGGGCATATTTATCTCCTTTAGCTGCATAGGTATTTCCATTCTCTTCAATTTTAAAAATTTTCTGACTGTTTTTAATGATGAGTTCAGCCGGTATTGCTTCTGCATAGTGTGGTTCACCAATGGTTGGGAAATCCAGCAACAATTTCATTTTTTCACCGCTGATATCATATAGCTGTGCGCTTTGTGCAAGTTCAGGCCCTGTTGGCAGGTAGCGGTCTTTAGTTATCTTATTATAAGCGATCATATATTTACCCCATGGTTTTTTTGTAGGGCCACCGGGTACACTGAGATGACCAACAGAATAATAAGTAGGAACCCTGTCTACTACTTTCAGGTCTTTTACATTCCATTTTACCACCTCACTGGAAACAAAGAAAGAAGTATAAGCATTCCCCTTATCATCAAACTCGGTGTGCAGCGGACCAAGACCTGGTTTCTGTACTTCTCCATGTAATACCGAAGCATATTTTAATACAGGGATGCCATCGTAAGTGCCATCAAAATCCTTAGCGGCAATGGCTGCCTGGATTTTGGTAAACGAAAATACCGGGATAGTAGCTGCGAGTTTACCACTGCCTACTATGTATTCACCGGTGGGATCTGTATCACAACCATGTGGTGATTTTGGACAAGGCATGAAGTAGATCATATCAGGACAATCTTTTGGATCTAATACCAATACTTCATTCTCCATAGTTGAAGTAGCAGAATGTGTTCCATCATCATACGTATTGTGCGAATACTTTACTGCTTTTTTTATTCCCTTACCGGCTTTAGCATATTCTTCCGCTTTTTTCCAGTTGACGGCCATGATGAAGTCTTTATCTTTTTGCGAAGCATTTACTTCGAGTAAGGTGTTTGCTTTTTCAGAATTGTAACAGCTAAAGAAAAACCAGCCATGTGATTTTCCTTTACCGGCACGGGCAAGATCGAAGTTGATACCGGGCGTAAGTATCTGGAAAGCGATATTCATTTTACCGGATGTTTTATCAACAGCAATAAAACTCACAGTGCCTTTAAAATTTTCTTTGTACGTATTAATAGGTACATCCTGCTTATCACCGATAGGAACACTGAAACGGGTGCCTGCCACTACATATTCTGTATTTTCTGTAATGAAAGGAGAGGAGTGGTTGCCAGCGCTGTTAGGTATCTCAAGTATCTCAGCAGTACGGAATGTTTTCAAGTCAACTCTTGCAATACGGGGTGTGTTGTTACCATTGGCAAAAACCCAGCGGCCATCGTGTATGCCGTCTGTTTCCGACAAGGCAATATGGTGCAGGTCATCCCAGGGAACAAAACCATTGGATGTATTCAGCATCGGTTTGGTCTCTTCGCTATACCCCCAGCCTTTTTCAGGGTCAACAGAAAAAACAGGAATTACACGGAGCAGGCGGCCTGAGGGTATCCCATATACTGACATCTGTCCGCTGAAACCACCGGATACAAAATTGTAAAACTCATCATACTTGCCAGGGGCGATATATACTTTAGAAGCTGCATCGCCACTAACTGCTGATTGTGTTCCGTTGGGTTTGCAACTTTGCAGTAAGATCGAACCAACCAGAGCAAGAAAAAAGCCTGTCAGTAATTTGAAAGAAAAGTATTTCATATAAAAACGTTTAACAGATTTTGGGAAAATGGTTTATTGTTATGGTTGGTTCTCGATCGTAACTATTTTACTCCATCATTGTTCCGCATAAATTCTAACACCTGGCGGGCTTCGTCTTTCGAGAGATTCTGATTGGGCATACGAACCAAACATAATTCCAACAGTTTTTGTGCTTCAGGATCGGTTTCCAGCATCATGTCTACGTTAGTAATCATATTCATGATCCAAACGGGTTGTCTTCTTTGTGTAACTCCTTTCCAACCCGGTCCGACTAGTTTTTCTTCGGTAAGACGATGACAGGACTGGCATTTTAATTCATAGGTATTTTTGCCGGCTGTTACCATTGGCTGGTCAAGGGGAGTACCGAGTGTAACATCTCCTTCTTTGATTTCGGTACCATGTACTTCAGGTTTATCTTTTGTTAGTTCCTGAACATCAACGGGTTTCTCATCTTTTTTTACACCCTCTTTACAGGCAAAGAAAAACAGACTGCCTGTCAGAAGAGAAATTAGCAGTAATCGGGAGGTTTTCATGTTGAAAATTTTTATGATTGAATAAAAAGACATGTTTGTCCTTTATGAACAAAAATATTTGGGGTCGGGCCCATGAAATATGACAAGCATCAAAACAAAAGATGATATTAATCAGCTGGTTGAAAATCTAAGCCGGATATTTTTGATGCATGGTGTTTTCCAAATCATTCGGGTATGCTTTGAGAGGGATTTTATATATCGCCATTATGAATGGAGAAAAACAAAAAGTGCAGATTGATGAAATTGCGGAAAAATTATCGATACCACGGCATTTTTTAGGTAAAGTGATGCAGGAACTTGTTAAAAATAATATCCTGTCATCTACAAAAGGACCTTATGGTGGATTTTCTTTAAATGAGAATAGTTTAAAGATTTCATTGATCGCTCTTGTAAAGATAACCGATGGTTTGGAGCTGTTTGAAAGTTGCGTATTGCGGTTAAAAAAATGTAATTCAATTAACCCATGCCCGCTTCACAAACAAATAGAACATTATAAAACGGAGTTATTACAGCTTTTTTCTGATACATCGGTCAACGATTTATTAAAAAAAGATAAACTCGGATTTATAAAAAGCATTGCCACCATTTAATTACTGGTAAATTATGAAAAGGGTATTTGTAAGATCAACACCTGTTAATGCGACCGATCTTGTGTCGGACATCGTGAACAAGGATTATCGAACAGCAGAGGTTTTCCATAAGTATAACATTGATTTTTGCTGTGGTGGTAAACGACCACTGGAATCTGCCTGTGAGCTGATGGGAGTTGATCCGCAACTGGTCCAAAAAGACCTGGAAATGGCTATGCGGGATGTGCATGTTCCCAATTCTTTATTATTTCATGAATGGGATATAGATTTCATTATAGCCTATGTGATCAATGTGCATCACCAGTATTTAAAACAAGCTATTCCTGCCACAAAGCCAGTGCTTGATGAGTTTGTGATAAGTCATACCAAACATTATCCTTACCTGGCTGAAATGCAAAAGCGATTTCATCAATTATCGGATCATTTGCTCTCGCTGATGAAGCAGGAGGAAGAAATATTATTTCCTTATATCCGCCAACTGGCACATGCTCATCATGACAGGGAGCCTTATGCTCTTTTATTGATCAGAACCTTGCGGAAACCGGTAGAAGAAGTCCTTTTCAGGGAGCATGAGCTTGTCGCTGATACATTGTTATCGTTGCGGGAGGTTACTCGGCATTATACCACACCGGGGAATGTTTGTGTGAAGCACCGGGTGGTAATTGCCAAATTAAAAGAACTGGATAATGATCTTTCCCAGCATTTATACCTCGAACAAACTTTTCTTTATCCACAGGTTATTAGTATTGAAAAAGAATTAATGGAACAGGCAGAAGCGGGCAATACCTAAGATTAACTTTTTTAAGAAACAAAATATTCGGTAGCACCGATGAACAAAAACGAAAATAAAAAATGAAAGGGGTTATTATTTACAAAGGAAAGTACGGGGCTACCCGGCAGTATAGTCAATGGCTTGGTTGGGAGTTGAATTTGCCGGTAGTAGAAGCGGACAATATGCTTGGTCAGAAATTAAAAGATTTTACTTACCTGTTAATAGGTACCAGTGTCTATATTGGAAAGTTACAAATAAGCCAGTGGCTCAGGATAAACAGAGCTGCATTACTGGATAAAAAAATATTCTTTTTCCAGGTAGCCGGTACCCCGGCTAATCAAATTGATAAACTTAACAGTTATTACCAGTCTGGTGTTCCCGAAGAGATCAGGAAAAATAGCGAAGTTTTTTTCCTGGAAGGAAAGTTAATTATGCAAGACCTTTCCCGGTGGGACCGGTTCATGCTGAAAATGGGAGCAAGGCTGACCGGGGATCCCGGGGCAAAGAAAGCGATGTTAACCGATTATAATCATGTAACCAGGGAACGTATTATTCCATTGGTAAAGTCTGTTCAACAATATATTTCTGTTGCGCAGCCGGTAAAGAACTATACATGATACTTGAAGATTGGTCTTTCCAGGATTTATTTTCACGACAGAGGGTCGGAATAAATTTTTTATTTTCTTCTCTACAATCTTTACATTGAATTGAATTAACCGGCAAAATTTGTATGCTTGACCAGGCCCACATGACCTCATTGTTTGAAAATGCAACGGAAGGAATTATTCTTACCAATAGTAATGGCGAAATTGTTTTAATAAACCCTGCTGCCGAACGGATATTTGGTTATAAGCCCGAAGAACTTTATGGAAAAACTATTGAAGTCTTAATACCTGACCGGTTTAAACTTCGGCATCATGCCCATCGTGAAAATTTTTATCATCACCCGGGCAACAGGGTAATGGGAGCAGGCCGGGACCTTTTTGCAAGGAAGAAAAACGACACTGATATTCCTGTTGAGATAAGTCTGAGTCATTACAAAAAGGGGGATGAACTTTTTATAATAGCCTTTATTGTAGATATCACCCAGCGTAAAGAGATAGAAGCTGATATGCTGAAACAAAAGGGAGAGCTCGAAAAGATAACCGGGAAGATGCGGCAACTGAATGCAGACCTGGAAGTAAAAGTTGAAGAAAGAACGTTGATATTAAAAGAAGCCTTGCAAAGGCTGGAGCAATCGCAGGAAGAATTGAGTGAGTCTCTTGATAAAGAAAGGCAACTCAATGAAATCAAAAGCCGGTTTGTTTCAATGGCCTCGCATGAATTCCGTACACCACTAAGTACCGTATTGTCTTCTGCTTCCTTACTTTCAAAATATACTGCCGCTGAGGACCAATCCAAAAGAGATAAACATATTAACCGGATCAAAGATTCTGTTAAACACCTGAACGATATACTGGAAGATTTTCTTTCATTAGGAAAACTGGATGAAGGTCGTGTGCTGGCCAATTCTTCCTTTTTCAACCTGGATGAAGAATTGACAGAAATCCTGGCTGAAATGAAGTTTTCGCTTAAAAAAGGACAACAGTTTAATTATCATTTTGAAGGCAGCAAAATCATATTTGCAGATAAAAAATTATTGAAAAATATCGGGATCAACCTGTTGAGCAATGCTATTAAATTTTCAGGTGAAAATGCCGGTATTGATATTGCAGCAGCAGTTACAGATAAACAAACTGATATAACGATTACTGATCATGGCATTGGTATATCGGCAGAAGACCAGGAGCATTTGTTCAGCAGTTTTTTCCGCGGTGCCAATGCGATCCATATCCAGGGCACCGGGCTGGGCCTTCATATTGTAAAACGTTATGTTGATCTGCTGGAAGGTGTGATTGAGTTGCAAAGTGAATTAGGTAAAGGAACAACTATTAAAATATCATTTCCCTGTTTACAAACCGAATGAACATGAAATCTGTACTTGTAATTGACGATAATACCGAGATAAGAGAAAATACGGCAGAGATACTTGATCTCGCCGGTTATAAAACGTTTACTGCTGAAAATGGAAGGCAGGGCGTTGATATTGCCATAAAAGAAAAACCAGCTGTGATCGTCTGTGATATTATGATGCCGGAACTGGATGGTTATGGAGTGCTTCATTTGTTGCGAAAGAATACAGAAACACAAAACATCCCTTTTATTTTTCTTACAGCTAAAACGGAACGAAGCGATTTACGGAAAGGAATGGAAATGGGAGCTGATGATTATATTACTAAGCCCTTTGATGATATTGAATTATTAAATGCGATTGAAACCAGGTTAAAGAAAGCAGAGATACTGGAGCATAAGTATGCTGCTTCTCCCCAGGGACTTAGTGAATTCATAAAAGATATAAAAGATACCGGTTTGATGAAGCAACTGGCTGATCAGTATGATGTGGAAACCTATACTAAGAAGCAAACCCTCTACCAGGAAGGTAAACGTCCCCGGTATTTATATTACCTGGTAAAAGGAAAGGTGAAAGGATTCAGAACACATGAAGATGGCAAGGAATATATTACCGATCTTTTCAGCGGAGGAGATTTCATGGGTTACCCGGCACTGATCGGCGATAAAAACTACGATGATTCTGCTGTTGTGCTGGAAGATGCTGATATTATGCAGATACCTAAAGATGATTTTTTGCAAATGATCTATGGTGATATCAACATAGCGACCAAGTTCATTCGTATCATTACACAAAATGTAAAAGAGAAGGAAGATCGTTTGCTGAACCTTGCTTATAGTTCTTTACGAAAAAGAGTGGCAAAGGCTCTGGTGGATATTCATGTCAAGTTCAATGCCAGCAAGGAGAATAAACCACTGGAAATATCAAGAGAAGATTTTGCTCATTATGTTGGCACTGCTACAGAATCACTCATAAGGACACTCAGTGACTTTAAATCAGAAAAACTGATTGAGATAAAAGAAGGGAAAATTACTGTGGTCAATAATGATAAATTAAAGAACCTGCTTTATTAGTGATCTGAATCTCTTAGAAGGTCAACATCTTCATTGCCTTTATTTTTTGGATGTTCCGTTGAAATTTCCCGGCCATGATTATTTTGTTGTTGCAGGCTCCATTCATCTGTCATCGTTGTTTCGAGCCACAAACTTCCCGACTTCCTGAATACCTGCACAGAAAGGGAAAACTGGTCTTTAAAAATATTTTCCAGGTCCTTCACTTTCATATTCTCATATACAGGGAGCTTGCCACTTGTAACTGCTGGCAATACCTCACTTATCTTTTTATTATTGGGCAGTATTTTTTGTGATGTGGTAATAGATTGCCTGTTATCCCTGGCTTGGAAAAACTCAATTTTCAGAAACGGGAAGCTGGCACTAAACTCTTTCTGTACTTCACTGATCAGTTTATTAGGCGCTATATGCAAGTACATAATTATTTTTTTCAAAGATATTTACCGGGGATATGATGATAAATGACCTGTATCAGACTGCTGTTATGATATTGATCATTACAGGATCATAGAGATGGGCAATTTTCGTTACAAATAAAAACGGCCTGGGAGACTCCATGATCAAAATCGGGTTACAAAAATAAATGCCCACCTTCGCTAAGCTTCGGCGAGCGGAGCGCCCCGAACCGAACCGATACATTCTTGCGAAGGGCGGATGTTGAGCATGGTGATTTTATAGATCCTGTCAGCGATACAAAAAAGAGATCATACTGTGTGATGAGAATAACAATTAAAGGTTGGGGTTAATCCTGGTTACAGTCAACTTCTTGTATAATTCGAATGCACTTCGTTCTACCCAGCATGCTGCTAATTTATCATCCTGAATTTTCCAGATAGCGATGCCGGTGAAAGAAATGATGCGTCCGTCGGCAGGTAATCCAAAAATTCCATTGTTTTTGCCAGAGCATATCCAGCGGGATACAACCCTGTCACCTGCTTCATTGGCAAATGCTTCCTGGTTTATTGTTCTGGCATTCAGCAAAAGATCCTGGAATTGTTTTACCCATGCTTTAAAATTATCTCTTCCACTAACCAGTTTGCCTCCTGTTGTAATAGTATAATCTTCTGTCATCAATTCATCAATGGCATCCAGTTCGTGCGACGGACCCCATACACGATTCAGGAAATTAATCACCAATTGTTCCGGCTTTACTTTAGTTATCGCTGTTTGCATAGTACTGCATTTATGATGGTAAAGTTATGTTTACTTATGCCCGATTCAAATTTCAATATCAAGCGAACTCGTTAATTTACCTTTTCCGCCAGCCATCAGGCTTATGATCTTACTCTCTTTTATGTCCAGGTCAACAATAATCCAGGCTGGGAGACAAAGGTTTCATAAACCAACCCTGTTCAATTAGGTACTGCTGTTTTTTAATATGCAGCTGATCATATAAATAACAGGCCAGCGGGCCAGCTGCCATACCCGTTGCTGATTCTTCAGGAATTCCATAGTAAGGGCCAAACATCCTGGCAGAACTGTCTCTTTCGGGTACGATTGTCTCCAGCGTAAAAACATAATAACCAATCAGCCCATATTTAGCACTGATGGCAGCAACACGTTCAAGATCAGGTTGCAGGTTTTTTAGTTGTTGTTGTTCTTTTAAACCTACCAATAGAAATGAATTACCCGTATTGACAACAAGTGGCACTGCGTCATCAATCAGGTCAACTGGTTGCAGTTGAAGTGATGAAAGAATTTTATCCATATCATCGTTTACAGAAAGATATGCAGGCGCTGCCTGTTCCATGAAGGCGTTATCATCCTGTAAAATAATTTTTCGTATTCCATCAATCGTCTCTTTAGATGAAGTTGTTTTGCCAAGTTTTCCTTTTTGTTGCAGGTAAGAGAAAGTAGCGATCGTAGCATGACCACAGTGAGCTATTTGTTTTAAAGGAGTGAAAAAATCCAGTTTAAAATCTGCTACATCCGACCGGGATACAAAAGCCGTTTCAGATAAACCTACCCGGTTAGCAATTTTTAATTTTTCTTCCGACGTCAGTTCATCGGCATTAAATACTACGCCGGCCGGGTTACCTCCTTTATTATTATCAACAAAACCATTGATGATCTCTACCTTCACTTTTAATAGCTTTTCCATTTTAAATAAGTAAAGGTTTCATACTACCAACGAAACCTGGATGGATATAAAGTTAATTATTTGCAGATACCGTATGCTGCTTACCAGATAATGTTCCTACCGATCCGGCGTCAAGGGAAACGAGGACCAACTTACCATTGTATTGTATGTTGAATATCCCGAAACTGCTGCCGTCATTTTCTACGATCAGCACCTTTTTACCATCGGGCGTTTTAAAAGCGACATTATTGAGATTACCACTTGTAGTGCTGGAGATCCTGACAGAGCCCGGTACTACAAATTTGGAAGCATGTGCAATAATGTAATAAGCTACATTCCGGGTGAAAGAGCTACTGGACTCAACTGTGATAGCACCCTTGCAGGTAGTGCAGCCGCCGGTTGTATGAGGTCCGAAGGCGCTGTTGTTAGCGAGGTTCCATTCAAGGGCATTACGGCTCCAGTTGCGCATAGAACCAATGATTACATTTTTTAAATGCCATTTAAAATCGCCACACTGAACGACTTCCTGAGTGAGATCCATAGTAAATAATGAAAATTGACCCGGGTATTCAAGCGGTCGAAAATTTTACCTATTCCCGGCAGCGCTCTGCCAACATAAGAAATTAAGAATAAATACGTATTGCCTGAATTAATAGGTTTTAAATTATAAGGAGTAGTTTTTTTTTTATACTTTGTCTTATAACCAACGAACGACTGAAATAAACCATGAAAATTCCGGAAGTGAAATTCATTGATTCCGGTTCGGCTTCCACCTTCGAGCAATTATGTTTTGAATTGAACAGTACTTCGAAAAATGATGTACTTATTCTTAACAATAATACCTGGAAGGGAGTTATAAAAAAGATAGAAGTAGAAACCGGCCTTTACCTGCATTTTTGGAACTGCAGTCTTGCAACTCCTTTATTAATTAAACATGATGCTGTTGATCCTTCGGTGCCGCTGGCATACAATATTATTTATTCCCTAACCCCGGGAATATTTTCATTTAAACAGGGACCTCTCTTACAAAATTTCACGATCCGGAGCAGTACTGACACCTTTTGTACAACCAACGCTACCAAAGCTGATTTTGAACTGGCGCCCCATAATAATTTACGGGTATTGTTCATCTCTATAACAGGGCAATGGATGCAGCAGCATTTCGGGAATGCTGATAACGATATAGCAGACTTTATTGCGTCCCTGCAAACTGATCTCAAGCCGCTGTTCATCTTTGAAACTTCGGATAAAGATGAATATCTCCTGGCTAATGAAATAGCTGATCATATCCAGCATAATCCTGTCAACCACCTGCTTGTTCATTCCCGGCTATTGCTTCTTATTTCACAGTTTTTCGATAAACTGCTTGTCCATAATCAGCAGGAAAAAGATGAAAGGGTAAGGCAATACTTTGATAAATTAAAAATGACTGAAAGTATTATCAGCGATCACCTTTCAGGCAAACTGCCTTCGGTAAAAGAAATTTCAGACCGGGTAGAAATGAATGAGACAGCATTGAAAAAATATTTTAAACTGGTGTACGGCAAAAATATTTATGAATACTATTTGGAGAAAAAGATGGACCAGGCAAAAAGAATGCTTATTGAAAAAAACCTGAACGTCAACGAAGTTGCTGAAAGCCTGGGGTATGAAAAAACTACTAATTTTATTGAAATATTTAAAAAGCATTTTGGATACCTGCCCGGGAGCATTCGTAAAAACCCCTTATAAAAACAAATCCCACTATGCTGCAAAATGGTAGTCTGCATGTTGATGAATCACCGGATGATGTCAGGTCTCTGCAAGACCAACAGTGCTTTTTTTAAAATTGTTCTCCTCTAAAGGAATCGTAAAACTCCTTTCACTCATCTTCCTGTACGATTTTTCCAGCTACATTTCAATGAGACGTCTTCAATAAAAAATTTTACCCTGTTTTGTTAAAATCTAAATCTAAAAGTCAACAGGCTTCGTACAAACATAATATTCCTTATTCTTTTACGCCGTAAACTAACTTATATGTTTAACCTGTTCTATGGAAACAGGGGAGGTGCTGAAACTGATAAAGCATTTACCCGGTTCATGATTGGTGATTGTGTTGATGGTAAGGTTTGTATCGCTGAAGAAACTGGAACGGGCACCCTGGAGACGATTACTTTTGATGAGGGCCTTATTGTCAAAATTTGTGATTGCAATTTGAATCAGCAGGTTGCATTAAATTGCCGCCCGCCCGCAGGAAATACTTCCCTGCTTTTTTCATTAATCTATTGTTTAACCCCTGAGGCTTTTTTGTTACAAAATTCAATGGGGAAAAATACCCGGATGGGTAATCTCTGGAACACCGTGTTTTCATGCAGCAGGGCTGATTTTAAATTCACTATTTCTCCTCATATTCCTGCGCGGTTTGTCAGCATTTCCTTTACGAAAGAGTGGATTGAAAAAGAAACAGCTTCAATGCACGGAGAGACAAGGGATTTTATTTGCGGGATCATCCATAACAATACGCCGGGCTTTTATATTGAAAGCTATACTGCAATCGAAAAGAAAATGATCTTTGACATTTTCGACAATAAAAAACTGAAACAATCTGGTTCGCTTTTTCTTAAATCAAGAGCAGTTACACTGATACACGAGTTTATAAATAAATCTACACAAGGTCAATTACTGAGGCCAATACTAAATAGGTACGAATCGGTTATCCACCAGGTAGCGGCTGAACTGGTAAACAGTCTTTATGATAGTTTACCCAATCTGAAAGTTATCTCCAGGAAATTTGCATTAAGTGAATCCACACTGAAAAGAAACTTTAAAATCATTTATGGCAAAAACATCAGTGAGTATTATATGGAATTGAAAATGGCCCAGGCAAAAGTGCGGGTCAGTGCGTGCAATGAAACAATTACAGAAACAGCTTACGTACTGGGTTACGAAAAAGTAAGCCATTTTATCGCCCTGTTTAAAAAACACAATGGTTGTTTACCCGGGGCGTTACAAAAAAGTTTGTTCAGGCAAATAAATTAGTGTTTGCGGTTTTTTAATTCTTGAGTTCAAAAGAATGGGTCTGCCCGGAAGAGCGGGCTCATTTTTTATTTCATATAAAAAATGTACGAAGTTTTATAACAAAGAAATAAAACGGTAGTGTACCAGTTTGAATTTTTCACACAAGGCCGCTAAGTAATCTAAGACGCAATGATTGTATCCTTGGCGACTTATTTTCTTTGTGCCTTTGCGTGAAATAAAAAGTGCCTGATAAGTTTTGAAACTGATACACTACTAATAAAACGTATGATCCCCGATAGTTTTACAATTACTTTTTGAACAAGTTGGGGTATTAAATGATGAAACTTAAAAAGAGATTTGAGCTTCATTGAATATAAAAGCAATTCTGAATTATCACTTCCTGGTCCATTATCATTCGAAAGCCCTTGTTTTATTACACCACCAAAGGTTTCGTCCTTTTATACCGGAATTTCAAAGATTCCGCATGAGTTTTTTTGTCTGGTATCTGCTATGACTACCGTTATTTTTTCACGTTAAGCTAAACCTTAAATTATGAGGATTAATCTACTCCTGGTTAGCCTGCTATTGATACAGCATCTGGCTATAGCTCAATTTCCCGTCAACAACAATTCAAGATTAAATCAGTCAGAAAATTATATTGATAAAAACTGGTTGCAGGAGGCCCAGAAATTCATTACAGAAGGAGAGTATGATTTCAAAAAGACCAGCCAGCCATCGTTTGAATTTTATGCGGTAAACAATGCTCAAAAAATAGGGCTTACGTTTACAAATTCAGGTTATAAAGTATCGCCGGTACAATTTAAAAACGAACGTGCAGCGTCAGAAAATTGGGAAGCAGGGTTTGAATTTATACAAATCAGTAAGGGCGACAATAGTTTTACTGCCACTGGTCAATATACAACGGCCGTTACTAAACACGGCCTTCGTTACGGATTTTCACAATTTGACATTGAATATATTAATAACGAAAAAGGGTTACGACAAAATTTTATTGTTTCTCAAAAACCTGGGGGCGATAAAAACCTTGAAGTAGTATTGCAGGTGCAGGGTGATCTGTTAGCTTCTGTACAAAATAATGAACTACTTCTTAAAGACAAAAATGGAGTTAACCGGCTTTTTTATAAAGATCTTAAAGTTTGGGATGCCAATCACCAGCCATTAAATGCAAGTATGAAGCTGCGTGATGAAAACACGTTAGCGATTGTAGTAGATGATAAATCAGCTCAGTATCCCATTACAATTGATCCACTCAATCAAACCCCTGTATGGACCACGAGTGCGGATGGAATACTGCCGGGTCTTGTTGGTCAACTTGCCATCAATGCAGCGTATGGTTTTTCTGTTGCAGGCCTGGGTGATGTAAATGCTGACGGCTATGCTGATGTTGCAATTGGCGCCCCTGCCATGGTTGATCTTATTTCCGGAACAGGTAGTTTAGCAGCTGTTGGCGGCGTGTTTGTTTATTATGGAAGTTCATCCGGTTTACCCATACTACCAAGTGCTAAACTTCAGCCAACAACATTGGTTGCAGGTGCATTATTCGGATTCAGTCTTGCCGGCGGTGATATAACCGGTGATGGTAAAAACGATATTATAGTGGGAGCACCGTTGGACAGGGTTACCATTTCTATAGGAGGTGGTAATACTGCAAGTGGTAATGTTGGTAAAGCCTATGTTTTTAGTGGAGCTACTTTAAGTACAAATACAAGTCCATTACTTACACTACAATTGAGCGGGAACGGTATTCTGCGAAACGGAATTAACCTTTCTGTCAGAGCCTTATTCGGATTTTCCGTTGCTGTAACAGAAGATCTGAATGCGGATAACAAAAAAGATATCATAATCGGTGCGCCCACTTATGCAGGAATCAAAACGGGTTTATTAGGTGATGTTGCAGATGTACAATCAGGCGGAGCTTTTGTTTTTCTTACTGCAAGCAATCTTAATAACATTAGCCAGGTAAAACTGGAACCCATTAAACAAAGTTTGTTGGGGTTGGGTTTGCTGAGTTCAAATATTGATGGATTATTATTCGGCTATGCGGTTGACGGAACCGGCGATTATAATGGAGATGGAAGACCTGATGTAGTTGCAACTGCGCCTGCTGGTATTAATGCAGGTTCCATCAGTGCTTTATTAAATGGAAAATTATTACAGGGAAGCGCCATCGTTTATTACGGCACAGGCTCTGGTGTAAATGTGAACCCGGGAGCAGTACTTACTGCAACATCTGGCGGGTTATTGACAAATCTTATTGGCTCAATAGCAAACGTTGCCAACTTGTTTGGGGAATCTGTAAGAGGTGTAAGAACTGCTGCAGGCGTCAGAAATGGTAATATACTTGTAGGTGCTCCGTTGGGAGGAGCTATTATTAATGTACTGGGGTTGGACTTAAAAACCGGTACGGTCAGTGTGTTTAAAAAGAAAGGATCTTCACCATCAGGATATGTTGCACCGGACCAGGTGCTGAGTTCACCACGCAACAGTAATAATGTGCTTCAGTTAATTCAGTCCAACCTATTATTTGGCTATTCATTGGATAACGTTCTTGATGTGAATTGTGATGGATACGGGGATATAGTTGTTGGCGAACCTGCTTCATCCGGAGTTCAATTACTCAATGCAAATGTTGCAGGCGGCGCTGCTTATGTTTATCTCGGTAATGCAGGTGGTACCTATCAATCGGCTCCTGTTTGGACATTAACTGCATACGAAGATGCATTCCTTGGAATTAATACTACTTCATTAATTGGATACAGTGTGGCTGGTGCCGGAAAAGTAAAAGGCGGCACATCTAATCCAACTGTTCTGGTAGGCTCTCCTTCACGAACACTGGATTTCGGAAGCGGGTTGCTTAATCTTGGTAATACCTTAGGTACTTTATTTAGCCTTACATCCGGTAATAACGGAGTAGGTAAAGCATTTTTATTCGATTTAAAAATTTGTGATCATTCACCCCTTGCAGTGAATGATATAATCGCTACGAATGAAGATACACCAGTGAGTGGTAATGTCGCAACCAACGATACGCCCAGTGAAGATGGTGGTAATACATGGTCATTAGCAGGCCCTAATGGAGGAGCAGCTCACGGTACAGTTACAATGAATCCCGATGGTACGTATACCTATACACCAGCGCCTGACTATAACGGGCCCGATGCATTCACTTACCAGTTATGCGATACTGACGGAGATTGTTCAACTGCTACTGTTGCAGTTACAGTAATTCCTGTTGATGATTTGCCTGTAGCAGCAAACGATGTCAATACAACGAATGAAGACACACCGGTAACTGGAAATGCAGCAACAAATGATACACCGAGTGCTGATGGTGGAAACACCTGGTCATTGGTAGGAACCAATGGTGGTGCCGCTCATGGTACCGTGACGATGAATAATGACGGAACTTATACCTATACACCTGCTGCAAATTATAACGGCAGCGATGTATTTACTTATAAATTATGTGATGCTGATGGTGATTGTTCAACGGCGACAGTAACGATTACGATCAACGCTGTTGATGATGCACCCACTGCAGTAAATGATGTGGCTACAACAAATGAAGACACACCGGTAACAGGCAGTGTGGCAACTAATGATACACCCAGCGGTGACTGTGCCAATACATGGTCATTAGTGGGGCCGAACGGAGGAGCAACACACGGCACTGTAACCATGAATGCGAACGGTACTTATACCTATACGCCTGCTGCAAACTATAACGGCAGTGATGTGTTTACTTATCAATTATGTGATTGTGATGGTGATTGTTCAACGGCAACAGTTACTATAACAGTTAATCCTGTTGATGATACGCCTGCAGCCGTGAATGATGTGGCCACTACCAACGAAGACACACCTGTAACTGGCAATGCAGCAGCAAATGATACCCCAAGTGGCGATTGTGCAAATACATGGTCGCTTGTGGGAGCTAACGGAGGCGCAACTCATGGCACAGTAACCATGAATGTGAACGGAACTTATACCTATACGCCTGCTGCTAATTATAACGGCAGTGATATATTTACTTACCAATTGTGCGATTGTGATGGTGATTGCTCAACTGCAACAGTTACTATAACAGTCAATCCTGTTGATGACGCACCAACAGCCGTCAATGATGTTAACAGCACCAATGAGGATACACCAGTAAGCGGCAACGCATCAACGAATGACACGCCGAGTGGTGATGGAGGTAATGTTTGGTCATTAGTGGGAGCCAATGGCGGTGCAACACACGGCACTGTAACCATGAATGCGAACGGCACTTATACCTATACACCTGCTGTAAACTATAACGGCAGTGATGTATTCACGTATAAACTTTGTGATGCTGATGGTGATTGTTCGACAGCAACAGTAACGATTACAATTAATCCTGTTGATGATGCTCCGACAGCGGTGAATGATGTAGCTACTACCAACGAAGACACACCTGTAACTGGTAATGCAGCAACAAATGATACCCCAAGTGGTGATTGTGCAAACACATGGTCGCTTGTAGGAGTTAACGGAGGTGCTACTCATGGCACAGTAACAATGAATGCCAACGGCACTTATACCTATACGCCTGCTGCTAATTATAACGGCAGTGATGTATTTACTTACCAATTGTGCGATTGTGATGGTGATTGCTCAATTGCAACAGTTACTATAACAGTCAATCCTGTTGACGATGCACCAACAGCCGTCAATGATGTTAACAGCACCAATGAGGATACACCAGTAAGCGGCAACGCATCAACGAATGACACGCCGAGTGGTGATGGAGGTAATGTTTGGTCATTAGTAGGAACAAATGGCGGTGCAACTCATGGCACAGTAACCATGAATACGAACGGCACTTATACCTATACACCTGCTGCAAACTATAACGGCAGCGATGTGTTTACTTATAAATTATGCGATGCTGATTGTTCAACAGCAACAGTAACAATTACAATTAATCCTGTTGATGATGCGCCAACAGCTGTGAACGATGTAGCCACAACCAATGAGGATACACCTATAAGTGGTAACGCATCAACGAATGACACGCCAAGCGGTGATGGAGGTAATGTTTGGTCATTAGTGGGAGCCAACGGAGGTGCAACTCATGGTACAGTTACAATGAATCCGGATGGCACTTATACTTATACTCCGGCGCCTAATTATAACGGCAGTGATGTGTTTACTTATAAATTATGCGATGCTGATGGTGACTGTTCAACTGCAACAGTAACGATTACAATTAGCCCTGTTGATGATGCACCAACAGCCGTCAATGATGTTAACAGCACCAATGAGGATACACCAGTAAGCGGCAACGCATCAACGAATGACACACCGAGTGGTGATGGAGGTAATGTTTGGTCATTAGTGGGAGCCAACGGCGGCGCAACTCATGGCACAGTAACCATGAATGCGAACGGCACTTATACCTATACACCTGCTGCAAACTATAACGGCAGTGATGTATTCACGTATAAACTTTGCGATGCGGACGGTGACTGCTCAACTGCAACAGTAACGATTACAATTAACCCCGTTGATGATGCACCAACAGCTGTGAACGATGTAGCCACAACCAATGAGGATACACCAGTAAGCGGCAACGCCTCAACGAATGACACGCCGAGCGGTGATGGAGGTAATGTTTGGTCATTAGTGGGAGCCAATGGCGGTGCAACTCATGGTACAGTTACAATGAACCCGGATGGCACTTATACTTATACTCCGGCACCTAATTATAACGGCAGCGATGTGTTTACTTATAAATTATGCGATGCTGATGGTGACTGTTCAACTGCAACAGTAACGATTACAATTAACCCTGTTGATGATGCTCCAACTGCGGTGAATGATGTGGCTACTACCAACGAGGATACACCGGTAAATGGCAATGCATCAACTAATGATACACCGAGTGGTGATGGAGGTAATGTTTGGTCATTAGTGGGAGCCAACGGCGGCGCAACTCATGGCACTGTAACCATGAATGCGAACGGCACTTATACCTATACGCCAGCCGCTAACTATAATGGCAGCGACGTGTTTACTTATAAATTATGTGATGCTGACGGAGACTGTTCAACTGCAACAGTAACGATTACAATTAACCCCGTTGATGACGCACCAACAGCTGTGAATGATGTAGCCACAACCAATGAGGATACACCTATAAGTGGTAACGCATCAACGAATGACACGCCAAGCGGTGATGGAGGTAATGTTTGGTCATTAGTGGGAGCTAATGGCGGTGCAACTCATGGTACAGTTACAATGAACCCGGATGGCACTTATACTTATACTCCGGCGCCTAATTATAACGGCAGTGATGTGTTTACTTATAAATTATGCGATGCTGATGGTGACTGTTCAACTGCAACAGTAACGATTACAATTAGCCCTGTTGATGATGCACCAATAGCCGTGAATGATGTAGTTACTACCAATGAGGATACACCGGTAAGCGGTAATGCATCAACTAATGATACACCGAGTGGTGACGGAGGTAATGTTTGGTCATTAGTGGGGCCGAACGGAGGAGCAACACACGGCACTGTAACCATGAATGCGAACGGTACTTATACCTATACGCCAGCTGCAAACTATAACGGCAGCGATGTGTTTACTTATAAATTATGCGATGCTGATGGTGATTGTTCAACAGCAACAGTAACAATTACAATTAATCCTGTTGATGATGCACCAACAGCCGTGAATGATGTAGCTACTACCAATGAAGATACACCTGTAACTGGTAATGCAGCAACTAATGATACCCCAAGTGGTGATTGTGCAAACACATGGTCGCTTGTAGGAGCAAATGGAGGTGCTACTCATGGCACGGTAACAATGAATGCGAACGGCACTTATACCTACACGCCTGCTGCTAATTATAACGGCAGTGATGTATTTACTTACCAGTTGTGCGATTGTGATGGTGATTGCTCAACAGCAACTGTTACAATTACAGTGAACCCGGTTGATGATTTACCGACAGCTGTGAACGATGTGAATTCGACCAATGAAGACACGCCAGTAAGCGGCAATGCATCAACGAATGACACGCCAAGTGGTGATGGAGGTAATGCTTGGTCATTGGTGGGTGCAAACGGTGGCGCTGCACATGGTACGGTAACCATGAATGCGAATGGTACTTACACCTACACACCAGCCGCTAACTATAATGGTAGCGATGTATTCAGCTATAAACTTTGTGATGCTGACGGTGACTGTTCAACAGCAACAGTAACGATTACAATTAACCCTGTTGATGATGCGCCAACAGCCGTGAATGATGTAGCTACTACTAATGAGGACACACCTGTGACTGGTAATGCGGCAACAAACGATTTGCCAAGCGGTGATTGTGCAAATACATGGTCACTGGTGGGTGCAAACGGTGGTGCTGCTCATGGCACAGTAACCATGAATGCCAACGGTACATACACCTATACACCAACGCCGAACTATAACGGTAGCGACATATTTACTTATCAATTGTGTGATTGCGATGGCGATTGTTCAACAGCAACTATAACAATTACTGTCAATCCTGTTGATGATGTGCCCGTAGCTGTAAATGATGTGAATTCAACAAATCAGAACACAGCAGTAAATGGTAACGCATCAACGAATGACACACCAAGCGGTGATGGAGGTAATGTATGGTCATTGGTGGGAGCAAATGGCGGCGCTGCACATGGTACGGTGTCAATGAATGCCAACGGTACGTATACCTATACACCAGCTGCAGGCTATAACGGCAGCGATGTGTTTACTTATAAATTATGTGATGCTGATGGAGATTGTTCTACTGCAACAGTTACCATCACGATCAGCTCAGTTTGCAATATGAGCTTGTCGGCAACTGTAACAAACGCAACATGTCCTGGAGTATCAAACGGGGCAATTGATGTGACTGTTAGCGGTGCAAACGGTAATGTAACTTATCTGTGGAATGATGGAGCAACAACGCAGGATCGCACAGGTCTTGCCGCGGGTTCCTATTCAGTAACTGCAACAGATGCGTTGGGTTGTACTGTTGCTTCAGTAACGTATAATATAACAGCTACAGATGCAATTCCACCAACAATACTATGTCCTTCCAATAAGACATTGGTGTTAGGAGCTAGCTGCAGTGCAAACCTGCCTGACTATCGCAGCCTTGCAACAGTAAGTGATAATTGCACCGCACAGGCAAATATTACTATTGTACAATCACCTGCAGCAGGTACTGTATTGAACGGAACAGGTAGCACTACAGTTACGCTAACCGCAACTGATGCAAGCGGAAATAGCACAAATTGCTCATTTACAGTGACGAGGGTTGATCAAACAGCACCAGCAATAATTTGCCCTTCGAGCAAGACGCTGGTGCTTGGATCAACCTGTAGCGTGACTCTTCCTGATTACAGGAGCCAGGCTACGGTAAGTGATAATTGTACTGCGGCAGCGAATATCACTATAACACAATCGCCTGCGCCTGGTACAATATTGAATGGAACAGGTAGCACAACAATTATTTTAACGGCTACAGATGCAAGTGGAAATAATGCAAACTGTTCGTTCACGGTAACAAGGGTTGATCAAACTGCACCGGTGCTGACTTGTCAATCAGCAAAAACAATTGGCTGCGGCATGACCTTAACGTTTGATGCACCAACTGCGACCGATAATTGCGGAGGGGTTACTATCAACGTTATTTCAACTACCAGCACAGATATCGGGGATGCTATTGTAAATACACGTACATGGCAAGCTGTAGATGGAGCAGGTAATCTTTCGGCCACCTGCAGTCAAAGTGTTACGCAAAATAAATGCAGTGCACACATATTCCCGACATCAACAACCTGCGACAGTTATAAGAATGGCGCACAACCTTTAGCACAACTTTGTTATGCAAGCTCGGCTCAGAAAGTTTCTAATGTTACACCTGGTGTATTCTTCTACTTCAGTTACATTACGGCACCTTCAGCAAGCTTCTGTATTGATGTAGTGCAAACGAATAGTTGTGGTTTCAAAATGTTCAGTATTCAACAGGGTAAACAGATAACGCTGTTTAACAACAATTGCACATCCGTTGCAAGCGGAACAGAGGTTTCAACCGGGCAGGGACAAATATGCGTCAGCAATGCTGTGCCGGGAGCACAATATGTTCTGGTTGTGAAGTATGATTCAAAATCAGTACAGGGATCAACATTCACAGGCGCTGCCCCGGTATGTCAGTACAATTTTGAAAGCAGGATTAACGGAGTGGCTGTGAATAATACCCAGGGCAGTATTAACATGGTGCCAAATTGTAATTCAAGCCTTATTGTGAATGCAAGAAGCGAACAGCCCGCAGAGGATTCAGGATTGACAGGACAGCTTAGCTTATTCCCCAATCCTGCTTCGGATTATGTAACCCTGTCGTTTGTTCCTGTACATTCAGGTAACTCAGGTATAGCCGTGTTCGACATAAGCGGAAAGCTTGTTTCCAATATATACAATGGAAACCTGGAGCAAGGCAAACCTTATCAAAAGAGAATTGATACAAGAGTTCTTTCTGCAGGTGTTTATATTATTCAAATCAGGAACAGGGTATTTACAGAAACAAGGAAATTAATTATCACGAAATAAGATTTCCTCTTACACCCGGATAAGATCTGTCTTTTAAGATAGAACCTTACTCCGGGTGTAATTTTGTTCTTTAAGTCAGGAATGTATACAAATGATAGCAGTAGGAGTCATGAGGAAAAACTCTTAAGCCCCCTGATCAAACCTTGATCAGGGGGCTTATTTTATAGGCCTGTAAATAAATTATCCCAGGTTGTTGAAATTTTAAAACAGAATTCGAAACTCAGCACTCAAATTTTGGGAAATACAATTATCACTTATCTTCAAGGATAAATATTCTGCGGCCATCTGTAGCCGACACTTTTAAAATTATCAGGATAGCATATGGGACTACTTAAAAAAATCTTTGGCAAACCAAATAAAGCCGATGAAAGTGTTGAAAAGGAAATTGAGCAAATCAAGTCAGGAGAAATTAATAAGGTATACCCGATACTAAAACCCGGTAATTGGATAGGGATTAAGGCGGGTTGTTTAAAACAAACTTTATTGGGAACACCAGAGAACCCCGAACTGGTAGTAGGGTTTGGCTATGATGCGCCGAATAATTTTGTCTTTATAAGACATGCAGATATGGAAGGAAAAGATCCCAATATCCTTTTAAAGGACGCCTACGAAAACCTGGAAAATTTTAAACAGGATTTCGAAATGTCGACATCAATGGATGGAAAAGTGTTGTTGGCATCGGGGCAAGATTTTAGCAGCGAGAAGATACTTTGCAAGAGTCATATGATGAGAGCCCATGAGCTTTTGAAATCAGACGAATTATTTGTTTCTATCCCAAGAAGACGCTGTATGATGATAACCTCGAGGCAGGCTGATAAAGAATTGTTGAATATTTTTTTAGCTCTTCATAAAAATGCGTGGGAAGATGAGTCATATGGAAATGCACCCATTATTAATGTGTTGTTTGTTGTCAAGGATGGAGAAATTGAAGGGATAGTTCCGCTTGATGGAAAGTGAAGAGGATGTGGAAAAGAACCCTTTGTTGAACAGTTTATGTTTCCTGTCACATAATTGAGTGGATGTTTCACTTTTTCATCTTTTAAAGCTTTAAAAGTCACCTAATCCTGCAAATCCAAAAAATCCCGGTCCTTACATGTAGAATCAAAATGTACCAATCCCATCAGAAATTTTGAACATCAGAACTTTTTTTCTGTGTCCGAGACCGGAATCGAACCGATACATTCTTGCGAATGTTCCCATATGAATCGGGATGTGTCTACCAATTATCTCTATTAAAAAAAAGGCAACCATATGCTGATTGCCTTGTGCACCACATTGGAGAATTATCGAATCAGTTCAAGGAAGAATTACAGCCGCTTTACAAACTCACGCCTTTGCTGTTGAAATCACTGCCGACTAAAAAATCTGATTTAAACCGAATCTTTCGGTTTATCAAAGGGCTGTTTTTGGTTAGATGGAAGAAATATGTTGATACCAATGGAAAGTCAGGCTATAGCTTCCAGGCATTATACAGTCTATAAAAATAAGCCCGGAAAATTTTGAAAAAAAGTACCGGCAATATAGGGGACACGGGCTGCATTGGTGACAGAGAAGTAAAGAACCGGTTATATCGCTTTATATAAAACCTAATAACAATTATCTACTGTATGAAAAAGGCCTCTTTATTTTTTTTGTTGTTGATTTCTCTTTTTTCATTTGCACAAAACAAAAAGCCAAATGTGCTGATCATCCTTACAGATGATCAGGGCTATCATGATGTGTCCTACTATGGCACTCCGGACTTGCAAACACCCAACATTGACCAGCTTTGCAAGCAAGGCATGCGCTTCGACAATTTTTATGCGAATTCATGTGTTTGTTCGCCCAGTCGTGCTTCGCTTATGAGCGGCCGTTACCCGGAAATGGTGGGGGTCCCCGGACTTATTCGCAATAAGCCCGAAGACAGTTTTGGCTTTCTCACACCCGGTGTGCAATTGCTGCCCGGTCTGCTGAAAAAGGCGAATTACAAAACCGCTATTGTAGGTAAATGGAACCTGGGACTCGAGTCGCCGAACCTGCCCAATGAAAAAGGGTTCGACTATTTTCACGGCTGGCTCGATGACATGATGGAAGATTATTGGAAACACCTTCGGAACGGAAAGAATTTTCTACGCGAAAACGGAAAAGAAATTCAGGCCGACGGACACGCTACCGATCTTTTTACGCAATGGACCATTGACTACCTGCACCAACAAAAAAACAGTCGTCAACCTTTCTTCTTATACCTCGCCTACACTGCTCCGCATGCACCCATTCAACCAACACCGGAGTTTTTAGCAAAGGTGAAAGAACGCCTGCCGCAACTTTCCGAGAAGCGTGCAAAACTGGTAGCTTTAATCGAACAAATGGATGATGGGATCGGAAAGATAGTGAAGACATTAAAAGACGACGGGTTGTATGACAACACCATCATCTTTTTTGTGAGCGACAACGGTGGCCAGTTGCAGGAAGGAGCCAACAATGGCCCGGTTCGTGACGGGAAGGGAAGCATGTATGAAGGAGGGTTGAAAATACCGGGCTTCGCGGTATGGCCGAATCACATAAAAGCCGGTTCGCAATCATCGGAAAAACTGCTGCTGATGGATATTTATCCCACCATTGCAGAGATCACCGGCGCCCCGGTAAAACAAAAGATTGACGGCATAAGTTTTTTGCCTGTCCTGAAAAACAGCGATGCAAAAATGGCGACGCGGCCCTTATTTTTTTCGCGTCGTGAAGGCTTTGGTTTTATGGGCAAAACATCGGAGGCGGTTGTAAACGGCGACATGAAACTGTTGCAAAATGGTCCTTTCCAACCTTTGGAGCTTTATAATCTTCGTCAGGACCCGTTAGAACAAACAAACCTTATTGATAAACAAAATCCGCAGAAACAGCTATTACAACAATTGCTAATGTCACAAATTCAAAAGGCCGGTAGCGTGCCATGGCAAAAACCTAAAAGTAACTAACCTTCATTTCTAAAGTAGCATAAGACGCCGGTTTCTCCGAAGCCGGCGTTCTTTTTTGGAAATGACATCTTTCCTGAAAGTTCGGAAAAGCTAAATTGAATAATTTTTTGCAAGAATCGGGGTGCGTCTACCAATTATCTCTATAAAAAAAGAAAGGCAACCATATGCTGATTGTCTTGTGCCCCACACCGGATTTATATCGAATCAATTTATGGAAAATTTGAATTTGATTTACAGGTTAAAGCCCCTACTGTTGAAGCATATTAAATAAGATATAAAAAAAGCGTAAGCATTAGCGCCTCCATTTCCTTTGGGCTACAGGAGTGAACTTTCGAACATTTTTATAAATGATCTATTGAAAATCAGGGCCTTCCTTAATAAACACGACTTACCCTAATTTTCTAACTCTCATTTAAAATTATCACTCAGACCCTCATCGGGAGGCGTATTTCTTCAATCGCCAGAGAATTGATTGGCAGAGACGGAAATATTTACGGTAGTTTTTTTTGGTTGTCATTTTCTACTTTTGCGTATGGATGAACAAATAACTTCGATTCTAAAAGTCCTTACTCTTGCAGAGCGACTAAAATTTGAACTCCGGCACAGTTATACTTCAAGTGGCAGACAAGAAAGTGTTGCTGAACATTGCTGGCGAATGTCATTGATGGCTGTTTTAATTGAGCCATTATTAAAACAGAAAATTGATACGGCACGGCTTTTAAAAATCATAATCCTTCATGACCTTGTTGAAGCGGAAGCGAGGGACATTTCTGCTTTAGATGTTTTACGCAATCCTGAGATCAGGATTCAAAAAGCAGAAAAAGAAAAGCAAGCCATTGAAAACTTACGTTCAGTGTTGAAAGAAACGAATGGCCAGGAGATTTATGATCTGTTTTACGAATTTGAAAATAAGGAAACGTACGAAGCGAAAGTAGCTAACGCATTGGACAAACTGGAAGTCCAGCTACAGCACAATCATGCAGATTTTTCAACCTGGGAAGAGATCGAATACGATATGTGTTACATGATGGATAAGCATGTTCTATTTGATGAAACACTGTTTGAATTAAAAAAGCAAATAGAAAATGCTGCTGAACAGAAAATGAAGCGTGCAGGTGTAGATACCGATCTGGTCAGACACAGAGTGTCATGATCAGACCATTTCTTATGCGTATTTTAAATGAAAAAAGCCGTATAATTTTATTTTAAAGTTTTTACTCCAAAAAGTTCGAAGAAATCCGGGTTGTTGGTGCAGAACACAACACGAAACCTGGAAGAGTTTGACTCTTGAACACTCCGCGAATCACCTTCTTTTTTTTAGGAATAACTCACGCAAAGGCGCGATGATTGAAAATTCTTTTTTGAGCCTTCGCGTGAAATTATTAATTGTGTCTCGGTGATAAAATCTATTTCACCGCTAAAAATGATCTTGCTTTCTGCAGTTCGATTCTTTTGGAATTTTTTAGAGCTATTTCCGATAATTTTTTGAAATAGCCGGTTGCTTTTTCTTTATTCCCCAGCTTCTGTGCGGCAATGGCTGCACCAGAGAGGGCATTGAACTTGTTAGCATGAGTTTTCAGAACGAGTTCAAAAGCCTCGAGAGCCAATGCCGGCTTGTCCATTTCCCATAACATTTCTGCCAGCAACTCGCGGGCCGGTATTACTTCACCGGGTGTTACCGGGTGTTTTTCCATTCCGTCTTCCATATCGGCCGCAGCTTTCATTAGCTCCAGGGCTTTATCATTATTCCCCCGTTTGAATTCGATCCATGCCTCTGATGCTTTAATTTGAATAGCTACCTGCGCAGCTTCCGCGGCTTTATCTTTTACGCCGACCAGTTTGCCATGACGAAGTTTTAGTTCTTCCAATTCTGTTATTGCTTTCTCCAAATTACCGGTATGCACGGAGCCGAGCAATCTTGTAAAATGAATGATCGATTCTTGCCAGGGAAATTTTTCCCAGGGAAAATTTGCCGGGTGCATTTGCAAACTGGCAGCCTCGTTCCATTTTTTTCTTTCAAGAGCATAACGTGCGGGGATAGCAGCGAATGCATAAGCAACCTTGAAATTTACCGGGTATACTTCAGTGATCGTTTGCAGGTAATTAACCTGGCCTTTCGCAAGGTCATCATCTCCTTTTTGCAAATAGGCATAGACCAGGTAATCCATGGCGTGCAGTTCTTCATCCCAATGACCTTTGATATTTGCTTGTTCTGCATAACACTTAGCCGATGATGCGGAAACAAGGTTAGATTGTATGCTCTCATCCCAAAGTCCAAGTCTGATAAAAATATGAGAAGGCATATGCTGAGCATGCGCAGAGGCAGGTGCGATGGATGCATATTTCTTTGCCGCCGGCAAGGCCAGTTCAGCGATGCCCGGAAAGTCGCAATTGTGGATAATGTAATGGGCAACGCCGGGATGCAGGGGCTGTTGCTGAAAAAGAGGGTTCAGGATATCAAAGGCTTTGCGCTGGTGATTATACGTTTTATCAGCAGGATTTGCGCCGGCAGCCAATGCCAACGCATAAAATATGGCAGCATCTTCATCATCGGGATAGCTGAGATAGATCTTTTCCATTGCTTTTTCGAAATTCAAAACGCGGCTGAAGTGGTCGAGACGATCAGCGTTTTCATAAAACTTTGCCATCGCTTCAATGTAATCAGATTCTCTTTTTGTTTTGCGATTGATTGAACGTGCAACCTCAATCGCCTTTTCACCTTTTTGTAATTCAGGCTGGGTCGGCGGAACCCACAGAGGATGAAAATTGGACATGGCTACTCCCCAGTAAGCCATCGCACAATCCGGCGATTGATCGATGACCTTCGCAAACATCTTTTCCGCTTCATCATATTCAAATGAATGGAGTAGCGCAATGCCAATATTAAAATCAGATCTCAGTTTTTCGGGAACCGAAGCAGAAAAGGATACAGAACCGAACATTTCCCCATCCCTCGGACCACAGGAAACGACCTCTCCTCTTTTGAGGTCCATCGAGCTTGCTGCAGAAACGAAATTGGTTGTTTTGTTTTTGCAGGAGAAACAAAATAGCAAGGCCAGGTAAATGAAAATTGTTTTCATACTATTCCCATTATTTAAAAAGATAAGATAGTGATCTGAATTCAAAACATTTCTCGCAATTCTTTCTTGTCGTTCTTTCTCAAATAAGCGGTGATCGCTTCTTTTTCGTATGATCCTTATTTTTCAAACCTTAGAATATTCAAAATATTCCGAGCAATTTTTTCACCCTGAATCCGGGCTTCTGTGCAGGAATATGTGTAGTGGATACCACCATATACCCTTGATCTGCCAATATCCTCGGCCATTTCATTAAAAGAATGATAGGGTCTTGGTGTCATGCCCAGGTTATCATAAGTATGAAGAGTGAATGAATAGTTTTGACCAAGCAAGCTGGTAAACACAGCTGCGAAAGCTCCGCCAGTTTCTGAATGTCCTGAAGGAAAATCGGGAAAAGGCGGGGTGCTCAAAAGAGGATTCCATGATGCATGACCAAGCACTTCCCTGATATATTTTATTGGTCTGTCAACTTTCAATTCATATTTGATTTTAAAGCAATCGATCTGTGCATCTGCAAGAGCAACACCGGTCTTAACATGGGCGAGTGCATAATAATCCAGCTGCGGATTTTCAATATTCATTACCTCGCTAAAAACGGACAGGTAATGAGTACCCGCCTGGAAACCTGGATTGTCCCTGAAATATAAAGCTGTTGCTGCTTGTTCCGGCGTTAGAGCTTGTGATACATCATACACCTCTTTTACCATTGCATAATAAGCAGAGCCTGGATCGGTTGAATATGGTGGTGGAGGAGGAGAAGATGTTCCTGCTAAGCTGCCTTGCACAAACAACCGGTTCTTTCCCCAGTTATTAGCGAACACAGCCGTGGGATTTGGAGCTGTGGGCGACCATTGCCCCAGCCGTGGAGTATCAACATAAGCTGGATAAACAGTTAAAGCCCCATCTGTTTTTGACCAGTCAAAAATTTTCTGAGCAACTGTTTTTCCGAATGCTACTGAGCGTTGAAATGTTGCTGCATCGACTTCGGTTTGATAAGCTGTATTCAAGGCACTCTCCAGTGAATCCATCGATATTTTGTTGGCGTCCGTAGTAAGTGTGAAAAAGCTCTTATTTAGAAATGCAAGGGCGGCATTCGCACAACTGGGCCAATGGTAAGCCAAACCCGGTTCTGTAGAAGGCATTACAGGCATATCGGTAAGCTGGCCATAAAGTGATTTATAAGCAGGCATTCCCGGAACAACCGATTCATACAAGCCTATTCCGCAATAAGCAAAGAAACGATTGCCATTCATGCCAAATGGAGTAGGCCCTACAGGCAACCGCAGCATTCGCAATTGCATATCCTGCCACTTGCGTGCTACTTCCGATGAGAAAGTTTTTGTTTGTTGTAAATGACCATAGGTATTGGTGGTTGTCTTAGCAGCAATTTCCTCTTGTTTGGCTGACCGGTATTTCTGACAGGAAGAAAAGATAAATGATACGACTGCTGCAAGCAGTATACATTTTCGCAACAAAGGTTGTGGTAAAGTTTTCATGATAATAATTTTTTTTGAGTATAAGATCATTGAAGGCCCAAAACTATAAGGTGATTTCGCCGTTATCTTTCCATTTCGTCCAGAGGCGTCTTTCAAACGACAGACCACTTAAAATCCTCATAGTATAACCAGTGGTCGACGATCAAAACAAATAGACAATTCTGTCTATTTTTTAATAATATTACTTTATCTTAGCAGCATATTTTAAAGCAATGAACAGATTAGGACCACGAGAACGAATATTAGAAACCGCTTCCAGGTTGTTTTATACTCAAGGATACAATAACACGGGGATCAACCAGATTTTGGAAGAGGCCAAAGTAGCTAAGGCGAGTTTATACCAGCATTTTGGTTCTAAAGACGAATTGGGTATTCATTACCTAAAAGCTGGCCGGAAGGAATGGTTTGAAGGGATTGAAAAGTGGACAGGTGTAAAAAAAACGCCCGTTCAAAAACTGATCGCCTGCTTTGATTTTCTAGAGTATGCGTTGCCAAAAGACAATTTTCTCGGGTGCAAATTTATCAATATGCTGTCTGAAATCGGTGACACAAGTCCTCTTATGTCTAAGGAAATTTTAGAACATAAGGATAAGTTCAGACGGTACTTAAAGAGTTTCATAACAGAACCGTTGAAAGGTAAACCCATTGAAGACGTGGATGTACTGGGCGATTCTATTTTCTTATTATATGAAGGTGCCATTGTGGAATCTAAAATCCATAAACAAACCTGGCCCGTAAAAAAGGCGAAGAAAATGGTGCAGTTGCTCTTGGGAAGTAAACAGTGATTTATTTATTTTATAGACAGATCGGTATATAAGTTTTTACATTGATCAGTATGACAAAAAACAAAAACCAATTATCGAATCATATGAAAACGGCCGTATTGATTTTCTGTGATCCAAAGACAGTAGAACAGTTCCTGAAAGTAGTGGATAAAGTTGTTCAAATAAATCTTTCTCCCTCACAGCGAATGAATGCGAATAAAGAAAATTATATCGAGTCCAATCGCTTTCTTTATTTCCGGGTTGATCGTAAGATGGTAAAAATCCTGCTGAATGATATTTTATTTATTGAGGGATTAAAGGATTATGTGAAAATATTTACGGCGCACAAAACGATTGTAACCAAACAGGTTCTTTCTACCCTGGAAGAATCGCTGCCGTCGGATGAGTTCCTGCGTATCCACCGGTCCTATATCGTTTCCATCGATAAAATAGATTCTTATAATACAGACATCCTTGAAATAGCTAAAAAAGAACTGCCTATCGGCCGTATGTACAGACATAAGGTGACTAAAATACTTAACGCCTCTTCTATACATGGCAACAGTCATGTTAATGCAAAAAACAGATCCTGAATGCCGAATTCACTATACCAAAAACAATAACTATTAATACAATCAACATGAAAACAGCCGTATTGGTTTTCTCTGATCCAGCCACTGGTTCAGAAGAGTCCCTGGGCCGTGTGTTCAATGCACTGGCCACCGTTTATGAGTACAAAACAGCAGGAGAAGATGTATCTGTTTACTTTCAGGGAACAGGTACTCGTTGGCCGGAACAACTTCAAAAGGTTGATCATCCAGCCCACGAGTTGTTCAAGGCAATAGAGGATAAAGTTGTTGGCGTATCCTCCGGATGTGCAGATGTGTTTGGAGCCAATGTATCAGGGTTTAACCTGATAAAGGATAACCAGGTGCCTGGAACAAGCGGCCTGCCTAGTCTTGTGCAGATGCAAAAAGAAGGATACAATATCCTTACTTTCTAAAGCAAAAAGGGCGCTCATCGCGGGCGCTCTTTTCTTGCCCTCGGAGTTGTTCTAAAAGAATTGAATTAATCCTCATAATAACTCTTACAATATGTATCACGCAGGAGAACTGGATGCTCAGGAAAAGGCCGGTGAACGCAGCACTGGTGAACGCAATGGCAGACTCATCACCAATAAAATTATTCCCGGGGCTATCTCATTCATTGAAAGGCAGCTCTTCTTTATCGCTGCTAGTCTGAGCAAGGACGGTGCATTATTTGCTTCTGTTCTTTCAGGCGAAGATGGTTATTTAAAAGCGCCCGACCCTGAAACCGTTGAGATCAATATGCAATTGATCAATTCCAGTCCACTTGATCCATTTTGGAACAACATTGATGCCCAGGTTAACATAGGGATACTGTTTATTGAACCCTCATCAAGAAAACGGTTTCGGGTGAATGGGAGAATTATGCGGCATCATGAGCTACTTCGCATTTTTGTCGACCAGGCCTATCCTAATTGTCCGAAATACATCCAGCAAAGACACATCTTACGGGCGGATAAACCTGTATATGATAACATAGAAGAACGAGGTGCTTCGCTGGCCCCCCATATCTGTGATATGATCCGGAAGGCCGACACTTTTTTTGTTGGCAGCTCCGATGATGCAGGCAATTTTGATGCATCCCACCGGGGAGGTTCTCCAGGTTTTGTTTCCATTGAGCATGACGGATCGTTGCTCATTCCCGATTATCCCGGTAATAGCATGTTTAACACCCTCGGAAACTTTTTAAAAAATCCCAAAGCTGGTCTGGTTTTTCTTGATTTTGAATTGCATAAAACATTGCAGCTTACTGGTTCAGTCGAAATTGTTTGGAACAGGGATGATCCACATTCTCAAAGTGGAGGAACGAGTCGGTTTTGGAAGTTTCATACAGAGCAATGGCTCCTGCTGGAAAACTTAAAAGGTTATGACTGGCAATTTATTGACTACTCACCATTCAATCCAAAAGCAGTATGAAAACAAAATATAGCATCACTAAAAAAATTCAGGAGGCACGGGGATTTGTTAAACCTAAAGAGCCGATAGAAGTGCATTTCAGTAAATCGAACGTAAAACTGGCGTGGGATGATTCTTTTGATAACCTGCCGGAGTTTGCTGAAAGCAATGGAATTGAAGTTGCCTCTGGTTGCAGGATGGGATCCTGTCTCAGTTGCGAAAGTCGCTTAATTAAAGGAACGGTCCATTACTTTCTGGAACCTTTTACAACCGGATAGGAAAATCACATTTTATTATGCTGCACTCAACCTGTTACTAATCTTGTCTTGGAACTATAAACCTTGGGCAAATTAATTATCATCGAAGACTCTTAAACTCCTGATATGAAAATAACGGAAAATGAATTTTTTATGCAGCGTTGTCTTCAGCTGGCGGCGGAGGCAAAAAGAAAAGGAAAGACGGCGGTAGGCTCTGTAGTGGTAAAGGATAACCTGATTATAGCAGAAGGAGTTGAAGGAGACAGTAGTCTTCCTCAACTCCTTGCCCATGCAGAAATAGTAGCCATTCTAAAGGCACTACAAAAATTAGGTATTAATGATTTATTTAATTGTGTACTTTATACGACTGTAGAACCCTGTTATATGTGCAGCTATGTGATCAGGGAAACAAATATTGCAAGAGTTATATTTGGTACAAAGGCTGGCGAAATAGGAGGAGCATTCTCCTCTTATCCGTTGTTAACCACAAAAACAGTTTCCAGATGGCAGACCGAAATATTATTGGAGGGGGGAGTTTTAGAAGAAGATTGCCTCCAACTTTTGAAAAGCCCGCCCTGAAGCCTCCTTATCTTGATACCCGCCGGAAAATATTCGGCTATAGTATGTATATAATTCTGATAATTATTTTTCAGCCGATATAATCAGGGAAGAACAATTCATAATAAGCCTTCCGTGAGTTAGCCTGCCATTGCAATCTGCAAGCAAATCAGCTTTTATTTTTTTACGTGTTTCTTCACTTGCCTTACTTAATAAGTTTACCACTGGTTCAGACATTTCCGTTCTGTTCAGCCAATAATTTTCTGCTGTTCCAAAATCTACTGTGCTAGAAATAGCTTCTTCATTTACATTTTTAAAACCGGCGTCCTCAAACAATTGTTTCATTAAACCGGGTGCTGCACACCGAAACATGCCTGGTGCATTTACAGGCGGCGGTGGAATTTCAATATGTTTTGATAAAACTTTCGTTATTGTGGTAGACCAATCATTATTTTCCGCTCCAGCCCAAACACTGACCGCCATTTTGCCGCCATTTCTACAAACACGGAATATTTCTTTTGCAGCCAATTGCATATCAGGAAAAAACATAAAACCCATCCGGCAACTTATTTTATCAAAAAAATTGTCACTGAAAGGAAGGTTGGACACATCTGCCACTTTAAATTCTATATTGTTTATATCCCGTTCTTGTGCATAAGCCTGTGCAATGGCAAGCATTTCTTCAGACAGATCGGTTGCATGTACTTTGCCTCCTTCTGCTATCGCTGCAATTGAAAATGCAGGCTCGCCTGTGCCCGATGCAATATCCAGCGTTACATCATTCGTTTTTATATCCAGCGCTTTTATAATCGCATCGCCCATTGGCCTTAAAAAGTTCATTGTAAATTCATCCCATTTTTTCCAGCTATAGGCCACTTTGTTCCACGTTTCTTTTTGTTCGTCACTAATGGTTTGCAATTGTTCGTCCATATAACAAGTTTGAATTGAGAAAAGAAATCAAAAATAGTAAGAAGTTGATGTTAAGCCCAAACAGGAATCGAACCATAAGATATTTGATAATAAGTTGTTTGGGAAATGAGGTGATTATTTTCCTGAGTTATCGAACTAAAAAGCCCGCTACCAGAGCGGGTTTTAGAAAATACACTTTAGACGTGCCCGAGATCGGAATCGAACCGATACATTCTTGCGAACGCCCCGATATGAATCGGGGTGCGTCTACCAATTATCTCTATTAAAAAAGAAAGGCAACCATGTGCTGATTGCCTTGTGCCCGAGATCGGAATCGAACCGATACATTCTTGCGAACGGCAGATTTTGAGTCTGCTGCGTCTACCAATTCCGCCACCCGGGCAGCTATTGTGAATTGGGCTGCAATATTAAGCCATTCCGCTTAATTGGCGGCGAATGCGATCCAAATATTTTTTCTTGTAATAGTATTCTTTTACCTGCAGCAACTCTTTTTCGGTAGTAACACCTTCCTTATAATTTTCCACAATTTCTTTAACAGGTGCATATATTTGAGATGATAGTTGAGAGATGACAGACGATAATTCTGTTGTATCAGTTGTTTCATCTATTTCCATGAGCTGTTCATTGATCTCCAGTACTTCCATCAGGAAGTCCGGGGGCAATTCATACTTTTCTTCTTCCTCCAGCAGCCCTTTTAATTGCAATACATATTTGATTGTCTCATCAGGTTTTTGAAATGTTTTCCAGGCTTTATTAAGCTGTGCTGATCTTTCCAATGCATTGGCCTGGGCATCACTTTGCTCGTTTACAAAATAATCAGGATGAAACTTTTTGCTTAACTCAAAAAACTTTTTTGACAAGGTTCCTGCATCCAGTTTTAATTGAACCGGTATCTCAAATAATTCAAAATAGTTCATAGCTGTTTGGCAGAAATTTAAAATTACATTTGCGCCTATTAAATGAAGCGATCGCAAAAATAGGCTTATGACAAGTATAGGACTTATTAAAGAAGGAAAAACTCCGGCTGATAACCGGGTGGCATTAACACCAGCCCAGTGTAAATGGATTCAGAAAAATGCCCCTCATGTAAAAATTGTTGCACAATCATCCGCGAACCGCTGCTTCACCGACCGGGAATACCAGGCAGCAGGAGTGGAGATAAAGGAGGACATGAGCGGTTGTGATATTTTATTAGGAATAAAGGAAGTGCCCATTGACCAGCTGATACCCGGCAAAACCTACCTGTTTTTTTCGCATACCAAAAAGAAACAACCACATAACCAGCAACTGTTAAAAGCTATTCTCGATAAAAAGATCCGGCTGGTGGATTATGAATGCCTGGAACATGAGGATGGGCAACGCATCATAGGTTTTGGATTTTTTGCAGGCATCGTAGGGGCGCATAATGGTATGATGGCTTATGGAAACCGCACCGGACTCTTTACATTAGACAGGGTATATAAACAACGCAGTTTCAGGGAACTGATCCATAATTATTTTGGTGTGAGATTGCCTAATGTAAAGATCGCCATCACGGGTTCGGGCCGGGTGGCACATGGCATACTGGAGATCATGAACCTGATGGGTATTCATGAGGTAGAGCCGGATGATTATTTGAAGAGGCGTTTTTCTTACCCGGTATATACACAGTTGAAAGGCGGAGATCTTTACCAGCGTAAACAAACAGGTGGTTACAACCGGGAAGATTTTCATGATCATCCTGATATGTATGAATGCAGCTTTTTACCGTATGCTGCGCAGACGGATATATTATTAAATGGGATATACTGGGATAAACAGGTGCCCCGTCTTTTCGAGCTAAGTGATGTGTCTTCTGAAAACTTTATCATCCAGACAATAGCCGACATAACAGACGATGCCAATGGCTCGGTGCCAATTAATCTAGGAGATCAGACCATTGAAGATCCTATCTATGGAGTAGATAAAAATACAATGCAAAAAACCGCACCTTATTTACAAAATTCTATTGACGTGATGGCGGTGGGCAATCTCCCCAACGAATTGCCAAGAGATGCTTCACGGTATTTTGGTGAACAGTTGATCAAACATGTGCTGGAAGATATTGTAGAGAACGGATCAGCTATCATCAGCCGGGCTACTATTGCAGAAAACGGATCACTGACAAAAGAGTTTGAATACCTGAGAGAGTATGCGGAAGGTAGAGTTACAGGTTAAGGGTTACGAGTTATGCGGTATAGTCTTTTACAGATGAAGATAGTATTCCTTCAGTAACCGGGTGAAATCTGCCGTATAATTTTGATTGTCTTCTTTAATTGTTATTTCATTTATCATAGCGGGTGCGGCTTCTATCGCATTCAATCGCCCGGCTATCATTACCCTAAAGAAATCATGGTTTACCGATTGCCGTACAAAGGTTATATCTGTTAGCATTAGTTCATTTTTTAAAAGTAATTCTTTGATCTCCGCATCTCTTTTCACCGGGAGCAGTAAAAAGAATTGTCCGTCTGCAGCCAGTTTGTTTTTAATAATAGTGATCAGTTGAGCCAGCTTTAATTCCTCACCATGATGAGCCAGGTTTTTCTGTCCGTCGGGCGATTTTAATTCATTTTCATAAAAAGGTGGATTGCTGATTATCAAATCATAGTTTCGGTTGTTTAGAAATGTATTTACATCGCTAGAAATTACCTGGATCCTGTTCTTCCACGGCGATTGGTTGACATTTTCTGTAGCCTGCATTGCTGCTTCTTTATCAATTTCAATGGCGTCGATCAGCAGTCTTTCATTTTTTTGTGCCAGCATTAATGATAATAAACCAGTGCCGGTCCCAATATCCAAAAGACTGGTAATTTCCGACCCGATAGCTATCGGGTCCTGGCTTCCAATTTTTTCAGCCACCCACGCACCAAACAAACAGGCATCGGTTGTTACCTTCATCGCACATCGGTCCTGGTGAATGATGAATTGTTTGAATTGAAAATAGGAGTTAGGCATTGAGGAGGATAATTAGTCAGTTATGAGTTATGGGTTATGTGTGGATTCACCTGCATCCCATAATTTTTTTTACCATTCTGCTCTTGCTGTAGCGGTAACGGACAAACCGGCAAACTGGTTGGCTAAATATTTATAATAGCCGGTGATGGCGATCATCGCTGCATTATCCGTACAATATTCAAATGCAGGAATGAAAGTGCTCCATCCATTCTTTTTTCCCATTTCCTGGAATGCATTGCGCAAGCCACTGTTAGCAGATACGCCACCTGCAAGACAAATTTGACTGATACCTGTTTCAACAGCAGCTTTCTTTACTTTGTTCAATAAGATTGTAACAATGCGGTGCTGGATGGAAGCGCATATATCCGGTAAGCTTTCAGCAATGAATTGTTGTTTCTCTTCTTCGGTGGCAACAAATTCCTGTTTGTATAAATTGCTTTTACCAGCATTCTGTAAAAAATAAAGAATAGATGTTTTCAGTCCGCTGAAACTAAAATCGAGCCCGGCTATCTGTGGTTCCGGGAATTTAAACCGGTTGGCATTCCCTTCTTTCGCATACTTATCAATCAGCGGGCCGCCGGGATAGGGCAGACCCAATAGTTTGGCTGATTTATCAAAGGCTTCACCGGCCGCATCATCAATCGTTTCACCAATTACTTTCATATCAATGGGCGAGTTACATACAACAATTTGTGTATGACCACCGCTCACTGTCAAACATAAAAAAGGAAAAGAAGGTTTGGGATCATTGATCAAATTGGCCATCACATGTGCCTGCATATGATGCACGGCGATCAGCGGTTTATTTAATGACAATGCAAGCGACTTGGCAAACTGGCTGCCTACCAATAAAGAACCGATGAGTCCGGGTGATTGTGTGAATGCGATAGCGTCTACCGACGATAATGGTACGTTGGCTGTTTTTAATGCAGTGTCTACTACCGGAACGATATGCTGCATGTGCGCCCTTGATGCTAACTCAGGCACCACACCACCATATTTTTCATGCACTGTTTGATTGGCAATAAAATTGGAAAGGATCTTTCCATCCGTGCAAACGGAGGCAGATGTTTCATCGCAGGAAGATTCTATAGCAAGGATGACGATTGACAAGTAGAGTGGTTAATTAGTTGATTAGTTAATTTGGAAGAGCAAAAATAATTTGTAATGGTGAAACTATTAAACAGGTTAACCAATTAACTACTTACTTCTGATCGCTACCACCGGATCCATCCTCGCTGCCTGCAAGGCGGGAATGAACCCGGCTAAGATGCCAACGATAATACAAATTATAATAGCCAGCATCATGTAACCAGTAGAAATAAAAACGGGAAACGCTAATGCTTTGGTGAGAATAATTGTTAAACCAAAAACCAATGATAACCCGATCAGTCCGCCGATGATGCAGAGAAAAGCGGATTCCAATAAAAATTCGGTCAGTATCACTCTCTTCTTGGCGCCGATGGCTTTTTTTAACCCGATCTGGCTGGTGCGTTCTCTAACGGAAACAAACATGATATTAGCTACACCAAACATGCCTACGATCAGTGATAAGGCAGCAATAGCCCAGCCACCAATATTCAACCCCGCAAATGCTGAACTTATTGCATCACTAAAATCATTGATATCGTTCAATGAAAAATCATCTTCTTTGGTGGGTGGTAATTTATGCAAGGCTCTCATAGTTCCAGTGAGTTCGTCTTTCAGCGCTTTACTACTGAGTTCATCAGGACCTTTTACCATGATAAAGGGGTCTGCTCTTCTTTCGTCCATAATCGTTCTTGCAAAACGATAAGGCAGGATGATGCTTTGATCAAATTCCCAGCCACCCATCATCTGCTTGCCCTGCTTTTTGATCACTCCCACTACAATCACCGTTTTGCCACGGACTGCTAATTCCTTACCGATTGCTATTTGCCCGGAGCCAAAAAGTTTTTCGGCAATATCATTTCCTATCACAATAGCATTATTTCCATGACTAAACTCTCCTGCTGTGATATACCGGCCTTCTGAAATATCAACAGGCTGAATATTATTGAAATCTTCAGTGATACCATACATTTTTACATTGGATAATACACTGCCTTTGTATTCGACATTATCAGATCGTTCAATTTTAAATGCTACAAACCTGGCATTGGCAGACCTTGCTTCGATATGTTTAATCTCTTCATATTTTGGAGAAGGACGGTTCACATATTTCCACCAGGGGTAATCCGGGCCGCCTCCCCATTCCCACTTGTCAATATAAATTGAATTGGAACCTAATGATTTTACTTCGTTCTGTATATTTTGTTCAAGACTGTTTACCGTAGCCAGCACCCCGATGATGCAGAAGATGCCAATGGTAATACCAAACAATGATAAAAAAGTGCGGAGTTTATTCTTCCACAATTCCTGCAGCGCCATTTTAAAACTGCTGTAGATGATTTCAAACGACCGGCGGATCATCTTCAAATTTACAGGAAGAGCAGGGAGTGCAGAAAGATTTTATTTGGATGGTGATGATGAGAGGAACACGGATGATGCTGATTAGATGGATTGACACAGAGTTTTTGTTCTTCGGAGCCAATTGCTTGTGTATAATTCGTTTTGTCTAGTTCGCTATGCTTATTGTGATCCAAGATTAGTAGGTAAGCCATCGAGGCTTTTCAGGTTGTTTTGTTGTACATAGTCATACAACCCGTCTTTTCCTTTTTTTTCTGCCCATTCAAAGTGAATATCTCTTTCACCGGAATACTCAAACAACGGCACACCAAATCCACACGAAGTTTGCACCAGGTCTATAGTTGCAACGATCAGTTGCCGTGTACTGGGATATATTTTAAAATGGGGTGAATATTCTTTCCATTCCTCTGTACCCGGTAATACAGCGAATCCTTTTCCATACAACCGGAGAATGTTTGGTGCTCCATCAAATGAGCAGAACATGATGGTGATGCGGCCGTTTTCCAATGTATGAGCCGAAGTTTCATTGCCACTGCTGATGAGGTCCATATAACCCACTTTATGATCACCCAATACCCTGAAGCAATCTAATCCTTTAGGTGAAAGATTTACTCTTCCCTCAGCGCTTAATGGAGCCGTGCTTACAAAAAAGATATGTTGCTTTTCAATAAAGTCTTTGTGTGCCGGTTTGATAATGTCATGAAATTTACCCATGATTTATTTCTTTTTTGTTGCCGGGATATTTTTTAATGTTCTCTTTTTGGTGGAGATAGATTTGGTGATTGTATGGCCTTCTATCAATTGCTTTTTATCTTTTACTTTGGCCAATGAATTGGCGTATGCTTCTTTCAATAATTTTTTCAGGTAAGTTGCAGGAAATTCTTTTCTGCTTTTCACCAGCACATACCGGTACTGGTTACCCTGGCCGATCAATAATTTTTCAGGATCATTAATTTGGGAACCCCAATAAAAACCGAAGTGGATATTCTTGCTGGTACGACCTACAGCGATGTTGCAAAATACATGTCCCAATTTATCCGTAGGTGACCATCCAAATGCCAATGCATTATAATTATCATAGATCAGTTCGTTGCTGGTAGGATAGAGGTCCCATACGAATTCTCTCAGCCAAAGAACAAGTTCTTTTAAATCTTTATCAAATGGCTTTAGAAATTTCAACAGATCTTTTACCTGCTCTTTGCTCATAAAACAAAATCAATGATTGAAGTTATAAAGCTCTATTCTGAAAACCATTCATTATGCTGCTCTTCCACCCGGATAAAGGTTGTCCGCTTGGTCAGTTCTTTTAATGATTGTGCTCCCACATAAGTGCAGGTGGAACGAAGCCCGCCCAATATATCCAATACTGTATTGGATACGTTGCCCCGGTAAGGTATCTGCGTGGTCTTACCTTCCGAAGCCCGGTACTCTGCTACACTCCCGGAATATTTTTCCATCGCCATTTCAGAACTCATTCCATAAAATTGTTTGTACTGGCTTCCATCTTCTTTCTCTACGAGTTCGCCACCGCTTTCTTCATGCCCGGCTAGCATGCCACCCAGCATTACAAAATCGGCGCCACCGCCAAAAGCTTTGGCTACATCTCCCGGCACTTTACAACCGCCATCTGAAATGATTTGCCCGCCCAGTCCATGTGCTGCATCCGCACATTCAATGATAGCGGAGAGTTGCGGATAACCCACACCAGTTTTTACTCTTGTGGTGCAAACGGAGCCGGGGCCAATTCCTACTTTAATAATATCGGCGCCTGCCAGTAGTAACTCTTCTACCATTTCACCCGTAACTACATTCCCGGCAATGATCACTTTGCCGGGATTTTTCTCCCGGGTTGATTTTACAAATGCTACAAATTTTTCAGAATAACCATTGGCTACATCAATACAAATAAAACGAAGTGAAGGGTTTTCTTTTAAAATAACAGCCAGTTTTTCAGCATCCATTGCTGTGGTGCCGGTGGCTATCGCAATATTTTCTACGATATGTTGCCCTCCGGCCTGCATAAATGTTTTCCATTGTGCCGGTGAATAATGTTTATGTATAGCGGTAAACAACTGGTGTTTTGCCAGCGCCCTGGCCATTTCCATCGTACCCACGGTGTCCATATTAGCTGCCATGATGGGGATGCCCTGCCAGCTGTCGCCACCGTGTAAAAATTTAAACTTCCTCACCAGTGATACTTCTGCACGGGAGCTAAGCGTAGAACGTTTGGGTCTTATCATTACATCTTTAAAACCCAGTTTGATATCAGTTTCTATTCGCATGATTATTTATTTTTCAACTGCACAATTTAAGGAATTTACAAAGAGGAAACGGGGATACAATTATAGAGCCAAGTGCATGTTGCTACCGGCTTTGTGCAGCCTGTGCAAAACGAAGTCAAAGCATTGCACTCTTCAGGATTCTGTTCTTTGTTCAACATTATTTGCCCGCAAAAGAAATTAACTTATTTTCATCGAACATTCATCGGGAAATTTAAAACAGGAATATGAAAAAAGTTGTCTTAGGATTAATCATCGCAATTAGTTTTTTATCTTTTATTCCACCGGGCCAGCATAAAAAAGGCTGGCAATCTTTATTCGATGGCAAATCTTTGGATGGCTGGAAAGTAGGCGCCAACGCAAGCACCTTTAAAGTGGAGGATGGAATGATCGTGGTAAATGGTAAAGTGGCGCATCTTTATTATGATGGACCTGTTGCCAATCATTCCTTTAAAAATTTTGAATTCAAAGCGGATGTAATGACGATGCCCGGTTCCAATTCAGGAGTTTATTTTCATACCGTTTTCCAGGAAAGTTCATGGCCCAAGAAGGGATATGAAGTGCAGGTGAACAATTCACATACTGACTGGCGGCGAACCGCCAGTTTATACGCGGTGCAGGATGTAAAAGAAAATTATGCAAAAGATAACGAATGGTTTACCCTGCATATTAAAGTGAAAGATAAAAGAGTGATGGTGTGGGTGAACAAACAATTAGTAACGGACTATACAGAACCGGCTGATGTAAAAAGAGATGAAGGCATGAAAGGTCGTTTGATCTCCGAAGGCACTTTTGCTTTGCAGGGTCATGATCCCAACAGCAAAGTCTTTTATAAGAATATTAAAGTAAAGGTGTTGGCAGATTAGGTTTACTGTCGGATGTGTGCCCTCCGCTGCATAGTTATATCGTGGTGGGTGAAAGAAAACACCCGCCACGATATGTAAATTGTACTTATCACCCGTTATAACGGAATTAACTATTCGCCAGCAATTCATCAAGGTTGCCATGCGCTGCAGCAAACCCTTCTTTGAAGCCCATTTCAATAATTTTTTCAAGATCTTCCAATGTGGAGAAACTGATTTCCACTTCTACTTTTGTTCCTGTTCCTGCTGCGCTGAATACGTTCTTCCAGTTCATACGGGGGAAATCGGTATTGATCGTACCGTTTTCATCACAAAACGCATCCAGGCCATTGAATGATTTGTTGGGAATAATATTTGTGTAATCGGCCCTGCAATAGTGCCGGGAACCATCAGGACCTTCCATATAATAAAACCATACGCCACCATCACGGAAATCCATTGATTGGGTATTTGCTTTCCATGGTTTGGGCGCCCACCACTGATCCAGCCATTCACTTTCTGTCCATGCTTTCCACACCTTGTTCAGCGGTGCATCAAACTCTCTTACTACGTTGATTTTTTTGTTGGCTTCATCTTTTGTAAAGATGGTTTCTTTTGTAAGCATCATGATTTTTTGTTTTTAATGTTTTTTAATACGGCATCCAATTGACTGAACCGGGTTTCCCACATTTCCCGGAATGGCTGAAGCCATTTATCTACTTCTTTTAATTTTTTGGGATCAAAGTGATAATAGATCTCCCTCCCGGATTGTTCCTGTTTCACTAACTGGCATTCGGTAAGGATTTTTATATGCTTTGATATAGCCTGCCTGCTGCTATCGAAATGTTCTGCAAGCGCATTAGGTGTCATGGCCTGTAAAGCAATCAGGCTTAGTATGGCTCTCCTGGTGGGATCGGCTATGGCCTGGTAAACGTCTCTTCTCATACTAGGTATTTATGTGCAACTATTCGGTTGCAAATATAAGTGCAACTTATCGGGTTCACAAAATATTTTTTCAACTTTATATTGGAACCGCAGTTTACTCCTTAGTCACACCGGCTATGAGGGTTATTTTGGGAAGGCCGGCAAAAAAATAACGCTTTCTCTATTTTTAATTTTTATGAATGGGTAGTAAGAGAGGATAACCGTGCCGACAGCAGATAGATGATAAACAAGACTACCATAATCGAATCAACAATGACGGCAGTGCCTGCTCCAAGACCGAAATAGGATTCGCCGGAGGATAATACCAGGATGATGAATATAATTTTACTTATACCGGCAATGACCAGTGAGAATCGCCTCACCGTTATATTGAATGCTCCGTAGATCAGCATAATACCCATCAGCCCGATCAACGCTGCCCAGTTACGGACGATGATAGCTGTCACAGTTCCTTCAATGGTTTCGTCAAAGTTGGATTGAACCGACGCTTGTGGCAAAAACAATCCCAAAAACATAGTGCAGGTTAATAGCCCGGAAACGAGCATGACCCATTTAAAATTGGCTACAAAAAAACGCATGGCTTATTTGTTTAGTTCTGGTAAGCTGGTGTGGGAGATGTATTAAAAATAAAATATTTTTTCTTTGATCAATTAAAAAATATTGTTTGTATCCGGCAGGAAGGAACAGGTTAAAGAATTGAAAACGCTGAACCGGCTTCGGCGTTTTCACCAGCTGAAAAACACCTGTTCTCACATTGTTATTGCTACTTTCCTTTTGTGTTCTCCTTTACTAAATATCGTGAATGCTTTATGAAACTCTTCCAGCCTGTAAGACCCATCAGCAAAACCAGAAAAGTTAATCGTCACTAAGCTGTTATCTTTATACCCACCATTTTATTCATTGATATGAAAAAACTTATTTGCTTCTTTTTATTACCGGTTATAACCATTTCTTATTTGCAGGCCCAGCCTTCGAAATTTATTTCTGTAAAAGGAAAAGAGATCATTGGCACCGATGGCAAACCCTTTTTAATGAAAGGGACAAACCTGGGTAACTGGTTAGTGCCGGAAGGGTATATGTTTAAGTTCAAACACGCCACTTCGCCGCGGCTGATCGACCAAACATTAACGGAACTCATTGGGCCGGACGAAGTAAAGATTTTCTGGAAAAAATACCTCGACAGTTATATTACTGCTGCAGATATACATTACCTGAAAACAATTGGCATGAACTCTCTTCGTGTGCCTTTTGATTACCGCCTTTTTACCGACGAAGATTATATGGGAGGAAGGGGAGAAGCAAGAGGTTTCCAGTTATTGGATAAAGTGATCAGTTGGTGCAAAAAAGAAGGCTTATATGTATTATTGGATATGCACTGTGCTCCCGGCGGACAAACCGGCGATAATATTGACAATAGCTGGGGCTATCCTTTTTTATTTGATAATGCCGCAAGCCGGCAATTAACCATTGACACCTGGGGAAAAATTGCAAAGCGGTATAAAAATGAAACAACCGTATTAGGTTATGATCTGCTGAATGAACCCATTGCTCATTATTTTGATGTGACTCATTTCAATCCCCTGCTGGAACCGTTGTATAAACAAATAACAAAAGCCATTCGTGTTTCAGATCCTAATCATCTTATTTTTTTAGGAGGAGCGCAGTGGAATTCCAACTTCAAGATATTCGGCGAACCGTTTGATAAAAAGCTCGTGTATACTTTTCATAAATACTGGACGGCAACCACCGTAGATGTGGTACAGGATTATCTCAACTTCCGCGATAAATATAATGTGCCTATCTATTGCGGCGAAACGGGGGAGAATAAAGATGAGTGGGTAATGAACTTCCGGGTATTGCTCGAACAGCATAATATCGGCTGGCATTTCTGGCCCTATAAGAAAATGGAAAACAAAGCCGGCATTGTTGAGTTTAAAATGCCAGAACATTATAAAGAGATCATTCAATATGCGGATACTATAAAAAGAAATTTTGAAGCTATTCGTAAGCTTCGCCCGGCAAGTGTTACCAATATAAAACAGGCATTGAACGATTTTTTAATTAATTGCACTTACAGTAACTGTACACCCAACGACGGATATATCAAAGCACTCGGGCTGGGGAAAAATTGAAATAGTAGTAACACCAATCTTTAGATTTGCTTCACGCCTTTGTCTAAAAAGATTGCTGTCATGTCATCAAAAGCAAATAGCCATGATTCGTGTTTCAACGAATCATGGCTATTATTTAAGTTGCGTTGCGTGTGGTCATGCAACAGCACTAACAACTTTATTTAATTATCATCACCTTTAACGATTCATAACTGGCACCAGTTGCATCGGTCACTTTTAACAGGTAGGAGTTATTGGCAAGCTGGCTAACGTCAATCGGAACAATATTCCGGCCGGCTTCCACATTTATTATTTTCTGCATTACCATTTTCCCGGTCATATCGCTTAAGGAGGCCGTAACTTTTCCCTTGCCCGGTGAAGCGATCTGCAGATTAATTGTTGTAGTGGCGGGGTTCGGGAATGTTCCTTCCACTTTTAACAATACTGGCTTGTCGCCATCTACCAATACAATACTGCTCAATTTGCTACGGTTATCAATATCCACCTGGCGGAGGCGATAGTATTGCCTGCTACCTGTTACATTATTATCCGTAAACCTGTAATTCAATGCACTTGTGCTATTACCTCCGGATGCCTGTGAATTGACAAAGCCAACCGGTGAATAATTGATGCCATCCGCTGAACGCTGCACTTCAAAGCCAAGGTTGTTGAGCTCAGTGGCCGTTGCCCATTGCAGCTGGTTGCGGTTACCATCTTTATAACCACTAAAGTTCAAAAAGGTAACGGGTAATGTAGCACCCTTCATAAAACTATATGCTCTTCCAGCACCGGGCCATTCAGTATTGTTATCCACCTGGTCAAGGTTACTGGATGCATGTAAAGAAGTATTCACACTGATAAAATCAGTGGTCCCGTTGGTTAAGATAGCCGTTGTAAAATCGGCATTCATATTATTGCCGTCTCCATACACAAACCTGATCTCGTTGGTAGCTTCGAACAACCATATCTGAAAATGTTTGTCGGCGGTGCCCTGATATGACCAGGAAGAAAGATTATACTCGATCACCAATTTCCTGCTTCCGGGGACACCTTGTAATAAATACTGCACATTACCATCATTATCGGTAACGTTGTCGTCCCAATAAGGTAAAAGAAAGGGACCTGTTAAGGGTGCTGTGACGTTGTTGTAAGAAACCGGGGCCAAGCCTCCCAGTTTAAGAAGACCATTGGAGGTTGCACTGAAAGTGGTATAATCAGTTCCTCCATATTTGAAGGTAAACCCGATATTGGTTTCGGCCGAAACCTCATCATCCATTCCGGCACCCAATAAAGTAGTAAAACTTCCAACTTCCAGGATATTATCCGTGGTAGTACTAAAGATATATGCATTTACCTGTGCATGGGCGGAACCAGCATTCGTTAGGGCTAACAGCAACATCACGAGGAAATGTAATTTCCAGAACGAGTGTAAAACTAGTTTCATCTTTTTTTCAAGGAAGATAAAAAGGGACGATGCGAAGGGTAGAATTGTAAACATGCAAGTGGATTTTGGATTTTAAATAAATATTACCCTGCCTGCTGTTAAGTCTGGGCCGGATTATATGTGATGTGCAAACGTTGGGTTTATTAAACTAGTATCGATTAGTGAGAGAGATATTAAAAATTAATAGGAAACACTTAGCTATTATGCGCATAAACTCTGGGTAGCAATAGTTGAAAAACTGGCCGGAATGTGAGTGGTATTATTTTTTTGATTTTAGTGGGGGCCAATGTTTTTTTTCACCTGGCGGTGATCTGTGTAATATTTATGAAAATGTAGTGAGGGTATTCCGGAGCGTTATCCTTTCATTTTTGTCACCTTATATACTTTCCCTTTTTTGTCATAAGTAGTCCACTCGCCAACCTGCTTGCCCTTTTCAAAATAACCGGAGCGCATAATAACACCATCTTTGCGGAACCATTCCCAGTAGCCGTCAGGCTGATCCTCTTTCATTTTTCCTTTGGCCCAGATGCTGCCATCGGCATGGTATTTTATAAATGACGTTGCTGCAGATTTTTTTGCTGGCATGGTCGTCGATTTTTTTATTGAAGTTAAAAATTACTGATCCACTTTTAATTTGTATAGTGAAAGAAAGCGCCAACTACGGTGTGAAAAAAACTTGTTTAAGGCCAGGTTGTTTTTTTGAATACTTTGTCGTTTAATGAAAAATATTCACTGCTACGATCACGATAGCTAACCCAACCAGCAGGGTTAGTTTGCCAAGGGTCTCCATTTTTTTTAATTGAACAACTGCGTCACCATTTTTTGCCTTTCTTGCTGCTATACCGATCAGTGTAATTAATACGATTAGTATGCCTACCAGCGATAATTTGACAATTAATAACGGCATTGATGAAAGCACTTTCCAATAGGGGGTGATCATGTAAAAGCCAGAAATAAGTAATAAGGTTATTCCAATATGTCCCATTTTACTCAACACCAATGAATGCAAACGGAATTTTATTGCTTCTTCAGCAGACATTTTGGAAGTTATTGATCCTAAAAATGCATGGGCAAAACCTGTTCCCAAGCCCATCGTGAGACCGATAAAATGAAGGATTAGCATTATTTCTCTCATTGTTTATTTTTTTAATTATTGAACACTTTTATGTTACCAGGTCGATTTACAACTAACATTTAAATATACACCAGTAAGAATAAATTTTGGAAAATATAGGCATTTATGTCATGGCCGGTGTTTGCTTTTCACCAGCTATTGTGCTTTAATGAACTAGTGCGTGGAATAAAGATTGCGATAAAACGGATACGGTTCCGGTTATAATCTACGAAAGATAAACAAAGAAGGAATGGAAGAAAGTAGAATTTGCTGAGATTAAAATACAATATCATTCTTACTCCCTGATTTGTTTTTCGATTCTCTTGTCCGGGATAAACCACATGCCTGCCACCGTAAAATAGCAGATGACAGCCAGCCATGGATTGATGAATGCAAGACCAATTCCTATCGCATAAACTATTACCGATACAATTCCTTTCCAATCTTTACCCAATGCAGTAGCAATAGCAGAATCTTTTCCATGCAAACTGGCAAGACAATGTGCCAGGAAATAATAAGCCACTCCACACATAAAAGAAATGATGCCATATAATACAACCGGCCAGGTGCTGAAATGGTTTTCACCCATCCACCCGGCAACAAAGGGAAACAACGAAAGCCAGAAAAGCAGGTGAATGTTTGTCCACAGAACACCGCCGTTTACTTTACTGGTAATATGAAACATGTGGTGATGATTGTTCCAGTAGATAGCAATATTGACGAAGCTTAATACATAACTTATAAATACAGGCAGTAGAGGCTTGAGTGATGCAAGCGTAACACCATGCGGCACTTTCATTTCCAGTACCATGATGGTAATAATAATTGCAATTACTGCATCGCTGAATGCTTCTAATCTTCCTTTCGTCATACCTGGTGAATATTTAAAAAAATAATTAAGGCAAATTAAAGGCATTTGCGCTATTGTTACTGTTCCGGAATTTGATCTCTTGTTTTTTATTTTTCCAGCTATCTCACCGACCATATGGAAGAAAAACATTAACTACTGCGAGTTACTTTGGCGAAACTTACCAGTGGGAAACATTATAGATAGCGGGCGCACATATTGTTTGAAATTAGGAAAGCGGTTCCGGTTTGGGTGCACTGCCTGCAGGTCTTGACTTATCATCCGGCAACGGAATAAACTCTTTATTGTCGGTGGGTGGTAATATAATGCGACCCTGCTTCCAATCTTCCTTTGCCTGTTCAATGCGTTCCTTACGGGAAGAAACAAAATTCCACCAGATAAATCGTTCACCTAGTGGTTCACCTCCTAACAACATCAGTGTTGTATGTTCTTTTGCAAGGATGATGGGGTCAACTGCTTTATTAAATACCAGCATTTGCCCTTCATGATACCTGGTTCCTGCTACTTCCACACTGCCTTTGACAATGTAAAAGCCACGTTCCGGGTGTTCCTTGGGTAAACCAAACCTGGCGCCTTGTTTCAATACCACATGCAGGTAAAATAAGGGTGAGTTTGTTTTCACATCATTATTCAGTCCGTATGCATTACCGGCAATGAGCCGCATCCATATATCTGTATCGGTAAATACCGGGAGCTGATCCGGTGTATAGTTATTAAAGGATGGTGTAGCTTCTTCATCTTTTGCAGGAAGCGCTACCCAGGTTTGTATCATTTCCAATTCTCCACCTGCGAGTGCAGATGGATCTTCGAATTGTTTGGAATGTGCAATGCCTTTGCCTGCTGTCATCCAGTTTACTTCACCCGGGCGAATGATCTGTTCTACACCCAAACTATCCCGGTGTGTTACCTGTCCGCCAAAAAGATAACTCACCGTAGAAAGACCGATATGCGGATGTGGCAGCACATCCAGTTGCGAAGGTTGTGAAGGAATATCCATTACTGGTCCGGCATGATCCATAAAAATAAATGGCCCTACCATTCTGCGCAGCCTGAAAGGAAGGATACGTTTTACCTTCATTGATTTGCTGATAGCGGCATCGCGGGCTTCAATGACTATGTCAAGCATGGATGTTATAAGTTATTCCTGAATATATCAGCGAAGGTAAAGTATCGCAGCCGTTCCTGGAGGATGCCAACGTGTGTCGGGAAATTTGAATGGTGAAAAGGCTTTAGCGGTTGATCTTACGGACTTCAATCTCTTTTGACAAGAGTTTATTTATATCCGTTTTTGCACCTTGTAATAAAAATATTTTTGTTCCCTGTTCTCTTGAGTAGGGGTTATCGTTTTCACCTGCTAAAAAAACGGAGTCAAACAACGGTTGTTCTTTTGTTCGTGTACTATCATCATCGTTCGCTTCCTTTACGAGAATAACATTTTTTATTTCGTTATCAAACGGTATCCAGTTAATATAATCAGCGTTAAATGATACGGCATTGATATGTTTAAATGTTGAATAGTAATTGATAGCTCCTGCCTGTCCATAATTATCGCAAAATACAAGTGTATGAGTTTTGTCTGCCAGTTTACTGTAGGTGCTGTCTACTTTTTTGGCCAGGTCGCTCCACCCGATCATATCTGCAAAATCCTGGGGCAAAGGATGGTCTTTTCCATCTTCCCATCGTAAAAGCCCAAGGTCTTTGTATCGCTGACTGTTTTCCTGAATTTGTGCCGGGCTTAGAAAAGGAAAACCAATTAAGATGAACGGTATGGACAAACCAACCGCCAATATAATTGCAACAGGTCTTACATATTTTCTCCAACCTGTTGTTAATACCTTTTCTAAATAAACTGAACCGAAAGCAATTAATACGGGGTACAAGCCAATAGCATAATAACTTTTTGCTTTCAGAAAAATAAATAGGGACAACGTGATGGTATAACTCCAGAAAAATAAGCGGTATTTTTTAAAGGGTGGGTAAACAAAGAATGCAATAAAAGCAGCCAGGATGATAACAAGCGAACTTATAAAAAATATAAATTGATCTTTGATAAAATCTATTCGTTTTACATTTACCAGTTGTGTTCTTTCCAGGTCCTGCAACTGGTGAATAGTCGGATAGTTATGCTGGTATTGCCATATCATATTGGGCAGTATAATAGCAACTACTATTCCTATACCTATATACAGTTTTTTATTCCAAAAAATTTTCCGGTGTTCAGTTAATAAAACAGCTGGCAACAAACCTGCCAGTAAAAAGATAATATTGTACTTGCTTAAAATGCCAAAGGCGGCTGCCAGCGCCGTTGCCAAAAGCCAGTTGGAGTTAGCTGTGCTGATATATTTTATAAGGGTATAATACAGCAATGTCCAGAAAAAAATATCGAAAGAGTTGGGTTGAAATAAAATATTTATTCTTAGGATAACGGAAACTAAAACGGCCAATGAGCCTAAAACAAGGGCAAATAAGTTTCCCTTCAATTCTTCTATTGTTTTCCAGACAATCACTATGGTCAATGCACCAAATAGTGCCGGGAAAAATTTAACCCAGAAAAAACCATTGCCGAGTAACTTAATAATACAGGCGATCCAGGATGTTACCGGGGGAACAGAGATATATCCCCAGGCTAAATGATTGGCTTGGTCAAGATGCAAATATTCGTCCCGGTGCAAATCATACTCCAGGCTAATAAGGAGGTATTGAAGAACAAATTTTACTATTATAAACCCGGAGAGTATGAGGGTTTTTCTTTTCATTGCGAAACGATTAATAAATTATCCCGTTTTCCCAACTGCAAAAAAGGCGGCAATATTTTTATTGCTTATATCAATTTTTTAATCAGCACTATTTGACCTAAATGATAGTAACCATGCTCAATCATTGCGTTGATGTTTCTGTGATAACTTCCATACTTCTTGTCTGTAAAATCTTCTTTTAATTTTTCTTGCGTCATTTGCTCTACAAGATTGGCAAACTTCTCCGCATCATTCCAAAATTTGTCTAAGATTTTTTCCCAATCTTCCTGTGATCTTACAGGGGGAAAGTCAAAACTGAATTTGTCTTTGATGTCCAGCGCCCCACCTTCCAGCACATTTAGAATGCCGGCAATATAATAGTGAATATGAGAAGTCAGGATTGCAATTGTATTTAAGGAGCCTATTTTTTGAGTGGCTTGCTCCATGCTCAGGTTTGATAACTGGTCTTTAAAATTTGTATTTGCTACCCATGTGCCATTCAACATGACTTCTCTAAACCGGTTAGCTAGTTGTGAAGGTGATTCCATTATTCTTTTTTATATCCTGAAATATTTATGAGCCAAAGATATTCATTGATTCTTTTCCAAGGCGAGTCTCGGCCAGCAGTTTTTCAATGCAAAAGTATAGAGCTGCCTGGCTCACCGTCTATCGGAGAAATCTGTATCTTTCTGTATGCCTGTCAAAAGACAAATAACAGATTCCGAGGGGATATATTTTATCACCTTTATCACTGACGCCGAACCGATAGCTATCGGCTCCACTCCGCATATATAAGCCCGGCTGTGAGACGTGGGCTTGGAACCGGATGTTACGGAGACTTTTCTGCGAAGAAAGATACACTCGTCTGCGAAGGAGAAAACTCAACCGTAAGAATTAATTTTTTGAACCAGATGCTCCCGAATGAAAAATGACTCCATCTGAATCGAGAATGCACGGACCTGAATAAACCGTACCGGTTGTAAGGAACTTCCACTTTTGAACACCAGTGAGAGCGTTCAGTGCATAGACATACTTATCATATCCGCCCACGTATACCACGCCGTTGGCAACAGCAGGGTTAGAAAACCAGACACCACTCTCTATCGCAGATCCAAACTGCCAGGCAATCGTTCCGGTTAGTTTGTTTAGGGCATAAAACTGGCCATAGTGAAAACCACCATAGATGTAGTTGCCTGATGATACCGGGCAAGAAGTTACCGGTGAATTGAGATTTCCTACATGAAGGGGAGAGTATCGCCATTTAAAGTTCCCTGTAGTTGCATCAAATGCCTCCAGGTATTGTAATGTAGCTACAGAGGAACTTATATACACGGATCCATCATCGACAGTAGGACCGCTATTAGCAGATTGACAGGCAGTATTCCAGATTGGATTTCCGGTATTGGCATCCACACAAATAATTTGTCCGGTTCCTGTTGACCCTTCAATATATATTTTGCCATTGCTTATAGCCGGATTAGACCTTGTAAGGCAAATGTTTCTTGACCATACAGTAATACCATTAACTTCATCCAATGCATAATAACTGCCGCCCATAGTACAAGAATAAACTTTTCCTCCTGAAACAGTTGGACTGGTTGGCACAGCAACCAAGTTGTTCCAAATTAATGCCCCGGTAGTTGCGTTCAGAGCATATACAGTACCGTCAGGATATGCATTAGCACAGCCAATGAAAACTTTTCCGTTGGAGACAACAGGACTTTCGCTTCTAATCGGCGCGGCCGTAAGATATTTCCATTTCAATACCCCTGTAAGTGCATCGATGGCGTAGAGATATTTATCATTGCTTCCTACATACACTGTATTATTTATCAGCGTTGGGCTTGACTGAATGGCTCCGCCTGTTGTGTATTTCCATAATAAGGTTCCATGGAGTGCATTCAATGCATATAAATTACCATCATCACTTCCGACAAATATTTTCTGGTTGGCCGTGACCAGCATGATCTTTACAAAATATTTTTTGGTGCTTCCGTCATCCGCTGTTACAGTATAACTGACGATATTGTTGAAATTTTGTGCAACAGTATTGGCAGGAGAGATAGTGCTGCCTGAATACGTAATGGTTGGCACCAGGCTGCTGATATTGAGACCCTGGTCTATTTTTACAATAATACTGTCTGTACCTATACTCCCAGCTACATCGGCAAGAAGTACTGTGCTGTTATCAACTGCTTCAAATACAAAAGACGTAATTGCTTTTTCCGATGATTTTGGGGGATTTGGCGCCGGCTTGTTTTTTTTACAACTTAACGTAAACAGGCTGAAAGCAAGTATCAATAGAAGGCTGCTTGCTATCTTTTTATTTTCATCATATGGAAAATTCATTCCGTTGTTATTATGTTGGTATGGATGTATAGTTTTTTAAAACTGTTGGTTTGTCTACCGGTCGAGTGGTTATCTTATAACCAATCGACCGAATTGAAGATAGGTCAAAAAACTAATCAAATTTCTACAGATAGCGGGCTATTTTTGCCCCACACTATAAGCCACATCAATATACCTCCATTGGTTAATGCCTGTATCAAACATTCTTCCATTCATAATACCTTTTATTATTGACCCTGGTATATTTGTATAGTTTTCAAACCTGTTGGTTAATTCCCGGTTGAACCCCATGTTTGAGAGATTAGGGTAGTCTGAAATTTTTAGAAGCGTTACAGAGCCTGTACCATTGCCAAAATTGGTATTAAAATAAATTTTTGACTTTGGATTTTGGGGATTGCTCCAATTATCATGGGCTACCTGAACCCAGGGAGTTGAAGATGAAAAATAATAAGAAGTCAGGCTGTCAACAGAGTTTCCGGTAATATAGTACATCTGGTTATCTACAATATACCGGATATATTTTTGACTTACTGAAGCACATATGTTTTGTGTGCCCAGATTAGTGGGAGCATTTTTGTACAATCTTGCAGAAGTTGCATACATTTTTCCTGTAGAAGAGTCTTCGGCTATTATCAGGGCATCGACAGTATCCTTACAAAATGAAAAAGAAATACCTGCCTGGCCGTTTATAATTCTACCTTCAAAAAAATTATTTTGTGCATACACTTTCATGCTGCCACCCTGTACCTGTTGATTGCTGCAGGCCTGGAAATTCCCCGTGATATTAAATTGATTTTGTGATGAACTATTTGCGACGATAGTTCCGACATTTATATCTGAAGAGCCTGCATTTACTTCAAAACTGTATAAAGTAAGATTGCAGCCTTCGCTGGAAAGAAAAAATCCGCAAGTGACATTGGGTGGGGATGGGGTTCTGAAATACCCTTCATTATTGGTAAAACAAGACAACCTTATACCCATAGAAGCCACACTCATTGTGACCAGTGTATTTACCACCGGTGTGCCACTCGTATCGGTAACTTTCCCGCTTATATATATTCTCGGATAGAATGCATCATAGTTCCACCAGGTAAAATGTGACACTTCCCCAGTGTATACATTTCCTTGTTTGGTACCTGTACCTTCTTGTATCCAAAGTCCTTTGGTTGTATCAAAATACCACATGGGGATAGATGCAGGGGAGGTAGTTGTTAGGGAAGGAGGGATTGTTGCCTGTATGGTGGCTTTAACATTGGGCTTTAGTTTTAATGGTTGATTTGACGGGGATTTAATTTCCACATTCACCATTCCAAAGGAACGTAAAATAAAATCCCCGGCATCTCCGGCAAATAAATTTCCGGGCATCAAAAGATTAAAGTCGGGTGCTTCGGGGTTTAGGTATTTCCCATACACCACTACAGTACCAGTATAATCAGATCCATTAATTTCATTGATAAATGCACTAGGAGGAAAACTTATGGTTACTTCATTGCCTATATTAACTGTACCACCCGAAGCAGATTGAAGACTACCTGTCATTTCATAGGCCTGGAGTTTCACTTTACCATAGCATTCCTTATTGTCAACTGCAAATGTTCTATAGGCTTCAAAATATCCTGGTGCGTTTATTTTAACCAATGCTTTATTTGCCAGTACCCTTACATTTTTTAGTTCTGCTATTCCAAACTGGTCTGTGTACACCACTGTATTTTCGGCCTGCACTTTGGCTTTTGAAACTATAATTCCCTTATCGTTTAGTACCAATATTTTTATGGTGGTTATTATATACTGTTGTGACGATTCCCCTCCATTACCTCCTGTAGAAGTGCCTGTATTAGAAATTTCTTTTTGACAGCCGATGATTGTAAAAAATGCAAACCATAATAGGAGACAGAAATATTTTTTTGTAGTCATGAGGGAAAGGGTTTGTGAAGGCATTTGTACCTGGTGACTCAAAATACATTTTTCTTTTTATTTCTTAATTAATTTTTTATCGTTGCCTGATAGTCTTCACTTGCTAAGTAGTCTTTGTAATCATTTACCTAGCACTCGTCTGCGAAGAAAACCGGTTGACCAGGTAAGATAGCATTAAACACTTCAACCATGGTATTTTATTTACTTAAGCTACAGGAAACATATTGTGCTTTTACAGAACCGCCACCCGATTTAAAGGACTTTCTTAAGCGTAATGCAATTGGCTTATTGATTCATGTGGTTGGTGAAAACACCAACCACGGCGTGAAGCTTGTCAAAAGTTTCGTACTCTTGTTTTAAAGAATTATTTTTAATAAAATTCGGCCTGTATGAGAATCATTAAACCTGTCTTTATTTTCCTTCACTTTTTATTATCTGTCTTTATCACAAACGCTCAGTCGGGCTGGAATGAAATAAAATCGGACGTTGTTAACGCCCTCAATACTGTAGAAATAAATGCGCTTGCCAAAGATGCTACCGGAACGATTGTATATGCTGCGGTTGGAAATAATGTCTTAAAATGGCAAGCCAACGTATGGACCCAATTGGGAACACTCAACACAAATAGCGCCATTAACACCCTTACTACTGATGCCGCAGGAAATGTATATGCCGCAGGTTTTTTTTCTAACGCCAACAATTTTGCATATGTAGCAAAATGGAACGGAACCAGTTGGTCCGAACTTGGAAGCGGTGCTAATGCACTAAATGCAAATGGAGTAATATATTCTTTAACTACTGACCCGGCTGGGAATATATACGCAGCAGGAAGTTTCAACAACACGGTCGGAAAAAAATATGTGGCCAAATGGAATGGAACAACCTGGTCTGAATTAGGTGGGCTGGGAGCATTGAGCGCAAATGGATTCATTTGGTCTGTCGCATCAGATGCATCCGGCAATATATATGCCGGAGGGGGGTTCACGAATGCTAATAACAAGAGCTATGTAGCCAAATGGAATGGCGCTTCATGGAGTGAGTTAGGTGGTGTGAATGCATTAGGCGCAAACTCGGGTATCCTAACCGTTACTACTGATCCGGCAGGCAATGTTTACGCTGGCGGACAATTTACGAATGCAACGAATAAAAGATACGTGGCGAAATGGAATGGAACAGCATGGGCTGAATTGGGTACCGGAGCCAATGCGTTGAACGCAAGCGATTGGATCGTTACAATTATCGCGGATGGTTCAGGCAATGTTTATGCAGGGGGCAATTTTGCAAATTCGGCAGGTCAATATGTAGCAAAATGGAATGGAACCAACTGGACAGAACTTGGTGCAGGTGCAAACTCCTTACATGCAAACGGAGTCATCAATTCATTAATAAGGCTAAGCTCCGGAGATGTATATGCAACTGGCTCTTTTACAAATGGTGCCTCATACACGTTTGTAGCAAAATGGAATGCTGGTACAGACACCTGGTCTGAAACCGGGTCTGGTGGTACAGGCTCACTGAATGCTAATGGCGATATTAATGTTATTCATAAAGACATCAATAATTATCTCTATGCCGCCGGAGCTTTTGGCTTTGGTTTCGCTGGTCGCAGCATCTCAAGATGGAATGGAACGGTGTGGACCGAAACAGGAAGTGGTACAAACGCATTACATGCAAATAATATTATTCGCACACTTACAAGTGATGCGAAAGGTAATATTTATGTCGGCGGTTTTTTTACAAATGGTAGTGGTCCTGGTTTAGGAAAATATTATATAGCAAAATTTAACGGCAGTTCCTGGAGTGAGTTAGGCGGATTGAATGCATTAAATGCAAACGGCCCGATCTTCACATTAGCTGTAGATATTCAGGGCAATGTTTATGCGGGTGGAGCATTTACAAACTCAAGTGGTAGATGTTACGTTGCAAAATGGACCGCAGCAACAAACACATGGAGTGAGTTAGGTGGATTAAATGGTCTGAATGCCAATGGTTCTATACAGACAATTGCTCTGGATGGTTCAGGCAATGTTTATGCGGCGGGAAGTTTTACGACCATAAATATATTCGTTGCATATGTTGCCAAGTGGAATGGAACAAGTTGGTCACCATTGGGGCCGACCGAAAATACCGGCGCTCTTAACGCTGATGCAATTGGCAAGATCGCAGTCGTCAATCCAAACCTGATTTATGTATATGGAAGTGGTATAACTGCCGGTGGCGGGTTTGGTGCACTCGGCAAATGGGATGGCACAACGTGGACAAGGATCGGTGGTAATAATGGAATAGTGCTGGATGGTCCTTTCGGTGATATGACTCTTGATAACTCTGGAAATGTTTATGCAGCAGGTAGCTTCGGCAATCTTCTCGGCCGAACCGTTTTAAAATATAACGGGTCGGTCTGGACCCAGGTAGGAACCGGAACGGAAAGCTTAACTGCGAATAATTATATTCATTCAGTTATTGTAAATGGAGATTCTATTTATGCAGGGGGTGTCTTTGTCAACGCGAATTTTAAATGTTATGTTGCTGGTTATAATCTTACCGCTTTACCTCAGCCAGATGTTCGACAGGTTAGTAACAAATGTCAAAATAGTTCCGCAGTAAAAGGGAAGTTGGCTAACCCTCCACCAAATGTCACTATTACAATCACCGAGGATGGCTCCCCCATTTCTTATTCATCCGTTGATAGCAGCTTTACTTATTTTACTTCAGGAGTAACACCAGTCGGAAATCATCTTGTCAGGGTACAATACGTGAACGCTACTGTAACGAAACAAAAAGATACAGCTTACAGTGTTCTTCCTATTGTCACACCGGCCATTACTTTATCGGGCAGTACAACCGTCGCGACCGGCCAAGTAACTACTTTGATTGCTATCACTACAAATGGTGGTAGCCAGGCAAGCTTTCAATGGCAGGATAGCACAAATAGCACCGGCTGGAAAGACATATTTGCAGCAACTGATTCCATAGTGGATTATTATCCGGCTGCAACAGGACATAAGATCAGAATGAAACTAACAAGTTCATTACCCTGTATAAATCCTATTACTGTTACAAGTGCGGCGCTCACATTTACTGTCAATCTAACGACCGGTATAGCTCCTGTTTCAGCAAACCAGTCTAATATACGTGTATATCCCAACCCAGTTCATAAGGAATTGATAATTGACTCTTTGAAACTTTCTGACCGATGGATAAGCTTTGAATTATTTACTAACGTCGGAAACAGAGTTATTGTTCGACCGCTTGCTAATCAAACAAACATCACACAAACAATGAGTTTTTTGCCGAATGGGTTTTATATGATCGTACTCAGAAGAAAGAATGGAGCATCAGCGTATGCTAAAATAATAAAACAGTAACCACATCCGGCCAAGATTCGTCTCCTCACGAACCTTTTATCGCATCACTTATTGTTACGCCGCTGTTGGTGTTTCCACTCACCAACAACTCGAATTGAAGATAATTCAAAAGAAGGAAGGAGACTTCCAAAATGCCCAATAGAATTACCGAACGATGAAGAGTGCGACGCAACAAAGATGCTAATAGTAATGCTGCTGGGTTCATATCTCTCCTTCGTCAGGCTCCCACGACATGCGTCGGGGCAGGCAGGATTTTCTCTCTTCGTCAGGCTGAGGATTCTGCCTTACCTTTGCCGCCATTTATGAAATATCACAACGAAATACAGCGCCGCCGCAGTTTTGCGATCATCAGTCACCCGGATGCGGGTAAGACAACACTGACAGAAAAATTCCTGCTGTTTGGGGGCGCCATACAGGTGGCTGGTGCGGTAAAGAGCAATAAGATAAAGAAACATGCGACCAGCGATTTTATGGAGATAGAACGGCAGCGGGGTATCTCGGTGGCTACTTCGGTGATGAGTTTTGAATATAACAATACCCTGATCAACCTGCTGGATACGCCCGGTCACAAGGATTTTGCAGAGGATACGTACCGTACCCTCACGGCAGTGGATAGTGTGATACTGGTAGTAGATAGTGTGAACGGGGTAGAGGAACAAACCCGGCGGCTGATGGAAGTATGCCGTATGCGGGATACACCGGTGATCGTTTTCGTGAATAAGATGGACAGGGATGGTAAGAACCGGTTTGATTTGCTGGAAGAGATCGAAAAAGAGCTGAACATTCACCTGCACCCGATGAGCTGGCCGATCAACAGCGGTAAAGAATTTAAAGGCGTTTATAATTTGCATGATAAAAGTTTGTTGCTGTTTACCGCCAATACAAAAGGAACGGATGAAAATAGTATGGAGGTAGATATCCATGATGCGGTGCTGGGGCAGAAACTGGGCGAAAAAGATGCAGCACAATTGAGGGAAGATGTGGAACTGGTGGATGGGGTGCATGGTGAACTGAATGTGGCCAATTACCTGGCCGGTAAAGTGGCGCCGGTTTTCTTTGGCAGCGCTATCAATAATTTTGGTGTGAAGGAAATGCTGGATACGTTTATTCAAATAGCGCCTACACCCCGCAGCCGGGAGACCACCGTTCGCCCGGTGGGTGTGGAAGAGGATAAGATGAGTGGGTTTATTTTTAAGATACATGCTAACCTCGATCCCAAGCACCGGGACAGGATCGCATTCTTCCGGGTGTGCAGTGGAAAGTTTGAGCGCAACAAATACTTTCATCATGTGCGATTGGATAAAGATGTCCGTTTCAGCAACCCTTATTCTTTTATGGCCCGTGATAAAAGTATTATTGAAGATGCGTATGCGGGTGATGTGGTCGGTTTGTTTGATACAGGTAATTTCAAGATCGGTGATACACTCACGGAAGGCGAGGATTTTTATTTCACCGGTATTCCTTCTTTCTCTCCCGAGATATTTAAAGAAGTGGTGAATAAAGATCCGATGAAAACAAAACAACTGGAGAAAGGTTTGCTGCAGTTGACCGATGAAGGGGTGGCGCAGTTATTTACCCAGTTTGGCGGTAATAAAAAGATCATTGGTTGTGTGGGTGAATTGCAGTTTGAAGTGATACAGTACCGCCTGTTGCATGAGTATGGTGCATCGGTGGTGTTTAATTCATTACCTTTTTATAAAGCCTGCTGGCTGACGAGTAAGGATGAAAAGAAGTTATTAGAGTTTTCCCGGTTCAAACAAGCGAATATTGCAGAAGATAAGGACGGGCATATGGTGTACCTGGCGCAAAGTGAATGGTTTCTGAATACAGAGCGGAATAATAACCCGGATATTGAGTTTCATTTTACGAGTGAGATACATAAGGAAGAGGCAGCCCCCTAAATCCCCCGTAGGGGGACTTGGGAAGAGTTTGTAATTTGAAAGTGTGTGAATGGTGAGAGGGAAGTGAGAAGTTTTAAATAGTTAGTAGAATTTTTTCTATGATAATTTTTGAAACAGAAAGATTGTTGGTTCGTGCCTATACGGCTGATGATTTTGAAGATTTCTACCGGTTGAACAGTGATGAGGAAGTGATGCGGTATATACGGCCGGTGAAATCAAGAAAAGACACGCATAACTTTTTTCAAAAGATACTTACTGATTACGACGCACTTCCCGGGCTAGGGCGCTGGGGTATGTATTTAAAAGCCTCTGGCGAGTTTGTAGGTTCGTTTGCGGTTATACCCATCGAACATTCGAATAAAATACAATTAGGGTATGGCTTGCTGAAAGAGAATTGGGGTAAGGGATATGCTTCTGAATCTACAGAAGGAGGTATTGGCTATGCGTTTACCAAACTGGGGCTGGAAGAAATTGCAGGCGTCACCTTTCCTGAAAATATTGCTTCGCAAAAAGTATTACTGAAAAATGGATTTGTATTGTACGATACCTTTTTTGAAGATGACCAGGAAATGCATTTATATATGCTGCGGCGTAAAACGGATCATTAACGGGTGGGTTGACGCAATAAGTATTCATCGGTGATATTGCCAGTTGTTTTCCATATCCGCACTGTGCCTTCATTAAAACTGATATTATAATCACCGGAAAGAATAAGACTCCAATCGAAGTTGGCTGTCCAGGCACAGGAATCAGTAAAGTGAATGCTGTTATAATTAATATCATAACTGCCGCGGCAGATAGCGGGATAGGTTTGTTTATTACTTTCTCCTTCAAACCTGTTTGCATTAAAAATAAGGTTGACCTGTGCCGTATCCATGCCGGTACGATTGAAAATACCGATGTACCGGCCCTGTAAACTGTTTGATTCTGAATCCACTTTATTGCAGGCTGTAAGCACGACTAACAATACTATAAACCCGATCACCGTTTTCATTTACCAGGATTTGACAGGGAATAGGCAAATAGTGTGCTAAAAAATACAGGAACAGAAATACAGGAACACGGATGACGCGGATTCCAATGATTTACGCTGATATTAACGGAGATAATTCCCGCCAGAAATAAATCTGTTGGGGAAACATGTTAATCAGTTAATGGAAATACAAGAACACGGATGACACAGACTTGTCTGCCGACAGGCAGGTTGGAGTGATTTACACTGATATTAATGGGGATGACTCCCGCCAGGAAGAAATCTGTTGACAGGAGATGGGCAATTATCGTTTAAATTTTAAGTGTAATTCCCGTGTAATTATGCGGGCTGATCTTTTTCAATTCTTTTTTCAAATCATCTTTGATCTTGAGTCCGTCAATAAATGTATGGATCGCTTTTTTATCTATTCTTCCGTTTCCTCGGGTCAGGTCTTTCAGCGCTTCGTAGGGATTTGGAAAATTTTCTCTTCGTAAAACTGTTTGGATCGCTTCCGCTACAACGGCCCAGTTGTTCTCCAGGTCTTCGTGGATCTTTGCATCATTGATGATAAGTTTGCCCAATCCTTTTTCAATGGAGCGGAAAGCGATCATGGTGTGTGCAAAGGGAGATCCCATGTTTCTTAAAACGGTTGAATCGGTCAGATCTCTTTGCAATCTTGATACCGGCAACTTGGAAGAAAGGTATTCAAACAAGGCATTGCCAATACTTAAATTACCTTCTGCATTTTCAAAATCAATGGGATTTACTTTATGTGGCATGGCAGATGAACCCACTTCGCCTTTTTTTGTTTTTTGTTTGAAGTATTCCATCGAGATATAGCTCCATATATCCTTACAAAAATCCATAAGGATATTGTTGATACGCTTCATGCAATCAAAATGTGAAGCAAGGTTATCGTAATGTTCGATCTGCGTAGTGAATTGCTGGCGATTAAGCCCTAACTGGGTTACAAATTCATTGCCCATCTTTATCCAGTCCATTTTAGGGAAAGCAATATGATGTGCGTTGAAATTACCAGTGGCACCTCCAAATTTCGCACTGAAAGGGATACCGATAAATTGTTCTACCTGGTTTTCTATTCTCTCTACAAATACCATAATCTCTTTGCCTACTCTTGTGGGGCTGGCTGGCTGGCCATGGGTGTGTGCCAGCATTGGAATGTCTTTCCATTCTTTGGCCAGCAATTTCAATTGTGTATTCAGGTTGAGTAAGCCGGGCAGGTATTCATATTCGATGGCATGTTTCCAGAGAAGCGGAATCGCAGTGTTGTTGATATCCTGCGATGTCAATCCAAAGTGCACCCATTCTTTAGCATCCTTGCCACCATTTTTTTCGAGTTCATTTTTTAAAAAATATTCAACGGCCTTTATATCATGGTTGGTAGTAAATTCAATTTGCTTTATTTCCTGCGCATCTTCCAGGCCAAAATCTTCGGCGAGGTGCTGCAGGTGTTTAGAACTTTTATGGGATAGTTTGAAAAACTTCTTTTTTTCGAGGAAAAAAAGGTATTCAATTTCAACAAATACCCTGTATTTTATGAGGGCGAACTCAGAAAAATATTCATCGAGATGCTGCACTTGTTTACGATAGCGGCCATCAATGGCAGAGATAGCTGAGAGTGCTGTTAGTTCCATGATTTGATTTTAAAGAAGCCGGTTGTTCCGTTACCTTTGCTGCCGCAAAAATAGCTGAATTGAATAAGATTCGTGTTGGTATCGTTAATTACCTGAATACAAAACCGCTGATCTATGGATTAGAGCGTCCACCTATCAAAGATCATATTGAACTAATAGGTGCTTACCCGGCTAAACTGGCGCAAATGCTGGCTGATGATGAAATAGATGTGGGTCTTATACCGGTTGCTGCTATTCCGCAATTATCTTCTTTTCATATTGTGGGTAATTATTGTATTGGTGCGGAAGGAGAGATCGCTTCCGTTTGCTTATTCAGCGAAGTGCCGATGAAAGAAATAACAAAAGTATACCTGGATTACCAGAGCCGTTCATCAGTAGCTTTATTAAAATGGCTGATGAAGGAATACTGGGGCATCAATCCTGAGATAGTACAGGCAACCAATGAAAGTTATCGGGAAGAGATCAAAGGAACAACAGCAGGCCTGGTGATCGGTGACAGGGCATTAGAGCAGCGGAAGATCTCCACGTTTATATATGACCTGGGCAGTGAATGGAGGGCCATCACTGGTTTGCCTTTTGTATTTGCAGCGTGGGTGAGTAAAAAGCAATTGCCGGAGGATTTTATCGAACTATTCAATAAAGCTAATGCAGCAGGGCTTGAGCATATTGATGAGATCGTGGCGGCGACACCGTTTGAATTATATGATCTGAAAAAGTATTATAACCTTCATTTGAGTTATAAGCTCGACGAAGCTAAACGAAAAGGGATGAGATTATTTTTAAAATATATAGAGGAGCAATAATGTATTAATATTTTCCTTAAATAAAGGCGAATATTTGATGGCTTCCGGATTTACTTCTAATCAAAACGAACTCAATAATTGTTATGAAGTAAAATTGGAGAAATTTATCCAGGAAATTTTAATTCAGGGAGCAAGTTGGATTTTGCCAAATTGCAATTGGCTCGTTATTATCAAGGTTAATGATTAATGGTTCAAGAATAGAACCCTGCTCAAAATTCAAAATTGAACACGAAATTAGCCCCAAAGAAATGTAAAATCTATTTTGCATAGATATTTTTTATATCTGAGAAGATTTTGGATATAAGTGAGTAGTAAACACCTATAACTGAGTTGCTAATTTTAATAATGCTATCTAATTTTCCGTATCCTCTTTCCTTATTTTTTAAATCTATTCAGCAATTCATCTTTTTTTCTTTGCGAAACTTCAAGGATCAAACCGTTTGACATTTCTATGATACCTGATCTGTTGCCAGAATATTTTACAGCATAATCAAGATTAATAAGATGCGAATTATGAATGCGACAAAATATTTCTTCAGGCAATAACTCGGTAAAATGTTTCAAGCTGTTACTTGATATTATCTTATTCCCATTTGATAAATAGATATGTGTATAGGCTCCGTCAGCTGAACAATAAATAATATCAGTATAGTTGTGGAAGCAGTATCCGTCATTCAGTTGGATCGCAATTTTGATGTCTTTCTTTTTAATGATGGCATAAAAGTTTTCAAGCCTGTTGTTGATGCTTTTTTCTTGCAGGCGCTGGCGGGCCCTTTCCAGTGCTTCCCGTAATTCTTTGATGTTAACAGGCTTCAGAATATAATCTATGGCACTATACCGGAAAGCTTTGATCGCATACTGCTCAAAAGCCGTTACAAAAATGATCTCAAAAGATACCGGTGATAACAGATCAATAAGATCAAATGCATTTTTACCAGGCATTTCAATATCTAAAAAAACGAGGTCGGGTTTTTTTTCCCTGATGAGTCGGATAGCTTCATCAACCGATAAAGCTATCCCGGTGATCAAAATGCCTTCACAAAAATCACTGACCAGCTTATTAAGGACATCAATATTCCGGGGCTCATCGTCTATAATGAGAGCGTTTATCATGAAATAGTTTTTGGAAAAAAAGGGATAAATAATTTAACCAGTGTTCCCTCAACGGAACCATCCGTATTTAATATATCGTCAGTTAGTACACTGATATTAGTATTGAATAGATTATTGATGGCCATAATTCTTTTTTCATTTATAAAAGTACCCCTCGATTGATATTCTATATGTTGCACAGACTTCATTTCCCCGGATTTCCTTCTTCCAACCCCGTTGTCTTTTATTGTACATAGGAGGCTTTTATGATTGCCGCTTCTAAACTGCAGTGAAATCAGGCCCTTATTATCTTTCCGGTGTTGTATCCCATGCCTCAGTGAATTTTCAATGTAAGGCTGTAATAACATGCCAGGTATTAAGGTGTTCTGCTGGTCTATTTCTTCATCAATTTCAATAAAATAATTGAATTTATCTTTAAAACGTAATTTTTCCAGCTGCAAATACGTATCAAGATATTTGAGCTCATTCGAAAATGGAACCAGGAGATGGGAAGAGTTTTCCAGCGTCTGCCTTATCATACTGGCAAAAATACTCAGGTATTTATTGGCGCCTTCCACGTCAAGATCAATGATAAAAGATTGTATAGAATTTAAGCAGTTAAAAATAAAATGAGGATTCATTTGAGCCTGTAATGCCTGTTGTTCAAGTGCCGCAAATTTTGCTTCGATAACCCGTTTGTTTTCTTCTCTTTTCCTGATAGAATGAATATTCTTTCGATAAATAAAATAGATTAATGCGGCTACCAGCAATATGGTACCAAGCCTGAATAACCAGGTTTGCCACCACGGCGGTATGATGATTATTACCATTTCTTTGGTTTTGCTTTCTACACCAAATTTATTAATAGCCTTTATTTTCAAACGATAATTCCCTGGCGGCAGCGTGGCATAAGCAATAAACGTGTTCCTGGTTGTATTCCACGCGGTGTCTAATCCTTCCAGCCTATAAAAATATCGGTTATCACCAGCTGATTTAAATGAAATGGCAGTGAAATCTATTTTAATGTTTAGCGCATTGTGTGGGAAAGTATACAGGCTATCGGTTCCCAGTTGTTTGCTTCCTTGTGAAACCTGGGTAATATGAAGCACGCAAATGGATTTGTTTTCAGTGGCGTCTTTATTAAAATAGGTTAATCCATTGGGAGAGCCTACATACACCATTTTTTCATGCACAAAAAGGGAGCTAACAAAATCAGAGTTTAATCCATTGGCAGTAGTAAACGTGATAATTCGGGTTGAATCAGAATTGGTAATAATCCTGTTTAATCCCTCATTAGTACCTAACCAAATATCTGTACTGTCAATATACAGACTGGTACATATGTCACTTGTTATTCCCGATGCTGTAGTAAAAACGTTTTTAATTTTTCCGTTTATAAAGTGAACAAGACCAGCTCCGCTTGTGGCTATCCATAAATCCTTATTTATCCCTCTTTGAATGGAAATGATTCTTCTTTTTAGTGCCGGATGCAAAAAGTTCAATGATTGTACAGACTTGTCAGCTGAATTTATCTTAACAAGACCGCCTAAAGTTCCTACATAAAAATCATTATTATAAAAAACCCCGCTCGTAGAACGTTGGTTTAACAGGGTATCGATTACAGACAAGTCTGAAGCATTAAGTAGCAAAACATTGATGCCTGTACAAACTAATAACTTATTATTTATTGTATCAATATCTTTTATTGGATAAGCGTTTTTAAACAAAGGTTTAGATGATTTGGATTGCTTAAGGAGAAAAGCATCTGTGCCGATATAAATAGATTCTTTGTTATTGAGTAACTTGTATATCCGGTTTCTTTTGGAAAATTGTGTTGTAGTATTTTGTGAGCCGTATATATAGGCTGAATAATCAAACAAGGTATAGGTGTTGACGGGTCCCGTAAGCGGTATCCTGAGTGTTTTACTAAAATCGCCACCGAGTATTAAATTATTATTAAAACGGGTAATTGAGAATATTTCATCAAATTTTGCAACGTTCAGATATTTATATTCAAACGAGGGGAATCTGTAAACGCCATTCCCTAATGTAGTAATCCATAAACTGTTCTCATTATCAATAAAGGCATTACTGAATTTTTTAATTCTGATTTTGTAAAGAAACCTGCCTGATAATGGGTTAAAAAAATAAACAGAATCACCTTCGTTTGCATAAAAAAGTTTATCGGACAAATTCCCGGATTTTGATAGGGGGGTAAGGGATGTCGTTTCTAAAGTAATTAGATGACCTTCAAAATTGAAATATCTTAGTATTTTTTTGTTTTCGTATTTATTTTTCGAGTTGATTGAGCCATCATTTTTTATATAAAAAAATTTGTTATCGACAAATGTGATTATTAAATCATTTGTTACGGCTAGTACTAAGTTTTTTTCAGGGATGTTTTTATACACTTCATTTAAAGAAACTAGTGAATCTTTACTATTAAGTAAATAGCTATCGGATGCTGCAACTAGTACAACCTGATCTCCATTATTAAAAAAATACGAGGTGTTAGTAAGATCGGCTTGCTGACGGGCAGCTACCTTTAGTTTATAGATGCTATCATTATAATAAAAATAGGGTGTATGTGTAAAAGGTATAAAATAAACTCTGCCCTTTTCGTCTCCATGCACCTTTAATATGGCATTATCTGGTAACCCATCCCGGGTAGTGAAAGTTTTAAAATGGAGACCATCAAACTTAGTTAACCCGTTTTCAGTGGCGAACCATATAAAACCACTTTTATCTTGCGTAATATCATAAATAGTATTGCTTGGTAAACCGTCTTTTATATCATAATGGATATGGCCAAATTCCTGCGCCTGTATACCTGTATAGACAAAAAGACTTATTACGAGACAGGTGAAGACCTTTTTGATAATACCAGGATATTTAATTACATAAACAAGCATTTGTAAAAGATCAGATTTGAAACCAGTTTAAAGGAATAATATCTTTAGTATCTTTTGGCCCCTTGTCAAACCATTTTTTAGGTGCAATTATTATTTTATCCGGATTATTATTAAGCCAGGCCGCCCACCAACTGAAACTACTATTTGCGATGATAGTATGCCGGCACTTCGAAAGAAGATAAAAATCTTCAAAATGGGTTTGAGATGTTTCTTTTGAAACAATTTCTCCGTTCATAATAGGTAGCAGTTCTTTTTGCACCCAATCCGGATCGTCAGTAAAATATAAAACCGAAAAGCCTGGAATACGCTTGCTTAACAGTTCAAAGCCTTTCAAATAATATTCTTTACTCATGACACCATGCCACTCAAAAATGATCTTCTTTCGTAAATAATCTCCTCTTCTGATATGAACCCCTACAGTTTGTTTTTCGGTCAATGATCTGCCTTTCTCGATTACCTGGGTAATAACTGTTTCTTTTAATTGCAGTCTTTGCCGGATCAGGTCTTTGTAAGGATCAAAATATTTTTCACTTTGCCATCCTCCTTTTAATAAGACGTTTTTATTGCTATTAAAAAAATTCTTATCAAAGTGATAAAAAGGTTCCGTGTAGATGTTTCTTTTATATCGTGGCCGTATTTTTTGAAAAAAAGATTTCTCGTTTTTAAGATCAATGACAGACCCGATTTCATTCAGTGATATAATTTTTTCTCTGATACCTTCAAACTGGTATAGCTCAAAATCCCGGGGTACTTCAAGGTCGGGTAGTTTATCCCGGTAGAAGGAAGTTATATCAAGTTGCAGTGACACATTATGATGGAGCGATAAAGATTTCGCAGCAGCATATTGAAATAGCTGATTACCCAAGCCACCTGTAAGTTGCACAATGATCATATCAGGGTTTTCTTGTAAAGAAGAGAAACATTTCACTCCCGTTTTTATCGGATTTACGGACAGCCCATTCATTGACCGCTTTTTGCTGTACCGAATAATAAAAAAGTTTCGCCAACATTGCCGGAATATATAGCATTGAAAGAGCCAGGTAGTCTTTTAATTTTTTATTCCATTTTGATTTTATTTCCCAGTATTTTGAATAAGCGAATTGTCTGTATGTCATCGGTAATAACTTTTTTCGCAACAGGAGAAGTTTGTGAAAAGAGGAGTCGTCAACGGCATCATCGGTGGATGTCAGTCGCTTTACAAATCTCGGCGAACTTTTGGTGATCCAATCAATAGCTCCATCATACTGGTTGGAATAAAACTCTTTTTGCAGGGTAAAACCAATTTTAGACTCATAATGTGAAAATTCAGTGGTAGTAAGTCTTTGCAAATGTCCCGGTTCTTCAAAAAAGAAACGATTGCCTTTTTCTTTTTCGATCCCATTTTTTTTAAGCCTGCATATTTCATACTCAAAACTACCGGCATTACCGCATGGTAGGATATGCAATTGTGAAGAGGACGGTTTCAAATAGTTATTGATGAAGGTAAATGTTTCATCCACATCCTGTACATGTTCGATTACATGATGACTAAATAAGAAATCGAACTGATGTTCATGGTTTTTTGTTTCATCAGCAATAAAGAAATGACAACCAGGGAATTTATTACTGGCATTCTGAATAGCTATTTTACTTATCTCTACACCATATACTTCCCACTCAGGAAGGATGTTTTTCATAATATTCGTAAATACTCCATTGCCACAGCCAAAATCAAGCGCTTTTCCTTTTTGTGGCAGCCCGATGCTTTTTAACACCTCTCTTACTTTATTTTTCTTCAAATCGTCCCATTCTTCCATATAGCCTTCTTCATAACGATGCTCATAAAATTCAATAGCAACCTCTTTATTATGTAAGTCAGACATTTTATTGGGGGTTTAAATACCGGGACAGGGTTTAATTTTTCTTTTTTGCAAATACCTGGATACCGTAGCAAAGTAATTCGTCTGATCCATTATCTCTATCGGACAATCTTTGTAACAGGTAAATATTTAAGTGGATAATAATCTTTTCTATTAAATTTATTTTTCTTCCTGCATATTTTGCAGCTATTTGTTTGATTCGCCGGTTCTCCTGTGCGATATATTCGAAATAATTACCATTCAATTTCAGTTCTTCAATGATAAAACCATTATCCGGTAAATGCTTTTCATAAAAAAAGCGGCTGAAACCTGACGCAAAATGATACGGTGCAAAATGGGTGAGACTGGCAAAAGGTGCTGTAAGTAGTAAATATCCCCCCGGCTTTAGCAGCCGGGTAAACGCTTTCAATGCTGCCAACGGATCAGGAATATGTTCAAATACTTCTGTACACATGATCGCATCTACCGAAGCATCGGGTAACGGGATGGACACAATGTCTGATACAATATCAAGTTTTGTATTATCCCAGTTGCCTTCCTGCAAACCTATATTGCCACTACCATCATATTGACCAAAATCCTGGGCGATGTATTTTAAGTGACTGCAAAATTTTTTGAACTGTGATTCTCCGGCACCTGCATCAAGTATTGTCAGGCCCCCTGGAATTTTTTTTAGCGTTTGTTCGATCCACTTTACTCTTGCTGATTCGTTGGTCGTGCCTGCTGTAAACATATTATTTGCTGAATTGGATATAAATATCTCCGAAAAGTGTTTTATGGAATGCTTTTTCTTTTACAAGTGACAAAAAATCCGGATAAGAATGCCATTTGTTTGAAGCCAATACAAATGATTCCCCAATACTGTAATTATAAGATGCTGACGGATCCATAATGTTTAATTGTTGCAGGCATTTATAAAGTTTATCGGCTAATTCCGGTACACAATATTCGAATGATAGTGCCGGAACCTTTCTATTTAAACCCTTCAACACTTCCAGTTCAAATCCTTCTACGTCAATCTTGCAAAAATCCGGAACGCCATACTTTTCAATCAACTTGTCTAATGTAGAAACATGAACTTTGATAGTTTTTTTCCATTTGTTTCTTCTAAAACGATTGGCACCCGTTTTAGAGATAAATTCTTCAGAAAAAGAAGAGATGGTTGATTCGTCAGCAATATGAAATTCCAATTCTCCTTCAGAATGTGAAAGGCCTATATTTTCGATATTAATCTTATCGCCATATTTCTTTTGCAGAATTTCAACACATGCTTGTTGCGGTTCTACGGCAACTACTTTTGCGCCTAGTTCTAAAAACAAATCGATCCTATTACCGACATTTGCTCCTATATCAAAAACCAACCCTCCGGGTTTCACCCATTTTTGGTAAAATGAAATTATCGCCGAATTTTTATCAACTTCATTTTTCTTTTTTAAAAAAAGTTTAAACATTTTATTTTTTTTTAAACCAAAAGCATCCGCAGCTATAAGATTGTTCTTTTATAAGTGCAGGATCTGCATTTTCGATCAACCCGCCTGCATCGGGGATCAAAGAAAATTCTTTTAGGGTTAATGGTGAAAAATATTCAATGATCTGCTCATAGCTGTAAATACGATGCGCATTGAATTCGATTTTTTGCTTTCCCACCGGTGTTACAAAAAGAAGATCACCTCCTGGCTTTAATACCCGTTTCAATTCATTGATCGCCTTTATATCTCCTTCTGTATCCAACGCATCACCATAACGCCCCAGCCCGATATGCTCTACTGTATGCATACAGGAAAGGGAGGAAATTAAATTATCCGCAAAAGGTAAATTCTTGAGATCGGCAAAATCAGATTCATAGTTAGAAAGCTGAAGATCGGCAGGCCGGTAATCATAGAATTTAACAGGGACAAATGCAGAAACTATTGCTCCAAAGCTCAGGATGGAGGATATATCCACATGTAGCTCAGGCTTTGTTTGTGCCAATATCCTTGCAGCCCATGCAGGATGATATGTGTAATGATGATCGAAGGGAGTTTTTTGTATCCTGTCATTCAAACAGGGATAGATATCTTTCCAATAAACTCTACTACGGTGTTCATTCAGTTTTCTGAATTGTATGAATTCGCCCCAAAATTGGAAGAATCGAATAACTCTCTTGGGAAAACGGACCAGGATATTCTTGCCTGTCCGGATCGCATAATCTTTTAAATACATCTGGGTTGCCTGTTATTTCAATGCTGCAAAAAGCCGTTACTTTGCGAAAATACGGTAACGAATGAAGAAAGCCCTCATTACAGGAATTACAGGACAGGACGGCGCCTATCTCAGCGATCTTTTATTAAAAAAAGGATACGAAGTGCATGGTATTAAACGCCGCACTTCACTAATCAATACGCAGCGGATAGACCATCTGTACCAGGACCCTCACGAAAAAAACGTCAAGCTTTTCCTTCATTACGGCGATCTCACGGATTCTACGAATATCATCAGGATTATGCAGCAGGTGCAGCCAGATGAGATATATAACCTCGGTGCGATGAGTCATGTGCATGTGAGTTTTGAAGAGCCGGAGTATGTTGCTAATACAGATGCAGTGGGTACATTACGTTTGCTGGAAGCTATACGCATACTTGGCCTGGAAAAGAAAACGAAGATCTACCAGGCGTCCACTTCAGAAATGTATGGTAAGGTGCAGGCAGTGCCACAAAACGAAACGACTCCTTTTTATCCAAGATCGCCTTATGGGGTAGCTAAATTATATGCTTACTGGATCACGGTAAATTACCGGGAAGCCTATGATCTGTTTGCCTGCAATGGCATTTTATTTAACCATGAAAGTCCACTGCGCGGCGAAACATTCGTTACCCGGAAAATAACAAGGGGTGTCGCAGAAATCATATTGGGACTAAAAAAGAAATTATGGCTGGGTAATCTTGATGCCCAGAGAGATTGGGGTCATGCAAAAGATTATGTAGAAGCCATGTGGCTGATGTTGCAACAATCAAAGCCTGAAGATTATGTTATTGCAACAGGAGTAACAACCTCCGTCAGGGATTTTGTAAAAATGGCTTTTACTCATGCAGGAGTCGAAATAGAGTTTGAGGGCAAGGAGGATTCGGAAAAAGCAATTGTTACTAAAGTCAACAATCCTGATATTGTTTTGAATGCGGGAGATGTGGTGGTTGAAGTGGATAAAAGATATTATCGCCCAACTGAAGTAGATCTTTTGTTGGGAGATGCTTCCAAAGCAAAAAAACAATTGGGATGGTCGCCACGGCATACCTTACAGGAACTGGTAGGGGAAATGGTTGACGCAGATACAGCATATTTTAGGAAAGAAGTATTACTGCAACAATCAGGATTCCGTACGTTAAACAGTTTTGAATAAAGAATGGAAAGGAACAGTAAAATTTTTGTAGCCGGACACCGGGGAATGGTGGGATCTGCTATAGTAAGAAGATTGGAGCAAGAAGGCTATACTAGTATTATTAAACAAACTTCAACTGAACTTGATCTGCGCAATCAGTCCGCAGTAAACATTTTTTTTGAACAGCAAAAACCTGAATATGTTTTCCTGGCTGCTGCAAAAGTGGGCGGCATTATGGCCAACAATACTTACAGGGCCGATTTTCTATATGATAACCTGCTGATCGAATCCAATATCATTCATGCGGCCTATAAAAATGGAGTAACAAAACTGTTGTTTTTAGGAAGCTCCTGTATTTATCCGAAACTGGCGCAACAGCCGTTGAAGGAAGAATATCTTTTGACTGACTTACTGGAATACACTAACGAACCTTATGCCATCGCAAAAATTGCAGGTATAAAATTATGCGAAGCCTACCGTGACCAGTATGACTGTAATTTTATTGCAGCTATGCCCACCAATCTCTATGGCAAAGGAGATAACTACCATTTACAAAACTCACATGTGATCCCAGCTATGATTCGGAAATTTCATGAAGCAACGAAGAATAATGCTGAACAGGTAGAAATATGGGGTACAGGTTCACCCCTCCGTGAATTTATGTTTGCAGATGACCTGGCAGATGCCTGTGTTTTCCTGATGAAACAGTATGATGAAAAATTATTCCTGAATATCGGAACAGGAGAGGAAATGACTATTAAAGAACTGGCCTTGATGATTAAAGAAGTCACAGGTTTTGCCGGGAATATTCACTTTGATACGTCTAAACCTGACGGCACGCCTCGGAAACTAATGGACAGTTCGAGATTGCATACGTTGGGATGGAAGCATACCACTTCCCTGAAGGAGGGATTAAAGAAATCCTATCAATTCTTTCAACAGGAAACGGCAGGTTAATACCACAACCTCGCTTTTACTTTTTTCAAATAGTCTAAAGTGGCCTCGCTCACTGGAGTCCTTTTTTCTTTTTTTGAGATCATGTTTACTTCTCTCCAACCTTTAAAAAATCCACCGAGGTTAAATCCTGTCATTCTCAAATATTGTAACGACCACATTACAGCTGTGCTGTAAAAATATTTTCCAGGCAAATAACGATAAGCTACTTTGCTTTTATTCACCCACATCATTCTCAGCTTTTCGTGCTTTGGTTTCCTACCCAGTGGTGATTCTTTATGCAGCATTATGATCTTATCGCTGTATACAATAGAGAAGCCTGCATCAAGTATACGGTAACTAAGATCGTACTCTTCCATACCGTAAAAGAAATCATCAGGATAGGAGCCCAGTTGTTCGATCACTTGCCTTTTCACCGCATGGGCTCCCCCGGCATAATAATAGGTTTCAAAAAAAGACTTGTCTTTGAACTCATCATACCGTTTATGCGGTAAAGCATTTACCTGCATTGCCAGGTTTTCGTAATAAAGTACTTTGAAGGAAACAATGGCTTTTGGTCTTTTTGTATTTGGTTTTTCAAATTCATCCAACAGGTTGATAAGGCAATCCTTGTTTTGCAAAACAGCATCGTCATCCAGCATAATAACGATAGGGGCTTTCCCTTTTCGCAGCGCATAGTTCCTCCCTTTGGCTACACCAAGGTTATTCGGAGAATCATAATATTGAAAAGGTAATTGCGGATTGATGGCGATATAATCTCTGACATTGCTATAATCATCCGTAGAAGCATTATTCAATACGATTACTTCTTCCAGCAGTTCTGCTGCCTGGTCAAGACGGCTGATATTCTGCAGTAGTTCCAGCATATCTGCCGGCCGATTATACGTAATGATGATAAAACTTAAGGGTTTCAAACGTTTTTATTTACAGATTCAAAGAGGTTTTTATAGGCCTTATTGAACATACCGATATTAAAATTACTTTTTGAATAATTGATATTGTTTTCAGCTATTCTTGCCAACAACTCCTGATCATTTTTGAGCGTAAGTATATGCTGCACTCCTTCGTCAATGATCTGATTTTCGTTATTGATAGAACTGAAAAGATATCCATTTACTCCCTGTTTTACATGCCGGGGAATATCCCCAACAGGAGTGGAGAGAATAGCACAGCCATTCGCCATCGCTTCTATCACCACCATGGGAAAACCTTCGGTATTGGAAGTGACAAGAAGGATAACTGCATCCTGATAAATGGCCTGTATGGCATTGTCATTGGTTTGGTTGCCATGAAATTTTATAAAAGGATACTCCGTTGCAGTTAGTATTTCTGAAACATCTCCTAAAAATTCAAACCGTATACCCCGGTGCGATTGATGCAGTCGTTTGGCCATCGCTGCAATAAGATGAACTCTTTTTTCTATTCCACCCCGACCAACATATAGCACTATAAAAGGCTCGTTATTTTTTTGTTTTATAGGAAGAGGTAAAGGAATTGCATTCGGTATGTATTTGATCTTTTCCAGGTAATAATCAGGAATTTTTACTTTTTCGTATAACAGAGCATGGTCTTCAATCCTTTTTTTACTGATCATGACAGTTTGATGGATGAAGGGAAGAAAAGGAATCCTGATATAAGAAAAACTGTTCAGGGAATGGATCAATTCTATTTGCGGTATCTCTTTACTGATCCACGGTGATATTTTATAAGCGAAATTGCACTGGCCGTTAAACACAAGCGGTTTACTTTTTTGCCGGTTAATATATCCGGTTACGATGCCACGGTAAATTAAATTCAGAAAGTAAAGCCATTTATTATCGGTGTAGACTGAAATATCTTTTATCTCGCAACCTGATTTTTTAAATTCAGGCAGAAAAAGATCATTATGTGAACGCCGGGTAAAATAAATGATACAGTTATTGTTTCCTGTTGCCTGTGCTACCTGTGCATGCACTTTTTCAGCTCCGCCAATATGATAAAAGGGGAAAAAGAAATAAACTTCATAAGCTTTCTTATTCGGTTTTGTAAAAGCGATCAGTCTCCCCAGGAAAATAAAAGGAAAGATGAAAACAGCTTCCAACTTTCTTTTCAATAACAAACTTTTATATGACCAGTTTTTTATGATATAAATTTTCGTTTGATACGGGATAAAAATAGTTTAATGCTATTGAAAATAAAACCCAGTCTCACTTTTGTATTAAATCTACTGAATGCGCTGTGTTTTAAATACCGTTGGTAGAATTCATGCTGTTTTGAAAAAACGGACCGCCTGTTGGAAGTACTGGTGATGGAAGCAGGGTGGATCCTATAGAGCAGAAGGGGTATCGCTATCTTTTCAATGATCTTTCCTTCAGCAGCCAATCGCAGCCACAGGTCCCAATCCTGTGAATGAACCTGGGATTCGTTGTAACGGTATTGCTCCAATACTTTTTTTCGAATCATCACGGAAGGATGTGCAATGCAATTTTTCCAGGGTAGCATAACCCTGATCTGTTGCCATGTGATCGCTTTCCTGTCGTCGGGCCATACACTAACTACCTTACCCTTCTCATCCATAATATCTATAAAACTTGCTATTACAGATACATGTGGATTAACCTGTAGCCAGGCGACTTGTTTTTCCAGGCGGTCATGCATACTGATGTCATCTGCATCCATACGGGCAATAAACTCTCCGTTACACAGATGGATAGCTGTATTTAGGTTTTTGGTGAGACCCTGTTTGCTATCCACCCGGATAATTTTTATTCTCGAATCAATCCTGTAATGATTCAGCAGATCCTGCGTGGCTTTGTTCGAAGCGTCGTCCACAATAATAAATTCCCAATGGGTATATGTTTGACGAATGATGCTTTCAATGGCTTCATTCAGCCACTGTTCACCATTGTGTACACTCATGATAACGGAGACTAAAGGTGCCGCTGCATCCATATGGCCAGTGTTAAGAGTATCCAGGTTTGATAATTGTTTTTAGCAGCATACTGGTTTACTATTTTGGGGTCAAGCCACTCGTAGACTTTATTACTGGAATTGAATAAATACTCTTTTTTGAGCTGTTGCATTCTTTGCTGCAACAACCATTGTTCTACCGGTGCACCAAATCCCTGCTTACTACGGTTACAGATATCATCCGTCCATAAATGCTTAAAGCTTTCCTTTAGTAAAACCTTTTCTTCTTTTTGGTTGATCTTATATTCTTCCGGTAATGCAATACAAAACTCGGCGAAGTCAACATCAAGAAAAGGCGTTCTTAATTCCAGGCTATTGGCCATAGCGGCCCTGTCTGTTTTCACCAGGATATCACCGGGCATATAATCCAGTATGTCCATCCGCATGGCTGCATCTACAGAATTGTAGGGTTGCGATAAGAATTTATCAAATGAATAACTGGTATCGGATTTTACCAACGCATCCAGTTCATTCTTGCTGAAATAAACATTTTGCCTTACATGCATGGCTGCAATACTCCCATTCCTGTATTTAGGATATAATATTTTTTTGGTTAGGTTTTTCATTCCTCCTTTCCAATTGCCAGGATGCTGCATCTGGTATAGTGAACGGTACCATCCCCGGTAACCCGCCATTAATTCATCACCACCGTCACCTGTAAGCACTACTTTAAATTGCCGGGCAGCCATCTGGCTGATGAGGTAAGTGGGAATATTCGATGAATCAGCAAACGGTTCGTCATAAATACAAACCATTTTTTCAAACCACTGTGCGATATTGAAATCATCCTGTTGCAATTCTACATTATTTGTCTTGTACTTTGCTGCAATCTGGCGGCTGTAGGGTAATTCGCTTTTATCCGTGCCAAAAGAAAAGCTGATGGTGGTTAAAGGATGATCAGCGGCCATTGAAGCCAGCGCTGTAATGGTACTGCTGTCCAATCCGCCACTCAAAAAACATCCTACCGGCACATCTGCTATCAATTGTTCTTTCACCGCCTTTTGCAAAAGACGATAACATTCCTCTTTGGCTTCAGTTTTTGAAATACGCAGATGTTTTTGCGGCAGATCCCAGTAACGTTGTATCGTAAGAATACCTTCTTTATATAATAAAGAATGAGCGGGCGGTAGTACAAAAATATTTTTATAGATACTATGATGCGGATGCACATACAGGTGTTGCAGGTAATGCGATAGTGCTTCGGTACTGATCTCCGGTTCTACCAGTCCTGAAGCAAGGATCGCTTTTATCTCCGATGCAAAAACAAGCTCATTTTCCTTTGTGATCGCATAATAAAAAGGCTTTTCACCAAACCTGTCCCTGGCAGCAATTAGCTGCTGTTCTTTTTCGTCCCAGATGGCAAAGGCAAACATGCCACGGACAAGTTTAATAAATTCATCGGCGCCATACTGGTGATATAATGCAAGAATGACCTCGGTGTCGGAAGAGGTCTGCCAGTTATACTTCAATTGTTTTTTTATATCCAGGAAACCATAAAACTCGCCATTGAAAATAATAGAAGCTCCATGTGGTGAATGCATAGGCTGGTCACCGGTAGAAAGATCGATGATGCTGAGACGACGATGACCGAGTACACAGTTTTCAAATGCAGACATGGCATCACCGTCGGGACCACGATGGCTGATACGATCAGTCATCTGTTTTACCTGTTGCTGGTATCGCTTTGTATTTTTTCCGGCTATGCCGGCAATGCCACACATGAAGTGTTGATTTTAACTGGCAAATTTAAAGTGAATTGAGCCTTGCAGCTAATTTTTCTGTTTGTCGGGTAAAGGAATAATGATGGAAAAAACCCTCAGGCAGCACTTGTGAATATAAACAGGCTGTATGGATCGTTGCCACAAAACCTTTCCAATCATTTTTTGCTATCGGAAACACTTTTGAATTTACCAGCGATATTTCAATACCCGCCAGCATATAATCAAAGCAAATTACATTCAACTCATAACTTAAAGCATCTATGTTCTTTGTTTGCATGCCGCCACCGCTTTCCACCGGGTTAATAAAAACATTTGCCGCACTGAAATAATTTTCAATATCCTCCACTTCACCGGCAAGGATAACAGCCGGGTGAGATAATTTTTTCAAATATTGAAAGGAAGGATGATTATTCCGGCCACAGATGATGATCCTGTATGACAGGTGTTGTCGGCTTATTTCGGGAGCAATTTGATTAAATAAATGTTCAACTGCAATGGCATTGGGTTTGTAATCGAGGGTGGCTGCAAATAAAAGAATTTTGTCCGTAGCAGCGATGTCATGTCTTTGCCGGATCATCGAACCAGCTTCTTTAATCTTTACAGGCCTTGTAACGCCATAGGGAATGACCATGCAGGCAGTATGTTGCAGTTTAAAACGTTGGATGGCCCATGACATATCGGTTTCCGTTTTGAACAAGCTGAGATCAGCTTTACGGTGCACCCATTTTTCATACAGGTATAATAACTGCCACCACCATTTGCCCATTTCTCTGAAACGTTCGGCTTCTATGTTATGTGAATGAACGATCAGTTTGGCACCTGTTGCTTTGCGGGCTCTAATCGCAGCTAAACCATGATAGGGATGTTCCAATATGATATGCGTTGCTTTTTCCTGTGATATGACGTTTGTTATTTTTTTCCAGCAGGAGGGGAGAATGAATTGCCATTTGCTTACAGGTAATTCAGTCCTTACTTTATATAAAAGATCATCCGCCGGCTCATTGTTTGCAGCACACAAACAGACCAGCGGATGATGCTTTGCTAACTCGTTGTTGAAACAGGCAATTCCTTTTTGCCCGCCAAATTTCGGTGGCAATACTTTATACCATACAATGCTAATTATTTTCATACCCCATCAGGCGGTAGTTTTTACTTTTGTTTCCTCAGGTATTACCCATTTATTCCTGTTTCTCCATTCCATCAATACAGCTATTGCCAGTAAAGCAAACAATGCAATCGTTGCCATGGTAGTAAGCTTTCTTCCTTTGTAATAGCCCTGTGGTTCAAATTTAAATTCGATCGTGTGCTTGCCAGCAGGTATTGCCAGGCCACGCAGTACGTAATTTGCTTTTACGATCGGGGCTTCTTTGCCATCAATAAAAGCATTCCAGCCCGCTTTGTAATATACTTCACTGAATACAGCAAATTGATTGGTAGCTGAACCGGATGTATACGTAATTATGTCGTTATCATTTTTCACTAAACGGATCGTAGCAGAACTGTCCGGTTGTGGCTGAAAAGGAATGGATGATTTGAATGATTCCTGCACTACCGCGGTGGTTTTCGAATTGAGAGCGTCCAATGCCGCCATCTCGGCATCCGCATCTTTTACAAATTGTATTGAATGTATGAACCAGCAATTGCCCAACGCATTTATGTTTTTCCATTCTGCTTTGGTCGCGGCTCCTTCTTTATAAATAAAATATTTTGCATTGAGCATGTTTAGCGTAGGTGTATTTACATCAGCTATGCTGTCTTGTCGGGTTTGCAACCGCTGAATGATCGCATTTTGTTCTACTGATAATCTCCGCTGAATAATATCATTGTAAAGACTTAGTTTGGCAGGGTGATACCCTCCCAGTGAATTAAAATAATACGAGGTCATATTTTCCTGGTAAGCACCGCCGGATATATTAAAGACCCGGTAAAATGAAGTATCAGCTAATATCGCGTCATCAAAAGATGTTTTGGTAAAGTTGGCTTCATTATCTGCTTTGTCTTCGTAATGTTCTTTATTCAGGTACACTTTATCAACCATTATAAGATCAATAAAAACAAAAGCGGCCAGCAGGATTGTTGCCAGCAAAGGTTTTATCGTTTTTCGTATCAACAGGAACAGGGTAACTGCAGCCAGCAGGATAAATCCAAGCGATCGCCAGATATCACTCATGAATAAACCTTTGCGATCTGCTGCCAGCCCATTATAGAATGAATCAAAAATTTGAGCTAACTGTGTGGAACCAGAGCCACGGATCTGTTTTAAAAGATCTTTATCGCTGCTTCGCAGAAAATCTGCTGAGAAATAAATAAGAAAGATGAGTACAAACAATATACCTGTAGCGATCAGGCCTTTCTTAAATTTTGGCCATAAACTTTTCTTATCCGCCGTGTTGATATAAGCATTCACACCTAATGCTGCCAGCATCGGCAATAAAAGCTGTGGAATCACCAATATCATGGAAGGAGCACGGAATTTATTGTAGAGAGGGAAATGATCAAAAATAAAATTATTCAGTTCTTTAAAATAAGATCCCCACGACATCATGATCGTAAGGATAATGACAGTCAATGCCCACCATTTATGCTTACCATCGAGCACAAAAAAGGAAAGGATAGCAAGAAAACAAATAATAGCTCCTGCATATGGAGGACCGGAAGTGCCTACTCCTCCTAACCCGCCCCAATAGGTAGAAACCATTTGCTGCATGTTGAGACCGGTTTGTTGTGCGATCTGCTGAACAGTTTGTTGCCCCACCTGCTGTATGCTTTCTACTGCTTTTGATTTTTCAGGGTCGATATCTTTTGAATCGCTGCTGCCACCATACATACGGGGCACCATCATCACGAGGGGTTCCGTAATACCCAAACTATATTCAAAGGCATAGGTTTTATCCAAGCCATCTTTGGGACTATCGTTTTTAATTGTAGTATCAGTTAAAGAAGAATGCCCCCCACGGATCGTTTCTTTCTGGTACTCGTAGGTTGACATCACACTCACCGCATTGGTCATCACTCCAACGAGTGCGGCAACAGCAGTAAAGGCAATTGCTTTTCCGAGATGTTTATACTCTTTTTGTTTTATCCAGTTGATCACATAAAAGATCGTCATGATCGCTACCGTAATAAAAAAATAATAAGCGATCTGCGGGTGGTTTTGTGCAATCATCGTACAGGAAAAAAGAGCAGTAAGTGCTGCGCCTAGCCAGTATTTTCGTTCATAAATAAGTATGAGCGATCCCAGCACAGCAGGCATATACGCCATGGTCAGCATTTTAGTAACATGTCCTACACCAATAATGATAGGATTGTAGGTGGCATACGCAAATCCTAATGCACCCATGATGCCGACATACGGATTCACTTTAAGAATAACCGAAAGAATATAAAAACAGATACAGGCCAGGAAAAAATATTGAATGGGTGCAGGAAGACCCAGTGTCATGATCGTATGAACAATACCGGGAATAAAATTATTGGCGGAGTAGCCAATCTGGAAAGCGGGCATACCACTGAAAAGCGAATTCGTCCACAGGGGATATTTGCCATCATGTGTTTTCGCATATTCTACAGACTGCTGGATGGCGCCTTTCCAACCTGTGATATCAGATTGTTGTAACACCTGTCCATCGAGAGCGGGTTTACAATAAATAACCGCAATAACAATGAAAACTACAACAGCAATGATATGAGGTAAAGCTTTTTGAAACAGGGTTTTGTTCATACAATATGAATTATTAAGGTGACAAAATAATGCTATTTTACACGAAATTCGCCCCATGCGTTGGCTTTTATTTTTATCACGGCTGGCTTTTATTTGTGGTGTCTGTTTCCTGGTATCGTTGGGCTTTGCTAT
>DASVOE010000112.1:0-20603 GCA_036383515.1 Chitinophagaceae bacterium | reverse complement strand
GGATCAACCAAACCATCTACTGTTATTCCTTGTCCATGGAAATAATTTTGGGCAGAATGATTTGGGATTTTATAAAAGAAATTTAGCAACGCATGGTTACGAGGCTTTACTTAATGGACTCTGCTAAACGTATTACTTATAATGCAAAAAGGCTTTGAAGTTTCAAAGCCTTTGTAGCCCGTACGGGATTCGAACCCGTATCACCACCGTGAAAGGGTGGTGTCCTAGCCCTTAGACGAACGGGCCGTCTTTCCTTCTTTTTAAGGGACGGCAAAGATAGGCCTGGGGCATTTTCCTGCCAAAAGTTTTTCAAGCAGAACATAAGAAGAAGTCAATGCTTTTATAACCTAACAGCTGTTTACTGGCAAAACTGTAACTTCGCCCCCTCATTTTAAACTAAAAATTGAATTGAATATGAGCACAGTTAAAGTTGCTATCAATGGTTTCGGACGTATTGGCCGTCTTGTTTATCGCCAGATATATAAAATGGAGGGGATTGATGTAGTGGCTATCAATGACCTTACGAGTCCTAAAGTATTAGCTCATCTTCTTAAATACGATAGTGCCCAGGGTCGTTTCGATGCAGAAGTAAAGGCTACAGAAGATTCAATCGTTGTGAACGGAGATAGCGTTAAAATATATGCTCAAAAAAATCCGGCAGAGATCGCCTGGAAAAATCATGATGTGGATGTGGTACTGGAGTGTACGGGTTTCTTTACCGATAAAGACAAAGCTGCAGCACATATAACAGCGGGTGCCAAAAGAGTAGTGATCTCTGCACCGGCTACCGGTGATCTGAAAACAATTGTTTTCAATGTTAATCATAGTATCCTTGATGGTAGCGAAACTATTATCAGTTGTGCTTCCTGCACTACGAATTGCCTGGCGCCTATGGCACAGGTATTAGAAGAAAAATTCGGGATTGTAAATGGGTTGATGACTACTATTCATGCCTACACGAACGATCAAAATACACAGGATGCACCACATCCCAAAGGTGATCTGCGCAGGGCAAGAGCAGCGGCACAAAATATCGTTCCTAATAGTACGGGTGCGGCAAAAGCGATTGGCCTCGTATTACCATCGTTGAAAGGTAAATTAGATGGAAGTGCACAACGAGTGCCGGTACTTACGGGTTCGCTGACTGAAGTAACCGCAGTGCTTTCCAAGAAAACAACGGTGGAAGAAATAAATGCTGCCATGAAGACTGCTTCCAATGAAAGCTTTGGTTATACCGAAGATGAGATTGTAAGCAGTGATGTAGTGGGTATCAGTTACGGATCATTATTCGATGCTACACAAACAAGAGTGCAAACTGTCGGTGATGTGCAATTGGTAAGAACGGTAAGCTGGTATGATAATGAAATGAGTTATGTAAGCCAGCTGGTTCGCACAGTGCATTATTTTGCGAAGCTGATCAGTAAATAATTTCCACAATTCTATACAAGCTGCTGCAATGTTATTTATTGCAGCAGCTTGTATAATAGTTAAGAGAGTTTTGTTTATGAAGATCAAAAATATTGATGGGCTTTCTGCCAGTGATCTGCAACAGGAAGTGAATGAAGGCGGACGGTTTGTTTATTTTCCCTATACTTTATCCCTTATCTTTTTTACATTCAAACGTACCTCTGGTGTATATCTCGTAAAAGGTGGTGAGAGTAATGTAGCGAAAGGTTTTTTCTATATACTTATCTCCGTATTATTTGGATGGTGGGGCATTCCTTTTGGTCCGAAATACACGCTTGAAAGTATACAAACCAATTGGCGTGGCGGTAAAGATGTAACAGAGGATGTAATGGCTACGGTAGCAGGATATGTATTGTTTGAAGAAACGCAGCAAAAAAGAAAATAATCATTTAATAGTATTCTTACTTTAAAGCAATGGCTATGTCAACATTCTCCGATCATAATTTTGCAGGACAAAAAGCGCTGGTCCGGGTAGATTTCAATGTGCCTCTCGATAAACAAACACTTGCCATTACAGATGATACAAGAATGAAGGCCGCTGTTCCTACTATCAAAAAAATAGTAAAGGATGGTGGAAGTGTTATTTTAATGAGCCACCTGGGAAGACCGAAAGATGGACCAGAGGATAAATCATCGCTGAAGCATTTGGTTAAACATTTAAGTGAACTATTGGATGGGACCACGGTATTGTTTGCCAATGATTGTATCGGGGAGGAAGCTTATCAGAAAGCAAGTAGACTCAAACCTGGTGAAGTATTATTGCTGGAGAACCTTCGTTTTTATAAGGAAGAAGAAAAAGGTGATGTGAACTTTGCCGATAAGTTATCAAAGCTGGGAGATATTTGGGTGAATGATGCATTTGGTACGGCTCATCGTGCACATGCATCTACTGCTGTTATTGCACAATTCTTTCCTGCTGAAAAAAGAATGTTTGGGTTAGTGATGGAAGGCGAAGTGGCCAGTGCTGAAAAAGTATTGCATAAAGCAGAGAAACCTTTTGTTGCTATCATTGGCGGCGCTAAGGTTTCGGATAAGATCCTGATCATAGAAAATTTATTGGAACGTGCTACCGACATTATCATAGGAGGCGGCATGGCGTACACATTTATGAAAGCAGAGGATGGTAAGATCGGCAGCTCCCTTTGTGAAGATGACCGTTTGCAAACGGCATTGGACATCATCCGTAAAGCTGAAGCCAAAGGGGTCTGTATTCATCTTCCTTCCGATTCTATCATTGCGGATAAATTTGCTGCTGATGCACAAACATCCAATGCGCCCAGCAATCATATTCCGGATGGATGGATGGGCCTGGATATCGGACCTAATGCCTGTGAACAGTTTTGTAACGTGATCAAACGTTCCCAAACCATTTTATGGAATGGACCGATGGGTGTATTTGAAATGCAAAAATTTCAACATGGTACTAAAGCAGTAGCCATAGCAATAGCTGAAGCCACACAAAAGGGTGCATTCTCCTTAGTAGGCGGTGGTGATTCTGTAGCTGCGGTGAACCAGTTTGGTTTTACTGACAAAGTAAGTTATGTATCCACTGGTGGTGGCGCTATGCTCGAATATTTTGAAGGAAAAACATTGCCGGGTATTGCTGCCGTGCAATCTTAATTTTTCTAAACAAACGATGAGGGTTTATTGTTTTCCTATTTCAATGATCTTATCATTGCTTCCATTACCCGTGCAGATATAAATTTTGCCAGCCGGCGAAATGCAGATATCTCTCATTCTTCCATATTTATTAATAAAAAATTCATTGGTTTCGCTAACCGTGGCAAATGCGTTATCCAATTTCATCTGGTATAGTCTTGCGTCTTTCAATGCAACCAGCAACAATGAATTTTTCCATTGCGGGATAAGATCATTATCGTAATAGTCAAGCCCGCAAGTAGCGATGGTAGGTGTCCATGCTTTGATGGGTTCTTTTACATTATAGGAAGAGCAAAATGTTTGTTCACTGCTTTCATTGCAAAAACCTCTTACATCGGGCCAGCCATAGTTTTTTCCTTTATCAATAATGTTGATTTCATCATCCGAATTAGGGCCATGTTCAGAACTATATAATTTATTATTGGCAAACACCAGGCCCTGTGAATTGCGGTGTCCATACGACCAGTAAGGATTTCCGGCTATTGGATTATCTGCCGGAATACTTCCATCCAGGTTGATCCGTAAAATTTTTCCATTAACGGATGAAGTGTTTTGTGGCGAAGACTGGTCAGCAGCATCACCGGTGGTGATATAAAGTTTGTTGCTGACAATGAGCAGACGGCTGCCATTATGAATACCGGATGCAGCAATATTATCAATCAGAATAACAGGGTTGATCAATGTAGTTCCCGTATAGGTATAACGAACTACTTTTTCCCTGTAATTGCCTGAGGCATTATTATAATCATACACAACAAACACTTGGGGAGTTATTGTAAAATCCGGATGGAGGGTCATCCCCAACAAACCGCCCTCTCCATTAGATACAACTTCAGTAATTGTTAGCAAAGGTGTAACCACACCATTGACAGGATTTACCCGGCTGATGCGACCAGCCCGTTCTGTCATCCATATAAAATCATCCGGCCCCCACAATATTTCCCAGGGTTGATTGAGACCGGTGACGATGACTGAATCTTTTATCCCAACTGTTGAAGCCATAGTATTGTTTTTATCCGGCTTTTTGCAATACAAAGCAGTGACCAGTGGAAGCATCAGCAATATCACAAAACGTTTAAGCAATACCATACTTAAAAGTATAACGATAGGAGAGACTAAAACCATGCCGCAGAGTTAGTCAAATGTTGAGAGCAGGTTCATCTTTTTTGACCAAACGAAAATTTACCTTGCTGAACTACCAAAATCGCTAATTTTATCATTCATAAAAAACTTAGCATCATGAAAGGAACCCGTAATATCGGATTAATAGTAGTGGCCGCCATCATTGTTATCTTCTTGTTTTGGGGATGCAGTGGTTATAATGGACTCGTAAAAGGTGATCAGAATGTAAAAAGCACCTGGGGTAATGTAGAAACTAATTATCAGCGTCGTACCGACTTATATAATAGTGTGATCAAAACGATTGAAGCATCCGCCAATTTTGAAAAATCGCTGTTGAAGGATGTCGTTGAAGCCAGGGCAAAACTTGGATCAACAACGGTGAACGTAAATGACCAGGCCAGTATGGATAAATATCAGCAGGCACAGGGTCAAATGCAAGGCGCTTTTTCAAGGTTGATGGGATATGTAGAGAACTACCCCGATATTAAAACTACTAAATCATTCCAGGATTTCCAGACCCAGATAGAAGGAACCGAGAACCGTATCAATGTGGCACGGCAGGATTATAACAAGTCAGTAGAATCGTATAATCTCAAAGTGAAAAGTTTTCCGAATAACCTGATGGCAGGAATATTTGGTTTCAAAGAAAAAGCCTATTACAAATCTGATCCCGGATCTGAAAAAGCTCCTGACGTAAATTTTAATATTAAATAACCGGTACCGGATGTTTTCCCTCTTTAAACGGAAGAATAAATTCTTCAGCGATGAAGAACAACGGCTCATTGTTTCAGCTATCCGGAATGCGGAACGTCGTACCAGTGGAGAAGTGAGGGTATATGTGGAAAGCCGTTGCAAATACATGGATGCGCTCGACAGGGCCATCGAACTGTTTGCACAAATGGGCATGCAGGCCACTGAAGAACGTAATGGAGTGCTGGTATATGTGGCGATAAAAGATCATCAGCTTGCCGTGTTTGGCGATGAAGGTATTCATCGCAAAGTCGGTGATGAATACTGGAACAGGGAACTGATAAAAATGATCAGAGATTTTAACCGGGAAGATTATGCTAAAGGCATCGCCGTTTGCGTGGAAGATATTGGCCAGGCACTGCAACAATTTTTTCCTTATACAGATACCGACAAGAATGAACTTTCAGATGACATTGAATTTGGGAGATAAATTTTCATGAAACTTTTTTTTACCTCTATATTTCTCCTTATTTCTTTTTGTGTATATGCACAGATAGAAAAAGTTATTCCAAAACGACCCAATCCGCCTCGTCTTGTCAATGATTATACCAATACACTGACATCTTCGGAGATACAGTTGTTGGAAAACAAATTGAGTGTATATGATGACAGCACTTCCAGCCAGGTGGCTATTGTCATCGTTCCCACGCTGGATGGTTATGATATTTCAGAATATGGATTGGCGCTGGGTCGGGCATGGGGAATCGGAGGTAAGGAGTTTAATAACGGTGTAATCATCATTGTGGCAAAGGATGATCGGAAGGTGCGGATAGAGGTGGGATATGGACTGGAAGGTGCTATACCTGATATAACGGCAAAAAGTATTATTGACAACTCTATCACGCCAAATTTCAAAGCAGGAAATTATTTTGTCGGACTTGATCGTGCCACCAATGATGTTATTTCAGCAGCTGCGGGTGAGTATAAAGCTCCTGCAGGATATGGCGGAAAGAAAAAGAAGGGCTCGCCTTTCTCCTTTATCATAGCGTTAATAATTATTTTTCTCATAGTAGCTGGAATAGGAGGGGGCCGAAGTGGTAGTGGAGGTGCGATGTCCTCTGGTGCGGGATGGATCATCGGAAGTATGCTCGGAGGAATGGGAAGTGGCAGCAGGGGAGGAGGATGGTCTGGTGGTGGAGGAAGCAGCGGTGGCTTTGGTGGTTTTGGTGGAGGAAGTTTTGGTGGCGGTGGTGCCAGTGGAAGTTGGTAAACAGCTATCTTTCTTTTATTCCCAACACAGTTGAAAAGTTAAGTTAATCAGCTGATAGAAAAGTAATGAGCAACTCTTATCGGGTTGCTCATTACTTTTTTTATAACAGTATGAATTTTCTTTAACCTCTTTATGGAAGAGGGGCAAATCCTTTTTTATCCTCTTCTGGCAATTTTGACTTGATGTAATTGATCTGCTGCTGCACCGCTGCTTCGGTAAGCTTTTCTTTCAGTGCATCCGTTTTAGCAGCCAGGATACCTTTTAAAACAATTCCATTAATATAGGGATCGGTTTGATTTCTGAAATTTTCAGGAATAGCGTCTCTTAATTTTACGATCTCATCTACGCCCCATTTGAACTTTTCTGTATCCTTCATCACCGCTAAATATGCACTTACGCTGGTTAATGAATTTAATTTTGGAGTACCCAAGGGCAGCCTTGCAAAATCGCCGATAATTTTATCCGCCATACTTTCATCGCCTGATTTTATGATCTCGCCAAGGATTGAATTTTCCAATGCTCCTTTCGCCGGTTTGTTTACTAACTCTTTCGCCAATGTTAAGGCGGCAACACTGTCGATTTTTCCTAATGCTGTTAAGGCGCTGCCGGCAACGCTATAGGACGAGTCGTTAACAGCTGATCTGAATAAAGATGTGTAAATAGATTTCTTATAATCTCCTAAAAGATTAATCGCATTCGCACGGACGGTTGCATATTTATCCGTTTTGGCAAGATTGAAAAGGATAGGTTCAACAGCCGTTTTTACTGTTTCCTTTTTGAGATCGAGTTTGGTAATAGCATAATTGCGTAATCCCTGGAATTTATCTGTCAATGCTGTTTTTAACAGGTCGAGGGCTTTAGGATCATCTTGTTTTTTAGCAGCAAAATCTATAGCCTCCCGCCGGTCCACATAATTGCCAGCATATTTATATTGATGAATAAAATTATCAAGCGTCTTATTATCTTTTTTCACCCACAATAATATCTTGTCAGCATCCACATTAACCAGGTCAGGTCTTTTTGCATAATTGAAAGTAAACGTATCAACAGCATTTTCTATCCATACATTATTGCGAACCTTTGCGGTGCCGTTATAAATATCAATCGCCAACGGCAACCTGAATATCTTTCCAGTTTGCTGTGTTTGTTTTACAATCACACTGACTTTTCCCGCTGCATCATTATAAATGTAAGCGATATCAACTATTGGATGCCCACTGCCGAAATACCATTGATTAAAAAACCAATTCATGTCACGGCCCGTTACTTCTTCAAATGCCAGGCGCAGCTGATGTGCTTCCGCTGATTTAAATTTATTGGTAGTCAGGTATAGATTCAGTGATTTATAAAAAGCCTCATCGCCTACATAATTGCGCAGCATATGAAGAATGCGGCCACCTTTCTGGTAACTCACCGCATCAAACATATCTTCCCTGTTTTCATAATAGAAACGAACGAGGTCTTTCTGCTGACTACCGCTTTGTATATAACCCAGCATGCCCTGGTAGTTTTCAGCGTCTCCCGCATCTTTACCATATTTATATTCTTCCCAAAGCGTTTGACTATAATCAGCAAAGGATTCATTCAATGTCAGGTTGCTCCAGCTTTCAGTAGTGACGTAGTCACCAAACCATTGATGAAATAATTCATGGGCGATAGTGCTTTCCCAGCTATTACCATCTACCAGTTCTCTTGCATCCTGCTGTGCTGTTTCCTGGTGTATGGTGGCTGTGGTATTTTCCATAGCACCGGCTACATAATCTCTGCCGGTGATCTGCGAATACTTCACCCAGGGATATTCAACACCAGTGATCTTTGAAAAGAAGGTCATCATCTCAGGCGTATTACCAAATATTTTTTTAGCAACGGGAGCATATTCTTTTTCTACGTAATAATTTACCTCTTTGCCTTTCCAGGAATCTTTTACTATTGCGTATTCACCAACACCCAGGAAAAAAAGATAGGGCGCATGAGGCAGATCCATTTTCCAGTAATCGCTATGAGTGCCGTCAGCATTTTTCTTTTGAGAAACTAGTTTGCCATTACTGAGCGTCACATATTTATTGTCAACTGTTACTGTTAACTCCTGTGTAGATTTTTGGTTGGTCTTATCAATCGTAGGAAACCATGCGGAGTTTGATTCGGTTTCTCCCTGTGTCCATATCTGGGTAGGTTTATCTTTTTCTTCTCCAGTGGGATTGATGAAATACATGCCCTTTATACCCAGCATAGCGCCCTGTGAATATTTTTCTTCAAATTCATCCGGCTTAGCAGTGTACTCAATGTATATGGTATAGTTTTCTGTTGCTTTATATGTTTTATCTAATTGAATACGGATCTGCCAATCGTCATACGTAAACTTAAGCGGCGTTTGTAGAGAACCTTTTACAATAGCTACTTTTTTTAATTCCATTCCTTTCGCATCAAGTGTCAGCGAATCAGTAGAATAGAAGTGAGGATGTAAGGTGATCCAGGCTTTGCCATACAAATATGATTTACTGAAATCAGGTTTTACTTCCAACCTTGTATGCACAAGATCATTAATACGGGTTGCTGTTCCCTGGTAAATCTTTTTCCAGGAAGTATCATTTTTAGATTCGGGCTGCGCTGCAATCAATAAATAATTCACAACAAGCAACGATAAAAGCAAAAGTCTCTTCATAAATAGAATTTAAGTGATGGCAAATTTAGGACAGCCGGTTGTCGCAATTCCGGTAAAATGATGAAGGGTGATCGTATTTAACAAGAAGTTGCAATGTGCTGAGCAAAGTCGCAGGATTTAAAGTATTTTTGAAATGATAACCAATACAATACCCGGTCAATGACTAGATTTCTTCTTTGTTTTATATGTATGGTGACATCCTTAGCAGTGTCATCACAAAAAGTATATTTCGTTTATCTTCAGTCGGAAGAAGCACAACCTTTTTTTGTAAAAATGGATGAAAGGATTTACAGCTCTTCAGCTTCAGGATATCTTATCCTTTCAAAATTGAGGGATAGTACATACAGCTTTAGTGTTGGTTTCCCACAGGCTAAATGGCCTGAACAAAAATTTTTGATTTCGGTAAAATCAAAAGATCACGGCTACCTGCTCAAAAATTTTGGTGAGAAAGGCTGGGGTCTTTTTGATTTGCAAACCCTGGCCATACAAATGCCGGTGATGGATAATAAAGGATCTTCCTATAAAACTGAAAAGACGGAAGTATCTGCCTTTACTAATATACTTGCAAAAGCGGCGGACGATTCAACGTTGCGGGAAAGACCGGTTGTAGTAAAAGTGGAGGAAAAGAAAGCGGAAGAAAAAGTTCCTGAGATAAAGCAACCAGATATAACGCTGAATGAAAAAGTAAAAGAACAAGAACCACAAAAGGAAATAGCAGTAACTCCGGTCGAAAAAAAAGAAGAACCGAAAACTGAAATAAAGGAACAGCCTGATATAAAAACAGTAGAAGTAAAGCCCGATAGCATTCCCCGATACAAAAATTCACTCATCACAAAAAGATCTGAAGGGATTACTTCAGAAGGAATAACTCTTTTATTTACGGATGAGCAGCCGGATGGAGCAAGCGATACGATCAGCATTCTTATTCCTAATCCACAGCCAATTGTGACGCAAACTCAGGAACAACCCAAAGAAGAAAAAAAATTCCTGGATTTACCAATAGAAAATAAAAATACAAACACGGTAATTAGTTCATCAGGAGAAATCGTGAAAGAGGTTGCTATTCCAACACCAATCACGAAAAAAAATACCTGTAAGGAAGTGGCCAATGAAAGCGATTTTTTGAAATTGCGGAAGAAGATGGTAGCCGAAACAGATGATGATGATATGATAGACGAAGCGAGGAAATATTTTAAGACAAAATGTTTTACAACGTTACAGGTTAAGAATCTCGGCGTCCTTTTTCTTGATGATCTGGGGAAGTATAAATTTTTTGATATGGCTTATATATTCGTGTCCGATATGGAGAACTTCCCATCCCTGCAATCTGAATTGAAAAATGAGTATTATATAAATCGTTTCAAGACTATGCTCAAATAAGATTGTCCTGCCTCCTACTTTTAACTTATTCACATGTCCCGTTACTTTCTTGAAGTTTCTTATAAGGGTACCAACTATAGCGGCTTCCAGGTACAGGAAAACGCTAACACCATACAAGCCGAAATAGAAAAGGCATTCACCATTCTGCAGAGAGATAAAATAGTGATGACTGGTTCATCCAGAACAGACGCAGGTGTGCATGCTTTGCAGAACTTTTTTCATTTCGATTATGAAGGGGAGATTAACCCACATTTCATTTATAAGATGAATGCCATCCTGCCCGGGGACATTGTAGCTAAAAAATTATTGCCTGTTACTTCAGACTTACATAGCCGGTTTGATGCGGTTAGCAGGGAGTATAAATATTTTATCTACCGGCATAAAGATCCATTTTTGAAGGACAGAGCGTTCTTTTTCCCCTATAAGGTCGACCTGAACCTGTTACAGCAAGCAGCGGCAATACTCACTGACTACAACGATTTTACTTCCTTTTCCAAGCGGAATACCCAGGTTAAGACCTTTCAATGCCAGGTTTTTCAAAGTTTATGGCTTCAGGAAGATGGATGCCTGGTATATAATGTAAAGGCGGATCGGTTTCTTCGGGGGATGGTTAGGGCCTTGACTGCAACCATGCTCGGAATTGGAAGGGGAAAAATAAGTTTGGATGAATTTAAGCGTGTAATTGAGGCAAAAGATTGCACGAAAGCGAGTTTTGCAGTGCCTGCAAATGGTTTGTTTCTCGTTGAAGTCAGCTATCCGGACGGTAGCTTTGATAAGTAATATTTTTTTTGATATCCTGAAACCCTTGCTGCAAGCCTATTTTATTGATTTTATGATTTTTACTTCTAAAAAAGATTTGGCAGGAAATGATTCACCCTTATCTTTGCACCCCGCTTGAAAAAAGCGACTAGTTCTCTGAAGATTGTGAATACACTGTGAGGCAAATGTGAACAAAACAGAACCTAAAAATTTGCTGGTAAGTTTTGATCCCTTACCTTTGCCGTCCGCCTCAAAAAAACGAGGCCAGTTCTTCACAAAACAAATTGATTTTCATTCCAAATGGTTCTGATTTTTTTGAAAAATAAATGAAGAAAAATTTGGTAGAAATAAACAGGCCCTTACCTTTGCACTCCGTTCAAAAAAACGGGTGGCTGGTAAAGCCAAAAGATCTTTGAAAGTTGGGAAACAATAGCACTTTATTCCGATAGCCATCGGAATAAAAACAACAAGGTAAGTCAAGCGAATAACATTCGATTTGACACGTTAATTTTCTCTTGAGAATTTTATACTGTCAGTATCAAACATCATTTACAATGGAGAGTTTGATCCTGGCTCAGGATGAACGCTAGCGGCAGGCTTAATACATGCAAGTCGAGGGGCAGCATGACTGTAGCAATACAGTTGATGGCGACCGGCAAACGGGTGCGGAACACGTACAGAACCTTCCTTCGAGCGGGGAATAGCCCAGAGAAATTTGGATTAATACCCCATAGTATTATGGAGTGGCATCACTTTATAATTAAAGATTTATCACTTGAAGATGGCTGTGCGGCTGATTAGGTAGTTGGCGGGGTAACGGCCCACCAAGCCTACGATCAGTAACTGGTGTGAGAGCACGACCAGTCACACGGGCACTGAGACACGGGCCCGACTCCTACGGGAGGCAGCAGTAAGGAATATTGGTCAATGGACGAAAGTCTGAACCAGCCATGCCGCGTGGAGGATGAAGGCCCTCTGGGTTGTAAACTTCTTTTATATGGGACGAAAAAGGGTCTTTCTAGATCAACTGACGGTACCATTTGAATAAGCACCGGCTAACTCCGTGCCAGCAGCCGCGGTAATACGGAGGGTGCAAGCGTTATCCGGATTCACTGGGTTTAAAGGGTGCGTAGGTGGGTTGGTAAGTCAGTGGTGAAATCTCCGAGCTTAACTTGGAAACTGCCATTGATACTATTAATCTTGAATATTGTGGAGGTCAGCGGAATATGTCATGTAGCGGTGAAATGCTTAGAGATGACATAGAACACCAATTGCGAAGGCAGCTGGCTACACATATATTGACACTGAGGCACGAAAGCGTGGGGATCAAACAGGATTAGATACCCTGGTAGTCCACGCCCTAAACTATGGATACTCGACATACGCGATAAACTGTGTGTGTCTGAGCGAAAGCATTAAGTATCCCACCTGGGAAGTACGATCGCAAGATTGAAACTCAAAGGAATTGGCGGGGGTCCGCACAAGCGGTGGAGCATGTGGTTTAATTCGATGATACGCGAGGAACCTTACCTGGGCTAGAATGTTGGGAGACCGTGGGTGAAAGCTCACTTTGTAGCAATACACCGCCAGTAAGGTGCTGCATGGCTGTCGTCAGCTCGTGCCGTGAGGTGTTGGGTTAAGTCCCGCAACGAGCGCAACCCCCATCACTAGTTGCCATCAGGTAACGCTGGGAACTCTAGTGAAACTGCCGTCGTAAGACGTGAGGAAGGAGGGGATGATGTCAAGTCATCATGGCCTTTATGCCCAGGGCTACACACGTGCTACAATGGGGCGTACAAAGGGCTGCAACACAGTGATGTGAAGCTAATCCCAAAAAACGCCTCTCAGTTCAGATTGGAGTCTGCAACTCGACTCCATGAAGCTGGAATCGCTAGTAATCGTAGATCAGCAACGCTACGGTGAATACGTTCCCGGACCTTGCACACACCGCCCGTCAAGCCATGGAAGCTGGGTGTACCTAAAGTCGGTAACCGTAAGGAGCCGCCTAGGGTAAAACTAGTGACTGGGGCTAAGTCGTAACAAGGTAGCCGTATCGGAAGGTGCGGCTGGAATACCTCCTTTTTAGAGCAAATACTTACTTGCTATTGTTTCCCAAAACTTTCATTGTTTAGTTCTTTATAAAAAGTAACCCGTTAGCTCGGGGGCTACAAATACAGATCCGTAGCTCAGCCTGGTTAGAGCACTACACTGATAATGTAGGGGTCAGCAGTTCAAATCTGCTCGGGTCTACTCAAATTAACCTGGGGGGTTAGCTCAGTTGGCTAGAGCATCTGCCTTGCACGCAGAGGGTCATCGGTTCGACTCCGATATCCTCCACAACCTGAGTTTTGGTTCTTTAATTTATTTGATGTGATTCGATCTGGCGAATCATTTGGTTCAAGTCCAACACATCTGCAAGTCACGAAAGTGATTAGTTCTTTGACATATTGGGAAAACAAATGTTAGAATGAATATCTAATATTATTTCGATCACAATTTTGAAAATCACACCATTTTATGGTTGGTCTGAAGAAATGTGGTCGGGTAACAACTACAATAATAACAAATTCTAGTTTTTAATTTTTTTAAAGCAACTAAGGGCGCATGGTGGATGCCTTGGGTCTGAGAGGCGAAGAAGGACGTGGTAAGCTGCGATAAGCCAGGGGGAGCTGCACACAAGCATTATATCCCTGGATTTCCGAATGGGTCAACCCACTATACTGAAGGTATAGTACTCCGCAAGGAGAGCCAACCCCGAGAACTGAAACATCTAAGTACCGGGAGGAAAAGAAAACAATAGTGATTCCCTGAGTAGTGGCGAGCGAAATGGGAATAGCCTAAACTTGAGCGGCGTGCCGCTTGAGGGTTGTAGGACTGCATTTAGAAATCATCATCAAGTAAAATCTTCTGGAAAGTTGAGCCATAGAGGGTGATAGCCCCGTAAACAGAAATTGATGAGGACGAGCAGTATCCTGAGTAAGGCGGGACCGGAGAAATCCTGCCTGAATCTGCCAGCACCATCTGGTAAGGCTAAATACTCCTCAGACACCGATAGTGAACCAGTACCGTAAGGGAAAGGTGAAAAGCACCCTAAACAAGGGAGTGAAATAGTACCTGAAACCGTGCGCCTACAAGCGGTCGGAGCTTCGCAAGAAGTGACGGCGTGCCTTTTGCATAATGAGCCTACGAGTTGCTCCTCACTGGCGAGGTTAAGTTCGTAATTAACGGAGCCGTAGCGAAAGCGAGTCCAAATAGGGCGCTTAGTCAGTGGGGGCAGACGCGAAACTTTGTGATCTATCCATGGGCAGGTTGAAGGTTAGGTAAAACTAACTGGAGGACCGAACCCGTTAACGTTGAAAAGTTCTGGGATGACCTGTGGATAGGGGTGAAAGGCCAATCAAACTGAGAGATAGCTCGTTCTCCCCGAAATGTTTTTAGGAACAGCCTCGGATTATGAAGTCTGTTAGAGGTAGAGCTACTGATTGGGCTAGGGGGCTTCACCGCCTACCAAACCCTGACAAACTCCGAATGCTAACAGATATCTCCGGGAGTGAGGCTGCGGGTGCTAAGATCCGTGGCCGAGAGGGAAATAACCCAGAATAGCAGCTAAGGTCCCTAATAAGTAGTTAAGTTGATCAAACGAGGTAGGACTTCTATAACAGCCAGGATGTTTGCTTGGAAGCAGCAATTCATTTAAAGAGTGCGTAACAGCTCACTGGTCGAGAGGTCCCGCACGGAAAATAATCGGGCATCAAACTACTAACCGAAGCTCTATGATTGCCACTTACGTGGTATATCGGTAGGGGAGCATTCAAACTGCATCGAAGGTGTACGGTGACGTATGCTGGAGCGGTTTGAAAAGAAAATGTAGGCATAAGTAACGATAAATAAGGTGAAAAACCTTATCGCCGAAAGTCTAAGGGTTCCTGATCAACGTTAATCGGATCAGGGTTAGCCCGGTCCTTAGTCAAACCCGAAAGGGGTAGATGATGGAAAGCAGGTTAATATTCCTGCGCTTGCTATACATTAAAAGTGACGGAGAATGCTAGGTACATAAGCAGACGGAATTGCTGAGTGGATCCTTCGGGTGAAGCGTAGTACTGAAAGTTCTTCCAAGAAAAGCGAGTATAGCAACCGGTACCGCAAACCGACACAGGTAGACGGGATGAGTATTCTAAGGCGCTTGGGTGAGCCGTGGAGAAGGAACTAGGCAAATTGACGCTGTAACTTCGGGATAAAGCGTACCATCTTCGGATGGTCTCAGTAAAATGGTTCAACCAACTGTTTAACAAAAACACAGGGCCCTGCAAAATCGAAAGATGACGTATAGAGCCTGATACCTGCCCGGTGCTGGAAGGTTAAGGAAGGGTGTTCGTCGCAAGACAAAGCTCCTGACTGAAGCCCCAGTAAACGGCGGCCGTAACTATAACGGTCCTAAGGTAGCGAAATTCCTTGTCGGGTAAGTTCCGACCTGCACGAATGGTCTAATGAGTTGAACGCTGTCTCCTCCACGAGCCCAGTGAAATTGTAGTATCGGTGAAGATGCCGGTTACCCGCCACGGGACGGAAAGACCCCGTGAACCTTCACTACAACTTTGCATTGATTTTGAATTACGGATGTGTAGAATAGTTGGGACTCTTTGAAGCATTGCCGCCAGGTAGTGTGGAGAGGTCGTTGAAATACCAACCTTCTTTGATTTAGAGTCTAATCCCTTGCGGGAAACAGTGCATGGTGGGTAGTTTGACTGGGGTGGTCGCCTCCTAAAGTGTAACGGAGGCTTGCAAAGGTACCCTCAGTACGGTTGGTAATCGTACGAAGAGCGCATTAGTATAAGGGTGCTTGACTGTGAGGCACACAAGCCGAGCAGGGACGAAAGTCGGCTAAAGTGATCCGGCGGTTCTGTATGGAAGGGCCGTCGCTCAAAGGATAAAAGGTACTCCGGGGATAACAGGCTGATCTTTCCCAAGAGCTCATATCGACGGAAAGGTTTGGCACCTCGATGTCGGTTCGTCACATCCTGGGGCTGGAGAAGGTCCCAAGGGTTCGGCTGTTCGCCGATTAAAGTGGCACGTGAACTGGGTTCAGAACGTCGCAAGACAGTTCGGTCCCTATCTGTGGTGGGCGCAAGTAAATTGAGAGGACATGACCTTAGTACGAGAGGACCGGGTCGTACACACCGCTGGTGTATCAGTTGTGCCGCCAGGTGCAATGCTGAGTAGCTACGTGTGGCCAGGATAAACGCTGAAAGCATCTAAGCGTGAAACCTTCCTCAAGATGAGTTTACTTTTAAAGGCCGTCAGAGACTATGACGTTGATAGGCTACAGATGTAAAACTGGTAACAGTAAAGTCGAGTAGTACTAATTGCCTGTACGCTTTAATTTTTTTCTTATTTTCTAAAAATAAGAGGTATTAGATTTCTTCTGACATTTCCCAATATGACTTTATTTACGCCTAAGCGTAACGTTTAATGTAAATGAGCACTCTGTTGTGTTCTTTCATTACCGTTTATTTTCTTATGGTGGTTTTGCCGAGGGTGTTCACCTCTTCCCATACCGAACAGAGAAGTTAAGTCCCTCATGGCCGATGGTACTGCACCACAATGCGGGAGAGTAGGTAGCTGCCATATTTATTGTAAAAAGCCTTTCAGTTAATTCTGAAAGGCTTTTTTATTTTATACCTCGTCCCGAAATTCTCATATCAGTAATGATCAATATCTTTCTTCTCTGCGCTTCTTATCATGACCGAAATATTTATGGCATGCTATAATCCATCAGTCAGGATTAGAAAATAATAACCAATCTGAATGGTCATTATTTTTGCTCTACGTTTCTACATAAGAATTCCGACCTTTGCCCGGCTATGGGAAAAAAAGAGAGGATCATATTATTGTTGCTGGCCGGGTTGAACTTTACACATATTCTTGATTTCATGATTATGATGCCATTGGGTAACTACCTGATGCCGCATTTTAATATATCCCCTAAGCAATTTACTTTCCTTGTCAGCGCCTATTCAATAAGTGCAGCCATTTCCGGCTTTACAGCAGCTTTTATTGTGGATCATTTTGACCGGAAAAAGATCCTAGTATGGTCCTATATAGGGTTTTTGATGGGAACGATCGCCTGTGGCTTTGCACCCACTTATGATCTGCTATTATTATCCCGCATACTTGCCGGACTCTTCGGAGGCATTATCGGCGCCCAGGTATTTTCCATTATCGCCGATATCTTCAGTTATGAGAAAAGAGGAGTAGCTATGGGATCTGTAATGAGTGCGTTTGCAGTGGCTTCTATTTTAGGAGTACCCTTCTCCTTATATCTCACGAATATCTTTCATGATGACTGGCATATACCCTTTTTATTAGTTGCTGGTGTAGGTATAATCCTGGTACCGCTTATCATCCGCTATATTCCAGCCATGAAAGGTCATATAGCTGATAAAGACCAACGGGATTCCTCACTCAATCTATTACGGAATATTCTACTCTCATCGCAACAACGCCTGGCATTAGTATTTTCATGCCTGCTGATGATGGGCCATTTCCTGATCATTCCTTTTATCAATCCCTACCTGGAATTTAATAAGGGGTTTTCGAAAGACCTTACCCCTATGATCTATTTAGTAGGCGGTGGTGCTTCATTGATAGCTGCGATCTATCTGGGTCGTATTGCAGATAAGAAAGGGAAACTACCGGTTTTTTCAATATCTGTTTTTCTGTCGTTATTCATGGTACTGATCATTACAAAAATGCCGACAGTTCCTTTTACTGTCGTTCTTCTATTCTTTGCAGTTTGGTTCATCTTTGCAACGGGCCGTGCAGTTACTGCCCAGGCTATGATCAGTGAAGTGGTAAAACCAGAACAAAGAGGAAGCTTTATGAGTTTTAATGGATGTGTGCAACAATTAGGTACCAGCATCGCTTCGATGACTGCTGGCATGATTGTTTTAAAAGACGGCTCCGGTAAGATATTGCGATACGAATGGTTAGGTTATTTAAGCATTGTTGTGCTGCTGGGCAGTTTGTTTTTAGGCCGTTTTCTTTTTAAGAAAATTGACCGAATAGCAGAGGAAGTAAAACTGGAAAGCGAACTTTTACAGGAAACAGCTTAATAAGCTATTTTATTACTCTATACACCGGGTAGCGCATATAGGCCGATTCAAACCACGGGGAGTTCTGATAAACATAATTCAATTGAGCTCTCCCATTATTTGCAAAGGCTGTATCTGTCGCCCTTCGCTGGTCTAATTTTAGTTTTATATCAGTATTAGTTTTGAGATACTCAGCCGCGATATCTTCAAATGCGTAACCGGAATAGCCTTCTTTCTGACCCAGGATAGCATCAAAATAATTCCAGGCAAAATAAGAATCTTCAGCCTGTGGTTCCAGTGTTTCTATTAAGAAACGATTAGCTGCTTGATTCATGGGAATATACCAGTCACCTTTCAGAAACAATATTTTTTGCATCGATGCCAAAACTTTTACATCGCTGTTGAGGTGGTGCATTTCATATTGCCGGGGTAAAGTTTTGTAATCATCGATCCTGTATACTTCAACTTCTATCAGCGTATCTTTTTTCAGCTGGCTCATCTGCACTTTATTTATTTTAAGCAGATCAATTACTTTCCACCAACCCTGGGGAATAATATAAGCGACTGGTTTTTTAATAAATGTTTGAGCCGGGAAATAATTAAATAGCTTGATTGTTTTTTCAAAAGGCTTATTTCTATCATAATACAACCTGGGTAAGCCGGATACCTCACTTGGTTTGCGAGCTGCTTCATATCCTTTATATACAACTTCTTTGAACTTCGATCGGTCTAATACCCAACTCACCGGAAATTCAAGGGCAGACTGTGCAGCTTTTTTTGTTTGATCACGCAGGCTTTTGATAGTTCCGCTATTTTTTGCCGTAAACTCAATAAACGATTGCATCAATGCATAAGTTGATTTTACCCGTTGATCATACGGCTTCAGCATATGTGTTTCCGGAACAAACGAAAAGGTGTGCCATAGCGCTGCGTAACCACTTCCATAACGTGGTCCATCATAATATTCCGGCCAACCGCTTTCCGGGGTATCGCCAAACGAATTTACATACGGGATAAGATCATAGCCTTTTTGTTTCATGGAAGTATAAAGAGCGGGTTCGAATTCTTTATTGAGAAATCCACCCATTACACCTCCCAATTTATTATGCTGAGTAGTCAGTAATGTCATCACATGCTGGTAGTCGGCGCCATCACTAACATGATTATCTACAAAAACATCGGGATCAATCATGTGAAATATTTCTGCAAAAGCCCTGGTATCTTTGGAATCACATTTGATAAAATCCCTGTTGAGATCGAGATTTTGTGAATTGCCCCGAAAGCCAAATTCCTCCGGCCCATTCTGATCGACCCTGTAATTTGAACTCCGGTTTAAGCAACCGCCAATATTATAGATGGGAATAAAGGCAAGCACTACGTTATCATCCATTTTATACTTATTGATTACGATATCCCTGGCGAGTAACATACTGGCATCAACACCATCGGGTTCGCCGGGATGAATGCCGTTATTAATAAGAATTACCCGCTTATTGTTTTTGCGGATATTGTCAAAGTTGTAATCGCCATTGTTAGAAACCACAACAAGATGTAATGGGTAACCAGCATCCGTCATGCCCATCGTCAGCATTTTTACTTTGCCGGATTGAGCGTCCAGTTTTTGCCACCAGTCAATGATCTCAAAATAAGTGGGTGTTTCTTTTCCACCGGATCTTTCAAACTTGGTAACGATAGATTGACTATAGGAAGCAATAAAAAAAAGTAATGGAGCAGCGACTAACAATTTTCTCATATGGAATGATTGAACACTAAAAATACAGATTCAACTAAATGAAATAACATAAAATAAAAAGGCATCCGTCTGCTGACGAATGCCTTTTCAAAAATGTATATGGATAAATTACTTTACTGCGTTTGCTTTGCGGGCTAGCTTGCTTTTCAGGTTAGCGGCTTTATTTTTATGAATAATGCCACGTTTTGCTAATTTGTCGATCATTCCGGCCACCACAGGAAACTTTTCACCTGCTTCTTTACCTTCCAATGCCTTCAGGTCACGGATAGCATTACGGGTAGTTTTGCCATAATATTTATTTCTATCCTGGCGCTTAGTAGCCTGGCGTACATCTTTTTTCGTTGCCTTGTGATTAGCCATCTGTATTCAATTTTAATCCCGATTTTTATCGGGAGGCAAAGGTAGGGTTGAGCCGATTATTCACCAAATTTCAGGCAGGTTTATTCTAAAAAAGCTCAATAGTGGACAGAACCCAAAACTGTGCGACGCAACAGGCGATGCTCAAAGATATGCAGCCGGGCAACAAGGCTTTCTAAATCCCTCAGTATGAGCCGGGGTTTCACTTTTTTCAGCGATATTTGTGACCCTGAATTTCCCAAATCCCAAATCTTCCTTTCCATGAAGGACTTTTCTTATATCACCAGTTCCCACCCGGAGTTTATTGAAAACCTCTATCGTGACTTTTTAAACGACCCGAATAGCGTAGATCCTGAAATGAAAAAATTTTTCGAAGGATTTGATTTTGCAATC
>DASVOE010000111.1:0-20905 GCA_036383515.1 Chitinophagaceae bacterium | reverse complement strand
CCGGTGGAGAAATTTTATCGGGATGCCAAGTTGTGTACGATAGGAGAGGGAACTTCAGAAATTCAGAAGATCGTTATTTCCAGGGAAGTACTGAGGAGCTAAAAAGCCAATTTTTGTATTCCTTGTTTATTTATTTGATAGGCAAAAGGCAATGAATCAGTTTTTATTTCTTCTTTCAGTTTTTCCCACTTATTTATGAAAGAAGTTACTATATCCCAATAATGTATAACTCCTTTAGATGACCTAAAGATAACAACTCCCGTTCCATGGGTCTTATACAAGTTGTAATAATGCTTCATGTGTCTAAAATCTTTATCCATAGTTATGATTACTCCTTTTCTTTTACCTGCTTCCTCAATAATTTCTTCATCACTTGCACCTTCTAGACCAAGAAGTTTGACGTGTGTGATTTCAACAGGGGTTTTGCTTTTAAAATTTCCTTGTTCAATCAAGCTTAATCCCTGTGCCAAGCGATAAGAATAATTTTCATCAAAGATGTAAACCATCAGGCTCTTCTTGGTTTATAATACAAAATGGCATCTGAAACTTGTTGTTGGGAGAGATCATATAGGAAACAAATATTCTTTTTTTCTTCTCCACCTTTATAAAGCTTAAAGATGGTATCTGTTTTCAGATTAGTCCCCAAAAATGTAGGTTGACCAAATTGATGTTTGGGATCGACTACAACGCAATGTGCTTTTCCAAGTGGATAATATCTTTCTGCATGAAGATGACTACCAAAATCAATTTTATCTAAAAAAGGCTCAATAATTTCTTTCATATTTATTTGAATAGAGCCGTCAGCGTTTATTATTGTTTCTAAGTATTCGTACCAGATTTGTTTTCCATCTGTAGCAATACCAGCAGTTGCAAAAGGGTACTTCGTCCTTAATTCTTTTGCTATGTGGTTATGTGCCTTTTGTATTTTTTGAGAACTTACATTCTTTTTTCTCAGCTGATAAAATGTATAAAACTCAATAAGGGTTAGAAAATCAATTGCTTTATTTCCTTTTTCTCCAAATGTATATTTGCTATTTGCTTCTTTACTAAATCTTCCATCCCAGAACTCAAACATCCAATAACGAACACTTGAATATGGCAAATTCAGTATCTCTGAAACATCTTTTGCAAGAAAGATTCCAGATGATGTTGGTAAACTGCTTTTATTATTCAATGTTGCTATCACGATATTAAAATTAGGGAATTTCCTTAACTGCCCTTGTCATAATTTCTATAAAATGGGATAGATTACTTTACCTCCTGCATCTCCACCAACTTCCGGTAAAAACCATTCTGCGCCAGTAACTGTTCATGATTACCTCTTTCCACGATCTTCCCTTTTTGCAACACAATGATTTCATCAGCATGACGAATAGTAGAAAGACGGTGAGCAATCACAATACTCGTCCTGTTCTGCATCATATTATTAATGGCATCCTGCACCAATCGTTCGCTTTCTGTATCAAGTGAAGAAGTGGCTTCATCCAGTATAAGGATTGGAGGATTCTTTACCACAGCTCTTGCGATCGTCAATCGCTGACGTTCACCACCACTCAGCTTGGTACCACGGTCTCCTATATTAGTTGAATAACCCTGTTCTTTATGGGTAATAAAATGATGGGCATTAGCCACTTTAGCGGCGTGGATTATCTCTTCCTCTGTTGCATCTTCTTTACCGAGTTTAATATTATTAGCAATGCTGTCATTGAATAAGATCGGTTCCTGCGTGACGATACTCATCAGGCTTCGAACTGAATGCAATGAATATTCTTTGATATTAATGCCATCAATCAATACTTCCCCACTGGTCACATCATGAAAGCGGGGAACAAGATCAGCCAGGGTAGATTTACCAGCTCCGGAAGAACCTACCAACGCAATGGTTTTTCCTTTTTCAACCGTGAGGTTGATGTTATCAAGAATAACCGCATCATCATAGGCAAAGCGGACATTCTGAAATTCAATTTTATCATTGAAGGATAGAATCTTTTTTCCATGGGGGTTATCGTCAACGGTGATCGGTGTCTTCAATACCTCTTCAATCCGGGTAATGGCTGCCGACCCTTTCTGCATATTACTAAACGAAGTAGACAGCGTTTTGATGGGGTTGATGATATTATAAAACAAAGCGAGATAAGCCAGGAAAACAGAAGGATCCAATGCAATTTCTTTTTTCAAGACCAACTGTCCTCCAAACCAAAGAATACCGCAAAAGATCAACACTCCCATAAATTCAGATAATGGCGAAGCAAGATCTCGGCGGTAACCGATCTTGTTTTTTGCCGTTAATAATTCTTCATTAACAGTAAAGAAGCGGTCCTTCAGCAATTTTTCTGCATTGAATGCTTTAATTACCCGAAGCCCTGTCAGTGTTTCATCCAGCACAGAAACAGATTCACCATGTTTGACCGCTACTTCACCTGATTGCTTTTTTAATGACCGGGTTATACGACCAATAACAAAACCGATGACGGGAATAAAGATGAGAATGAAGATGGTAAGACGGGGGCTGATATAAAACAATACTGCAAAATTGATCAGTATAGTGAGTGGATCTCTTACCCATCCTTCCAATGTACCTACTACAGAAGTTTCTACTTCACCTACATCATTAGTGATGCGGCTAATAAGATCACCTTTTCTTTTTTCGGTAAAATAACCAATGGGCAGATGCAATATCTTATTGTAAAGGTCAATTCGCAGCGAATTGACGATCTTATTCTTTAGCGGGTTGAGAATATAATAGGATAGGAACAGAAACAGGTTTTTTAAAAAAATGGAAACGATGATGATGATACAAAGCAATCCCAGTACACCCAAAGTGCCACCAAAAGCACCGTCCGAATTCATTTGCTGTCGCATCAGGTCTTCAAACCAGCGGATGATAGTATTGCCACTTTCACCGGTACCGGTTTTATCCTGTTCAAAAATCAGTTTGAAAAAAGGTGCCAGCATACCCAGGGAAACAACAGAAAAAGCAATGGAAAGAAGAATAAAAAGAAAATAAAGAAACACCTGCCCCTTATAATTGCCGATATATTGAAAGATCCTCGAATATTTTTTCATTAGTCTTAATAAATGCTGAACGGCGCAAAGTAACTAATTTTACAGCGTCCGCATAGCTTTAGTGAGGCTGACTTTAATTTTAATATTTTGTATGGAAGAGGGTAAAAGACAAAAACAGATCGCCGGGCTGCTGAATGAAGAGATGAATATCATTTTTCAGCGGTTGGGCCTTGGAATGATCGATGGGGGAATGGTATCTATTTCATCGGTGAAAGTAACGCCTGACCTGCTGGAAGCAAGATTCTATCTTAGTTTTTTCCAGGTAAAAGATGTACCGGTGGCGTTGAAGAAAATCGAAGACCGTCATCATGAAATAAAAAAAGAACTCGCTGCCAGGGTGCGTCACCAATTACGCAGCATTCCTGTTTTGAGGTTTTTCCAGGATGATACACTGGATCATGTATTTAAGATGGAAGAGATCTTCAAGAAAATAAGTGGTGATAAACCACCTGCCTCTAACGACGAATAAGCGAATAGCAGGCAACCTTAAACTATTAAACTTTTAAACCCCTTGCACTTTTTATTTGCCTGGCGCTATTTCAAAGCAAAGAAAACTACGAATGCAATTAATATCATTGCATGGATCAGTATCGGGGCTATCATTATTGGCACAGCAGCATTGGTGTTGGTGCTAAGCGTATTCAATGGATTTGAGGGATTGGTGAAATCATTATACTCTTCTTTTTATACGGATTTGAAAGTGTCACCACAATCGGGGAAAGTAATGACGGTGACTCCGGAACAATTGGCAAAAATGAAAGGCATCACCGGGATTAAAAACTTTTCTCTTGTCGTAGAAGAGAAGGCTTTGATACAGGCGATGAGCAGGGAATATGGAAGTGAAAATGAAACAGGTCAGAACCAGCAAATCATTTATCTGAAAGGCGTAGATGAAAATTACAGGTATGTAAGTGGTGTGGCCAATCATTTATTTGGAGGCAAAGAGGGCCAGGAATATGACCTGGGCAATGAAGAAAATCCCATGCTGATATTAGGCGCTGGTTTGGAGGGAGCGTTGGATATTAATGTCGAAAATCATTTGGATCCGCTGGTTATTTATTTGCCCCGCAAAACAGAAACCGAAGCACTCGATCCATTAAATGATGTAAGTGGTGATACTATTCGTACTTCCGCTGGTTTCATGATACAGCAGGAGTTTGATAATAAATATGGCATCACCAATATCGATTTTATAAAACGGGCATTACGATTAGGCGCTAATGATTATAGTTCCATCGAAATAGCACTACAAAATCCCGATGAAACCGATAAAGTAAAAAAGGAATTAGCATTAATCTTTGGCAAGGATTACCTGCTCCAGAATAAATACCAGCAGAATCGCAGCTTATATTCTGTAATGAATATGGAACGCTGGGCTATCTATGGTGTTCTATGCCTGATTTTGGTGGTGGCTGCTTTTACCATGATCGGGGCGCTGACCATGCTGGTATTGGAAAAACAAAAAGACATCAGTGTGTTACATGCATTGGGCAGCAGTAACGGGTTTATTCAACGAATATTTTTAAGTGAAGGCATGCTGCTCGCCCTAATTGGTGGAGTAGCTGGTATGCTGCTGGCCTTGCTGATCGCATTTCTACAGATAAAATTTCATCTTATACCCTTATCCGGGGGTTCATTTCTTATCAATTATTTCCCGGTGAAATTAAGAGCAATGGATTTTGTGCTTGTAGGCGCTACCGTTTTTGTTATTGCGCTGATTGCTTCCTGGCTTCCCTCGAGAAAAGCGGCCCGCCAGGAATTTTCATTAAGGAGTGAATAAAGCCCTCTGTCAAACCTATTCGTAGTCCTTCTGTTGACGTACGCTTTAAAAGAAGAAAGCTCTTACTATTTGAGTAAGAGCTTTCTTCTTTATAATAAATTCAATTAATAATGAAATGTCCGATCTAAGTTCCCCCTTCGGGGGACAGGGGGCTTAATAATCCCCCACCGTTTCCGGCAATTGAGCCAGTGCTTTCGCTAATTGTTCATCATTAGGAGCTATGCCATGCCATTCATGCGAGCCTTCCATAAAATCAACGCCTTTCCCCATTACTGTTTTCATCAGGATAACAATTGGCTTGCCCTTACCCACTAATGTTTTAGCATGCTCCAGTGCTTTCACCACCTCCTCAATGTCATTTCCTTTTTCAAGGTGAGTGACTTCCCATCCAAAAGCGGCAAATTTTGCCCCAAGATCACCAAGGTTCATTACCTTTTTGGTAGGTCCATCTATCTGCTGACCATTCCAGTCAACAGTTGAAATCAAATTATCTACTTTATGATGCGCTGCAAACATAGCTGCCTCCCATATTTGACCTTCCTGCAATTCACCATCACCATGAAGAGAAAAAACAAGATTGCTGTCGTTATTCAATTTTTTAGCGAGTGCAGCGCCAATAGCCACACTTAATCCCTGGCCTAAAGAACCCGAGGCAACACGAACACCGGGTAAGTGTTCATGGGTAGTAGGGTGCCCCTGCAGCCTTGAATTTAATTTACGAAAAGTGGCGAGCTCTTTGATATCAAAATACCCGGAACGGGCAAGAATAGAATAGAATACTGGCGATATGTGACCATTGGATAAAAAGAATACGTCTTCATTCGTAGCATCCATATTGAATGAAGGATGGTGCTTCATTATTTTGAAGTAAAGAGCTGTAAAGAATTCTGTACAGCCCAATGACCCACCAGGGTGTCCGCTGCTTGCACCATGGACCATTCTTACAATGTCTCTTCTTACCTGCGATGTTATTGCTGAAAGTTCTATCATAAAAACTATGTACTTTTTAAACTTTTTGTATCTTGCCTGTTCAAACCCGGCGATAGCGCTGCAAAAGTGCAATCTTTTTGAATACGAAAATCCATCCGATCAATCAATCTGTCTTAAAAAAATCAAATCATCCTGTGTTCATCTAAAATTAATGCTGAATAGCATTGAAAATGTGAAGCACATTAGGAAAACCGGGAGCGTAAACCTTATTTTTGTATCGCTAAAAACTGCTTGATGCTTGATGTTTTATTGACAGCCTCGGTTTCTTTCATTATCTCTTTCCTGGCTATACCAGTGGTTTTGCAGATTGCAGAGCAAAAAAAGCTGTACGATATCCCTGATGAAAGAAAAGTGCATACTCGCCCGGTGGCTTCTTTAGGCGGTGTAGGTATTTTCGGGGGATTTATCCTGGCATCCCTTTTATCCATTCAAATAAGCCCCCAGTTTTACGAGTTTCAATATTTTTTTGCTGCAGCATTTGTTATTTTCTTTCTTGGTTTAAAGGATGACCTCATTATTCTTTCGGCCAGCAAAAAATTTATCGGGCAGGTAATAGCTGCTTCTATCATTATTCACCTGGGCCAGCTGCGTATAGATAGTATGCACGGGCTTTTTGGCTTTGAACAGGTGCCCGAAAGTTTTGGACTTGCCCTTTCTTATTTGACCATTATTGTAGTAATCAACTCTTTTAATCTTATAGATGGTATAGATGGATTAGCTTCCAGCCTTGGTATACTTACTATGCTGGTGTTTGGCACCTATTTCTTTGCCATTAACCTACAAGCGTATGCTTTGCTTTCTTTTTCCATGGCAGGCAGTCTGGTAGCCTTCCTGATCTTTAATCACCATCCTGCAAAGATATTTATGGGAGATTCGGGGTCGCTAATGATCGGACTGGTGAATGCCATCCTGGTAATAAAATTCATTAATGTTGCCGGTTCTAATTCAGCAGCAGTAGCCATCCCGCTTGAATCGGCTGTGGCTATTGGTTTCTCTATATTGATTGTTCCTTTGCTGGATACCCTGAGAGTTTTTGGTATCCGCATTTTCAATGGCCGTTCACCTTTTACACCCGATCGCAATCATGTGCATCATTTATTGCTCGACAGGGGTCTTGGTCATGCAGCAGTAACCCTGGTATGTGTTAGCATCAATGTTTTCTTTATTGTGCTGGCTTATCTCTGCAGATCATTAGGCCCTACTAATCTTTTATTGATGATGCTGGCCCTTTCCTTTACCGGCCTTGGCCTTTTGTATTATAACCGCAAACCCCGGCGTACTATGGTCATTGCTAAAAGCGTGAATGGGACAACTGAACTGAAAACAACTTCTAAAATTGTGACGCTGACACAGGAAGCAACCTCTCTAGCCGATAAGAACTAATAGAAATAAATCTTTTAAAAATGCCCGGGACTAAAGCCGGGCATTTTTTTTTGATTCCCTGCTTTCAGTAGCTTTGCCTTCCCATTAAAAATTTCCGATTTCAAAAAATATAGTTATGACAGAAGACATTTCGTCAATTATTGCAAGTTTAGAGGATCACATGTTAAAAGCGATCAACCATCTTGAAGCAGAGTTGATAAAGATCAGGGCGGGCAAGGCTAACCCCCAGATGCTGGACGGGATCGTAGTGGATTATTATGGCTCACCCATGCCCATTAACCAAATAGCCAATATCAGCGTGATGGATGCCCGTACATTGAGCATTCAACCCTGGGAAAAGAATATGCTGCAGCCTATTGAAAGAGCAATCATTGCTGCCAATATTGGTATCAATCCTCAGAACGATGGCAGCTTTATCCGGTTATTCCTGCCTCCATTAACCGAAGAAAGAAGAAGGGAACTGGTGAAAAAATGTATGGGTGAAGGAGAACATTCTAAAGTGGCCATCCGCAATATCCGTCGCGATGCAATAGAGCAAATTAAAAAATTGCAAAAGAACGGGCTTAGTGAGGATGCGGCCAAAGATGCAGAGGCCGATGTGCAGCAGGTAACGGATAAATACATCGTCCTGGTAGAAAAACATCTTGCATCAAAAGAAAAAGAAATAATGGCGGTTTAATTCCCCCTGTAATTTATTTGTAAAGCAACATCAAACGGTGTTGCTTTCTTTTTTATCCGGGCGATTAGCAAGATATACTCCCAGCAAAATGATGCCAAGGCAAACGATCTGTATCACCGATATTTTTTCGCTATCAATATATCCCCAGAACAGCGCTATAAAAGGGATGCCGTAAGTAACCAGCGAAGCAAATAACCCACCAGCCCTTTTTACCAGTATATAAAAAAGGGCAGTAGCAATGGCACTGCCTACAACTCCCAATCCCGCAGAAGCTATTACAGCATGTTGAATACCGGGGTTAGTAAAATCGAGGCTAAAGAAATGTTGTTGCCACAAAACTATACCGGTAGGTATCACCATGAAGGCAAGTGAAACAGTAGCAAGGTGAATGGGGTTGAGATCTTTTAAATAATGCGATACCATGTTTACGTTGATGCCATATAAAAAAGTAGCCAGCAGAATAAGCAGCGTAAAGCCAATATTATGAAAACTGATATCTTTTTGACCTGTAAAGGCAGGCACAATGGTTAGTAATATTAATCCTGATAAGCCGATCAATACCCCGACGATCTTTTGCGTTTTAAACCTGTCTTTAAAGAAAACGATTCCTATAATCACTACACAGAGAGGGGTCAACGAATTAAGAATTCCTCCTAATGACCCGTCAATTTTTGTAAGCGCTATGGCAAACAGGAAAGCCGGTAACAGATTACCAAAAACGGCGCTTAAAATGACAAGCCCCATCCTGGATCGGGGAATTTTTGAAAAATAGAATAAAGCAAAAGGTATAAACACAAGACCGGCTGAAAATATCCTTAAGCCTGCTATTTCCGCTGCAGAAAGGCTGGCTGCACTGTCTTTCATTAATTTAAAAGAGCTACCCCAGATAATGCAAAGAATAATGAAGATGGACCAGCTGATAAGTTTATTATTCATAGACCCCGATAACTATCGGGAGGGCAAAGGTCATGAAACGAAACAAACAGCGGGCAATTTTTTTATAGCTTGCAGAATGACCTTAATCGAAGTAGTATATTGTGTGAAATAACCATGAAGTTATATGAGTAAAATAAGCCTGTATAAAACGGATACCCGTGCCCCGGATAACATGGACAAAAAAGAAACAAAAGAAAAAACTTCACAAATCCTGGAAGAATTAGATGAGTTGCAGAATCTTTTATATGCTGAAAGAAAACATTCTGTGCTTGTGGTGATACAGGGCATGGATGCCAGTGGCAAAGACGGGGTGATCAGGAATGTGATGGGCAACATGAATCCACAGGGAGTCAGTGTACAATCTTTTAAAGCTCCTACGGAAAAAGAATTATCACATGATTTTTTATGGAGGATACATGAGCAAACACCGGCCAAAGGGATGATCCAGGTCTTTAACCGGTCGCACTATGAAGATATCGTGATCACCCGGGTGCATAAATGGTGTGATGATACCACAGTCCGAAAAAGAATGAAAGCGATCAATGACTTTGAAGAATTATTACAGGAACATAATCATACCCACATCCTGAAATTTTACCTGCATATATCTCCCGAAGAACAGCAGCAACGTTTGCAGGAACGTATAAAGGATCCCGCCAAGATGTGGAAGTACAATGAAAAAGATTTTGAAGAAGCCAAACTATGGGATATATACATGCAGATGTATGAAGAATGTTTTGAAAACTGTGATAACCCTCCGTGGACCATTGTGCCGTCAGATCAGAACTGGTATAAGGAATTTATTATCGCCAGCCGGTTGCAGGAATTGCTCAAAAGCCTGGATATGCAATTTCCCGGGTTGAAACAGAATTAATGAGAGTTACATTTTATTAATACATTTAAAGTAAGAATAGCCACTATTCCTGCCCATTAGAGTAACGTCATATTTTATCATCACTAAATTAAAAATTTATGGGAATGCTAAAAGAATTCAAAGAGTTTGCCATGAAAGGCAATATTGTTGACCTGGCTGTAGCTGTTATAATTGGCGCTGCATTCGGGGCTATCGTTTCATCTTTTGTGGATGATGTGATCACGCCGCTATTACTTACTCCTGCACTAAACGCAGTAGGGGCCAAGGATATAAAAGAGCTGACCTGGGGAACGGTGAAGTATGGAAATTTCCTTGCTGCTATTATTAAATTTATTGTAATAGCTTTTGTGCTTTTTCTGCTTATTAAATCAATGACCCGGATGATGAAGAAAAAAGAAGAAGCCCCTGCACCAGCACCTGTGCCTGAAGACGTTCTCCTGTTAAGAGAAATAAGAGATTCGTTGAAAAAATAACGTTGAAAACTGGGTAACCCTTCAAGGCCTTTTTACCTTACTTTTGAGTCCCGTTTGCAAGACTCTATGGGATTTTTTTACTTTAAATACTAGTGAGATTGAATAATACATCGTACCAGATTAAACTTCCCCAGTTCGAGGGACCCTTCGATCTTCTTTTGTTCTTTATTGAAAGAGATGAACTGGATATTTACAATATACCGATCACGGGTATCATCAATGATTTTCTTACGTATATCCATGAACAGGAATCATTGAACATTGAGTTGTCAAGTGAATTTATTCTTTTCATTTCTACCCTTATGCGCATTAAGGCAAAAATGTTATTGCCAAGAAAAGAAGTGGATGCACAGGGCAATGAGATTGACCCCCGCCAGGAACTGGTGAATAAGATCATGGAGTATAAAAGATTCAAAGAAGCATCAGCACAGATGGCTGAGATGGAAGCATTGAGGATGCTGATGGTGAAAAGGGGAAATATTCATAAAGAACTTGCACAGATAGGCGAAGAAGCCGTTGATGGCACAGAGATACAAAATATAACCCTGTTCAAACTGATGAAGGCATTTGAACGGGCTATGCAAAAATATTCAGACCGCACGAACAAACCGGTGCATACCGTTGTTCAGTATAATTATACGATGGAAGGAAGCCGGCAGAATATGTTGTCACTGGCACAAGCTGAAAAAACAGTTTCCTTTGAAAAAATATTTGAAAGGTCGGAGAACAGGGTTCATGCCATCTTTCTTTTCCTTTCCCTGCTGGAACTGGTGCAGCAGAAATTTCTGAAGATCATGATCGGGGAAGGGATGAATAATTTTATCATTGAATACAATGAGCCGGAGAACAGGCTGGCCGAACTGGAAGACGAAAATCAATCTCTATAATCTTTTAAATTTTTTATGATGAAACGTTTTGCTACAGCAAATTGGAAAGGTTCAGGAAAAGAAGGTAAGGGAACCAACACGACGCAATCAGGTGTTTTGAATAACACACAGTATTCTTATAAAAGCCGGTTTGAAGATGGTGTCGGGACAAATCCTGAAGAACTGGTAGCTGCAGCACATGCAGGCTGTTTTACTATGAAACTGAGTTTTGTATTGCAGGCAGCAGGTTTTACAGCGGAGAACATAGATACAAAATGTACGATCACGCTGGGTGATGGCGTTATAACAGAAAGTCATTTGGAAGTGAAAGCCACTGTTCCCGGCATTGATGCGGCTAAATTTGCAGAATGTGCTGCTAATGCAAAAGCAAATTGCCCGATCAGTAAATCGTTGAATACAACTATTACTATTACGATGGAAGCAAGTCTTGCATAATCAAAATTTTGATTTTAATAAAAGAGCCCTTCAAATAAAATGAAGGGCTCTTTCTTTTCATGGCTTTACTCAAATATCCAAAGTAGAATAGGTTTAATTGAAGAACTGATTATCGGTTTAAGTTGTTGTAAAAAACCCGGGGCGACGGTAGGACAGCCATCACTCTGGCAGATATCATCCTTTATTGCTGTTTCAGGCACACATGCATGAGCATGCAGTACAACATATCTTTCGAAGGCTTTATCATTTGTTTTGTCAAGTCCATGCAATTTAAAGGCGAGACCAAATCGGCCTGTATAAGAATTACCAACCTTGTATTTGCCCAATGAACTACAACCACAGCCTACTGTATTTCCATACTTCCTGCCCTCCAGCCACATTTGATTACAACGGCCATGCGTAACAAGCCCGCTGTTTTGAAGCGTATCTTTTTTAAGATTGTATACGAAAAAGCGGTTTTGGCCGGAGGGTATACTCATATCTATCAATAAGCAAATAGTTTCGTTATATCCTTTCAGCTTAACAAAGGATTTTACATCACTGGCTTTGAGACGGAGTTTTTCGAAAGACGATTTCTCAAGTTCAGGGTAGGCAGGAGAGGAGTTGGACAAACTATTCTTTGTATGTTTCCATAAGCCCGAAGACGATAGCCAGGTAAACGAAAGGAGGAACGAAAAGATCAGCAGTAAGTGAATTGGTCTGAACATAAAAATGGTTAAGCTTCTATGAGACGCTTAACCAACGAAAGTTCACAAAAATAATTTTTTGCGGGTTGTTAAAAATTCAGAATGATTTATCCCAGCAACCTGCTCACGGTAACCTTATCTTTCATCATTTCTCTTACGGTATCAGCAATAGCAGCGGCATCATAACCACATTCACGATGCAATTCTCTTGGCGTGCCATGCTCCACCAACCTGTCGGGAATACCCAGGATCTTTATATCATTCTTATAGCCATGCTGCGCCATGAATTCTAATACAGCACTGCCAAACCCGCCTTCTACGGTACCGTCTTCTACTGTTATGATCTTTTCATATTGACCCAGTACTTCATGCAGCAATACTTCATCCAACGGTTTGGCAAACCGCATATCATAGTGACCGGGATTTAGTCCATCATTTTTTAAATCACGAATGGCTGCCGCCGCAAAATTGCCCGGATGCCCTAATGAAAGAATAGCTATATCTTTTCCTTCTTTCAATTTTCTTCCTTTACCGATCTCAATTTCTTTCATCTCCGTTTTCCATTCGGGCATCACACCCTCGCCCCGTGGATAGCGGATCACAAAAGGAAGTTGCGTAGATTCCAATTGTGCTGTGTACATCAGGTTTCTCAATTCACTTTCATTCATGGGTGCACTGATGATCATGTTTGGAATGCAACGGAAGAAAGCAATGTCATAACATCCATGATGCGTAGGGCCATCATCGCCTACTAAACCGGCACGGTCGAGGCAAAAAATAACAGGTAATTTTTGAATAGCAACATCATGCACCACCTGGTCATAAGCTCTTTGCATAAAGGACGAATAGATATTGCAAAAAACTTTCAATCCCTGTGTCGCCATGCCTGCACTAACTGTTACAGCATGTTGTTCGGCAATGCCTACGTCAAATGCCCGATTCGGCATTTTCTCCATCATATATTTTAACGAGGAGCCGGATGGCATAGCCGGGGTGATGCCAAAAATTTTATCGTTTTGTTCAGCCAGTTCTATAATCGTATGTCCAAAAACATCCTGGTATTTGGGCGCTTGTGGCAGATCGAATTTCTTTTTCTGGATCTCACCTGTCATCTTATCAAATAAGCCCGGTGCATGCCATTTGGTTTGATCTTTTTCTGCCAATGAATAGCCTTTTCCTTTGGTCGTAATAATGTGAAGTATTTTGGGGCCGGGTATTTCACGAAGATCTTTTAACGTGTCTACCAGTTTGGCTACATTATGTCCATCAATAGGACCAAAATAGCGGAGCTTTAATGCTTCGAATAAATTAGCACTGCTGCTTACCATTCCTTTCATTCCCTCCGTCAGCTTATGCGCCATGGCACGGCTGAAATTTTTACCGATAGGTAATTTGCCCATCAGTTTCCAAACATCATCTTTTACCTTGTTATAAGTAGGGGAAGTGGTGATATCGGTCAGGTATTCTTTTAAAGCGCCAACGTTGGGATCAATTCCCATACAGTTATCATTTAAAACGATGAGCATATCGGCATCAGCTACTCCCGCATGATTCATTCCTTCAAAAGCAAGACCAGCTGTCATTGCTCCATCACCGATTACGGCAACAACCTTCCTGTCTTTTTCACCTTTATACTTAGCAGCTATCGCCATACCCAGTGCTGCAGAAATAGAAGTGGAAGAATGACCTACGCCAAACGTATCATACTCGCTTTCGCTTCTTTTAGGAAAGCCACTCAAACCATGATATTTTCTATTGGTAGGAAAATTATCTCTACGGCCTGTGAGTATTTTATGGCCATAAGCCTGGTGGCCTACATCCCAAACCAACTGATCATAAGGAGTGTTGTAAACGTAATGCAATGCTGTAGTTAATTCAACTACACCGAGACTGGCTCCAAAATGTCCGCCATGCACACTTACCACGTCGATAATATATTGTCTCAATTCATCACAAACCTGGTGTAATTTCTCCCGGGGAAGTTTCTTCAAATCGGCTGGTGAATCAATAGTTTGTAGTAAGGGGCCTGGTGTGATTTCCATGCATCATTTTTAACGTTGTAAAAGTAGTACTTTCGACGGAGCCTGATTGGTAAAGATTGTTTAACAATTTAAACGGGCAGGTGGTTGAAAAGGCCTCGAAATTCATTAACAAATTCATGTCGGCCCCTTCCCATTTGTAAAAGTTATTGTCCACTGGTATATTTACGGAAGCCGCCACTGGTGGGATTAATATACATTTGTTTTTATGCGATTTGGAAACCGGACATATTGGTTGTTCCAGGGAGTAGGTTGGGGCTTTTTTGCGCTGATCAACATCTTTTTCAACTGGTCATTCGACCAACTGGAGGATTATGATAACCGGGTTCTTGTATTTGGCCGGCTGGGTGTGTTTGTATTATTAGGCATCATGCTCACCCACATGATGCGGCTGGCCATCATCCGGTGGAATGTGTTGCAGAAAAAGCTGGAAAAACAAATCCTGCAATTTGTTATTCTTACAGCCGCTTTTTCTTTGATCGGTTCAATGATCGATATGGCTGTTTTGATCGAATGGCATTTACTGATCAAAAAGGAAAAAGAATTTCTCAATAACAAGTTCCTGCTGGTCATGAATGGCGCCTTTTATTTTTTCATTTACTTCTTTATCTGGAACCTGATCTATTTCATGTACCATTATGTAGCCAAAAGCCGTAAACAGCAATTGGATACATTGCAGCTCGAAGCATTGGTAAAGGCCCTTGAATTAAAAACTATCAAAGCACATATCAACCCGCATTTTATTTTTAATTCTCTCAACAGTATCCGGGCATTGGTAGATGAGAATCCACAAAGAGCAAGAGCAGCTGTAACAGAATTGAGTAATATCCTTCGCAGCAGCATGCAGACCGATAAAGAGGAGAAAGTGAGTTTTGAAAAAGAATTGAGTATTGTAAAAGATTATCTCGCACTGGAAAATATGCGGTTTGAAGATCGTCTCCGCATCGAATACCAGGTAGATGATGATACATTGGACCAGCAGGTGCCACCCATGATGTTGCAAACATTAGTGGAAAATGCAATTAAACATGGCATTAGTAAACAAATTAATGGCGGAGTGGTCAGGATCATTTCAGATTTCAAAGACAACTTTCATGAGCTGGTCGTGCAAAATACCGGCCATCTTAATGGGTATATCAATAATGAAGGATTTGGCTTATCCAGCACTACCAACCGCCTGAGTCTTTTATACGGGGATAAAGCTAAATTTGAAATAAAGCAATTATCACCATCAATGGTTGAAGCAAAGGTTTCCATACCTTTTGATATGAATTAAATCAAACACATGAGAGCAATTATTATTGACGACGAACGGTTAGCCAGGGCAGAATTAAAAAAGCTGTTACAGGAATTTCCCGAGGTAGAAGTAATAGACGAAGCTGCGAATGCGGAAGAAGGTATCAGCAAAATTGAAAGCCAGCGGCCAGACCTCATTTTTCTCGACATACAAATGCCGGGCAAAACAGGATTTGATATGCTGTCTGACCTGGAAAAGACCCCACAGGTCATTTTCACCACAGCCTATGATGAATTTGCATTGAAAGCATTTGAAGTAAATGCGCTGGACTATTTATTAAAACCTGTAGAGCCGAAGCGCCTTGCTGATGCAATTCAGAAATTACACTTCAACGATATAAAAGAACCCCGCTCGGCTACGGAAAACACTAATAACAGTATACTGAATGAAAACGACCAGGTATTTGTAAAAGATGGCGAACGTTGCTGGTTTGTAAAACTAAGTGAGATCCGGTTATTTGAAAGTGTAGGGAATTATGCCAAGGTTTTCTTTGCGGGCAATAAACCGCTGATTTTAAAATCACTCAATGCGCTGGAAGAAAGATTGGATGAAAAATATTTTTTCCGGGCCAATCGCAAACACATTGTAAACCTGCGGATGATAGAAAAGGTAGAACCTTACTTTAATGGGGGATTGCTACTGGAATTAAAAGGTGGCGAGAAAATTGAGGTAAGCAGAAGACAGACCGTCAAATTTAAAGAGATGATGAGCCTGTAACGCAAATCACCAATCATGAAGAAACTTTTTATAACAGGGTTATTGACAACAATAACCCTTTTTACTTGGGGCCAGCGACTCGAAGCCATTATCAATGCTGCGGAGGTAGAACGAATTGAAAAAGTATTGGCTGCTGATGAGATGAAGGGCCGCAAAGTTTTTTCGCCGGAGATAGATAAAGCAGCTGATTTTATCGAAGCGGAATTTAAAGCTATTGGTCTTCGCACCCTTGATGCCAGTGATCATTACCAGCAAAGTTTCAGTCTTATCCGGCCCAAACAAATTAGCGCTGCTGCCACAGCGGATGGCGTCAGCATTGATGCTCAAAAACTGATTGTCGTGAGTTGCCTCACCGATATAAAATTTGATCAATCCTCGGATGTAGAAACATTAATGATTAAACCCGGCGGTAACCTGAGCCGGGAAGCTGCAGGGATCAAACAATATAAAAAGAACATGCTGGTGATCGTAGATGAAAGCTATGCTCCTCTTTTTTCCCGCTTAGCCAAACGCAGCATCTTTAAAACAGATAAAAGCATTGCTTTTATTTTAGGCACCACAATACCAAAGAATTTTACCATTGAAGCCAAACAGGAAATTACCGAACAGAAACTGGCTAATGTAGTGGGTATTATTCCCGGCAAATCAAAAAAGAATGAGTTCGTGGTTTTTTCTGCACACTATGATCATATCGGCACGGGAACACCTGTAGATGGCGACTCTATCTATAATGGAGCTAATGATGATGCAGCAGGCACGACAGCCGTTATTTTACTGGCAAATTATTTCAAAAGCATAAAGAATAATGAAAGGACATTGGTGTTTGCAGCATTCACAGCAGAAGAATCAGGAGGTTATGGATCTCAATATTTTTCAAAACAATTTGATGCCGATAAAGTAGTGGCCATGTTCAATATTGAAATGATAGGAACAGAAAGTAAATGGGGGAAGAACTCAGCCTATATCACCGGGTATGAAAAAACGGATATGGGAATTATTTTGCAAAAGAACCTGGAAGGAACAGGATTTACATTTTATCCTGACCCTTATCCACAACAACAATTATTCTATCGTTCTGATAACGCTACCCTGGCAAGATTGGGTGTGCCGGCGCATACCATTTCCACTTCTAAAATGGACAGCGAGCCTAACTATCATAAAGTAAGTGATGAGATTGAAACGCTGGATATGCAAAACATGGCGATGATCATAAGGTCTATTGCATTAAGTGCAACAGGTATCATAACAGGAAAAGAAACTCCTTCAAGGGTAAAACAGGAAGATCTCAGGTAGATAATTACAGGTATTTATAATCAGCGTAGTCTTCATATGCTGACAGCAGGTCTGCTATTTTTTTCAGCCATTCGGCCTGCCTGTCTTTCCTGATGCTGTGGTTGGTTTCCTCGTCATACTGATTCTGCATCTCTTCTTTTTCACTCATTATCTCTTCATATATTTTTTTCAGATCCTGCTGAAACGTTCGCTTATTGAATTGGTACTCACTCATTGCCTTGTGGAGCTTACGGGCATATACCTCGGCTATATCGAAATGACCCTGTTCATGACTAAGGATATACGCTGTTTTATGTATACCCCAGGAACGATTTTTTGAAAACCGGCACTGTATCTTATAATTGAAGCCTTGTTGGTTTACATTATATTCTAAACTTAAATAAGTGGTGGTGATAGCAGCGGCATCTGTAGTAACATCTGCTTTGGCCTTATAATCTGCCCAGGAAAGTTTTGAGCTGGCATCCCATTCTATCAGTTCTTCATTTTTATCCTGGCTTATAGCACTCAGGGGTAGCAGTAATAAAAAAAAGTATTTTATAAATGGAGGCATGGGGATAATCTTAACGGAAAGTCGCTGGAAAAATTTTAGCAGTTGCTTTTTTTGTCGTTAATAAAAATAAAAAAACCCCGGCAATTTTAAAACTGCCGGGGCATAAAGTGTATAAAATGAAAATCGTCCAGTATCGTATCTTATAATTTGGGCGCAGCTGCCAGTATCTCTGCAGATACCCCATCGGCATATTTTTCAAAGTTCTTTACAAATAAACCAGCCAGGTAAACGGCTTTGTCATCATAGGCCGTTTTATCCGTCCATGTATTCCGGGGATTCAATACTTCAGCAGGAACGCCAGGACATTGCTGGGGAATGGCCATGCCAAATACAGGATGTGTTTGAAACTCTCCTTCATTCAATCGTCCTTCCAATGCAGCGGTGATCATAGCTCTTGTATACTTCAGCTTCATACGGTTGCCAATGCCATAGGGGCCACCGGTCCAGCCAGTATTGATCATCCACACATTCACTTTATGCTGCTGCATTTTATCACCCAGCATTTGGGCATATTTACCCGGGTGTAAGGGAAGAAATGGTGCGCCAAAGCAGGCACTGAAAGTTGGTTTAGGTTCAGTTACTCCTGCTTCGGTACCGGCCACTTTGGCTGTGTATCCTGAAATAAACTGGTACATGGCCTGGCCGGGAGTCAATTTAGAAATAGGAGGCAATACACCAAACGCATCACAGGTAAGAAAGAAAATATTTTTGGGTAAACCGCCAATGGAGGGCTCCATTGCATTGCTGATAAAATGCAAGGGATAAGAGACTCTTGTATTTTCTGTTATTGATCCATCATCAAAATTGATGCTGTTGGTGCCGGGGTAAAAAGTTACATTTTCTACCAATGCGCCCGGACGGATCGCATTAAATATCTCTGGTTCTTTTTCTTCAGTAAGATTGATCGTTTTGGCATAACAACCACCCTCAAAGTTGAAAATATTGTCGGCTGTCCAGCCATGTTCATCATCACCGATCAATTTACGGTTAGGATCAGCGCTCAGGGTTGTTTTACCGGTTCCACTCAATCCAAAAAATATGGCGGTATCACCAGCATTACCCATATTAGCACTGCAATGCATACTCAATACATTCTTCTCATGCGGAAGGATATAATTCAGGATGGTGAAAATACCTTTCTTGGTCTCACCGGTATAACCTGATCCGGCGATCAGTATCATTTTATGTTTAAAAGAAACGATGGAACCATTATGCTGTCTTGTTCCGCATTCTGCCGCATTCAATTTTAAACTCGGCACCGAGATCACATGCCAGTCGGGTTCAAATGTTTCCAGTTCTTCTTCAGTTGGGCGAAGAAACATATTGTACGCAAATAAATTATTCCATGGCTTTTCATTTACCACTCTTATGTTAAGACGGTAACGCGGATCGGCACAGGCATAGCAATCACGCACCCATATTTCTGGAAGTGTATCAATATAGTCCCTGATTTTTTTTGAAATAATATCAAAGTAGTTGGGTTCAAGCGGAATATTGAATTCATTCCAATGCACGGAATCTGCAGTGATCTCATCTTTCACCGTGAATTTATCTTTTGGTGAACGACCGGTAAACTCGCCGGTGCGAATAACCAGGGCACCGGTATCATTCAGTACACCTTCACCAATACGTAGCGTATCCTGAACGAGTTCTTCTGGTGAGAGTTGATAGTGTATGGATTCTGTGTGTTTGAGACCGATTTTTAAAAGAGATTTCCTGGGAATAGTAATAGTTGGAGCTGACATATTTAGCAATCGTATTTGTTATGGGGTCAAAGGTAAGTCAGAAACCTGTTTCGATACAAACAAGTGTTAGTGCAACACATTCGATGCCTGTTAATTTTTTTGATAGAGTTTTGGTTAGTTTTCATTCAGCAGGGATGAAATTGGATGAAGTCAAAAAGAAAACAGCAATCATTGAAAAACATTCATTTTTGTAAAGATTTGCCAGTTTTGTGATGAAAGACCGATTGCCGACATAATTGGTCACTATCTTAGCCCTCTTTACTATTTTCACCGTCTCGTTGCCCTTGAAGCATAAAAAAAATAATGCATTCATGAAATACTTGCCCCTTAACCCTGAACTATTTGTAAAGAACCGTCAGCGGTTCACCAGCCAGATGCAGAAAAACTCCATCGCCATTTTTGTAAGTAATGATGAAGTGCCTGTGAATGGGGATGCAATCTATCATTTCAAACAGAACAGCGACCTGTTTTGGCTGAGTGGTATTACACAGGAAGATAGCATGGTCATCCTGTTTCCGGATAATCCTGATCCAAAATACCGGGAGGTGCTTGTGTTGGTTCGTCCCAATGAACTGAAAGAAAAATGGGATGGCAAAAGATTGCGTGTCAATGAAGCGCAGGCTACCAGTGGTATTAAAACTATTGTTTGGCTGGATAGTCTCGACGGTTTATTACAACCATGGATTCATTTGGCTGATACTATTTACCTCGATAGTAATGAAAACGATCGCAAAGCAAGTACAGTACGAACAAGGGATTACCGTTTTATTGATGAAATGAAAAAACGCTACCCACTTCATGCGTATTCACGGGCAGCAAAGATCATGAAGGAGGTGAGAGGAATAAAAACAGCTCTCGAGGTAGAAGTATTACAAAAGGCCATCGATATTACGGACGCCACGTTTCGTCGTTTGTTGAAATTTATTAAGCCCGGTGTGATGGAATATGAAATAGAAGCTGAAATATTTCATTCATTTTTAAGTCAGCGGGCTACAGGTGCAGCTTATGGCAGCATCATCGCCAGTGGCGACAGGGCCCGGACATTGCACTATGTTTCCAACAACCAGGAATGTAA
>DASVOE010000110.1:0-11674 GCA_036383515.1 Chitinophagaceae bacterium | reverse complement strand
AGGAAGAATTTGGCAATATCTCAAAAAAAAATCCGTTATTTTGCCCTGTATTGGTGTTCTTTCAGTTTCACAAGTCCTGAACTTTTCTCAAATTCCTGTGAATGTTCATTGGTTACTGTTTACTGTTGACACTTTTTTATTTGTTTTAAATTTCACAACACAATGAACATTTACGTAGGAAACCTGAGTTGGAACCTGAAGGATCAGGATCTCTCAAATTTATTCGCTTCACACGGCGAAGTGGTATCAGCTAAAATTGTTACCGACAAATTCACTAACCGCAGCAAAGGCTTTGGCTTTGTTGAAATGGCCAACGACGACCAGGCACTGGCAGCAATCACTGCTTTGAATGGTACTGAAGTTGATGGTCGTAACATCGTAGTCAACGAAAGTCGTCCTAAACCGGAAGGTGGTGGCAGCGGCGGCGGTGGCGGCTTCAAGAAAAGAAGCTTTGGTAGCGGCGGCGGTGGCGGCGGCTACAAAGGTGGCAGCGGCGGCGGTGGCGGTTACAAAGGTAAAAGCGGCGGCGGTGGCGGCGGCTACAACCGTGACCGTGGTAGCGGTGGATACAACAGCGATTATTAATCATTACTGATATAAAAAGTCGTTCGAAAACCCTTCCTGCAATTGCGGGAAGGGTTTTTTATTTTATATCCTGTTGCAAGACCCCGGAGAAACAGAGGTGACTGATTATATAAACAAAGTGAACGAAGCCGTGAGGTTATAACACAACCACTATTCACTTCATTCGTTCACCATTTAATGAAGTGAATTATTTGAGCGTTTTTATCTTAATACTACGGTATTTCACCTCATTGCCATGATCCTGGATAAGAATGTATCCCTCTTTAGCCTCGCCGAAGTTTTTCCAGTCTTTGTATTTGCTGATAGCTACCAGTTGACGGTAAGCCTCAGAACCCCGGTCATATTCCAATACTTTCAATCCATTCAAATAATGCTCTACATGGTTGTTGGGATAAACAATAATGCGTCCTATATTCCAGCCCCCGGGCTGTTTGATAAAGCGTTTTTGTTTTTCTGCTTTGATAAGATCGTACAACGACGCCATAGTACGGTTGCCATTACGCCCCAGTTTTGCATCGGGGTGTAATGTATCATCCAGCACCTGGTATTCAAGGCCGATAGCCGAACCGGCATTGTTTTCTGTGAGCGTTACAAAATATTTTATACCGCTATTAGCACCGGGAGTTAATTTAAATTCAAACGAAAGATCAAAAGCTCCGTATTTATCCAAGGTAACTATGTCGCCGCCATTGGTAGATTCCTTTCCTTCGGATGAAACAACACCGAGCATACCATCTTTAACTTCCCAGCCTTTTGCAGGAAAGCCTGGTTTATACGCTCCCTTCCATCCTTTATTTGTTTTTCCATCAAATAATAATTTCCAGCCGTTTTGTTTTTCATACGCCGTCAAAACATTAGGTTGAAAGTTGGCAACATATATTCCTTTGGGAAAAGCGGTAGCTGTAATCCCTGTTGTTTTAATTCGTATATTTTTCCAGTAAATTTTTATACCGGCAAATTGTGGTTTGCTAATAGCATGCACCTGTAAACCGATCAATCCTTCATTTTTTGTCAATGTATCCACCACATAAGCTACGGCAGTTCCGTCAAGCCATGTCTTGATGGTATTACCAATGCATTCAACTTTCATTTTATGATATACACGGGGGGTGAAAGCTACCTGTGCAGTTGCATTCAATGACCCGGTATACAACCAGTCTCTTCTTCCTTCATCATATACACCGCCGCTCCATTTTCTTGAAGAAGGATCGAGCTCAAACTGATACCCAAAAACCCTTCCTTTACCCTTATTGGCTGTTGCATCGTAATTACTTTTGAACTGCACCCCGGAATTCGTCAAAGTATCCTGCATCATTACTTCCATCTCCAGTATAAAATCGCCGGTAAATTTTTTATCGCTTACTAAAAAGGTATTGGGTGATCCAACTACTGAAGTACCTACTATAGCTCCATCTTCAACCGAATATTCAGCCGTGCCGGCCATGCGTTGCCACCCGTTGAGGGTTTTACCATCAAACAGCGTTTGCCAGCCTTTACTATCCTGTGCAAAAGAAGTGACGACACTAAAAAGAAGTGAAAAGAGAAAAACAAGCTTTGTTTTCATACTGTAAGTTTAATAACACAATTGTATAAAGAATAAACCGTGCGGTAAACACGGCTTATTCAAAAATAGAAAATTGTTATTAACTACAGTATTCCTTTTATTACCTGTTATTGGCTGTTGGTGATTACGGTTGCCAACCCTTAAAGGGTTGGCAACCGTAATCACCGTAAATAATATCACTGCACTACCCTTATTACCCCCGCCCCATGATACGAATGATATTCTCCATTATACATCGCATCAGCACTTACGGGTCCCATCTTATACTGGCCGGGTGATACGGCTCTCACCGCATAATAATAAGTTTGTTTGTTATTATAAGCATCCACAAAAAAATGAATGCGATCATCTCTTACATCCAATGCCGTCGGGCTGGCAGCATCTTTTATCCAATCCATACCGGGTATCTCCTTGGTTCGTGGATTTTCAATTTCAAACCCGGCAGGTAAAAGATCAGTGATGACCACATTTTCTATCGGTGTAGAAAAAGAACGTTCGAGGCTGATGCCAATAATGACCAGGTCATTCTGTTTAAATGTATTGCCGGTTAGTGCATTCCCAAAACGATCATAAAAACGTTTTCTCACTTTCAGGTAACTGTCTTCTTCTGTATAGGCACCGCTGGCACTAATACCTTCTGCCTGCCAGAAATAATACAACCGGCCCGTTCCTTTGGTAACGATCTCCACATTGTTTCCGTTCAAAGCATTCCTGTCTCCTTTCCACTGGCCATTATCCACTTTAGCAATCGTCTTCCCGTTTACTTTTATTTCTGCACTGGCGGTTGAATTATTCGCTGCTCTCGCCAGTTTCCCCAACGCAAGAAATGCAAAGGCCCTTTCCTGGGTGCTCAGGTATCTTCTTGTTTTTAATTTATCACTTACATGTTTTGCCATTACGCCTACCTGGCCATTCCCGGGATCCACATCAATCAACGCATTCAACGCAATCGCTTCATCTCTTACATCCGAATAATAGCTACCGCCCGTTTGCGGCACCGATATTTCACCTGCAAAGGAGGAGGGCAGCATAGTTGTAAAAGATCTTTTATCACCGGCAATAGCATAAGCTGCTGATAAAAGATAACGGCTATCCAACGCAAGTACTGAAGGAGTGGCTTTATAATAATTCATCGCCGGCACGTTACTGCGGTTGGCTAAAGCCAGCACATATAGGCCATAGGCCACTTCTTTCGGAGCGATCTTTTTATTTTGATCACGGTTATAATAATAAGTGATCATCTCCCGGCTCTTCAATTTATTGTTGATATAGTTCAGCATGGTTTCCAGTAAACTATTGTCTACATCAAACCCAGCTTTCCTTGCTTCCAGTAAAAAATGTGCAGAATAAATAGTAGCCCACCAGTCTTCTTTGCCTTCGCCATCCCATAACGTCACTGCTCCATTATACAACTGTTTCATTTTAATTTTGCGGATGGCTTCCAAAATATTTGCATTGGCATTCATCTTATTCTGCTTGTTCAATTGCATCAGGTCTGCCATATCACCATAATATAATTGAGGAAAAGCAGATGAAACTGTTTGTTCGGTGCAGCCATACGGATACTGAACAAGATAACGGAGTTGCTCGCCCAACTCCAATGCGGGTGAACGACTCACCACCAGGCGATAATCAGTACTGCCCGGAATAAAATCACTCAATCCAATATTTATTTTTTGTGTGCTGCCTGCAGCAATAGCACCACTACCTGTTACCTTTTGTAAGGTGGAGGGCGGTCGAACAGATATTTCTGTAGCATCGGTAAACTTTTCTCCCATTCCACTTACATTCACCATCACTTTGGCTATACCGATAGCCGGATCTGCCACTACACTAAATAATGCTCTTCCTTCACTTTTTGCATTCAATGATACCGTTTGATTATTACCACCAATAACTTTTACTGCACCTTCGGTAGCAATGCTGGCTGTTACATTCGCTGATTTATCTGTTGTATTACTCAAGGTAACCGGCACCTGCACCGTATCACCCGGGCTTAAAAATCTTGGTAATGCTGTACTGATAACAATTGGATCAGCTACAGTCATAGTGTTTTCAGCCCCGCCAAAGCTTTGTCCTTTGTAAGCCACGGCCATCAATCTCAATTCACCGCTAAATTGTGGAATATCAAATTCAAAATTGGCTTCACCACTTCCGTCCGTTTTTTTAATACCACTCCAGTAGCTTACTACTTTTACTCTTTTAGCCGGCATCGGGTTAACCCTCTTGTTTGTGCTGAACCCGTAACCATCACCACCCGTGCTGCTGAGTTTAGCCCGCACTTCTGCAAATAGTAATGGATACAGATCAAATGCATTTACCTGCAATGCTTTCTTCTGGTAAAAATAATTATACGGATCTGGTGTTTTAAAATCACTCACCTGTAAAACACCATTATCAACAGCGGCTAAGGTTACATAACTACCAGCCGCAGCTTTTACTGTAACCTTCTGCTGAGTGCCAGAACGAACTGTTTTGTTGGCATCAATAGCGACGGTAATTTTCCTTCTCTGTTCTTCCACTTTCACGCTCTGAAAACCATGTGCCACTGTTAAAGGAATATCCGATACTTCATGGGGCTTGATCAAAGTAGCTGTGATATACACATTAGGAACATGTTCGCTATTCAATTCCAGATCAAGGCTGGCATCTCTCTTACTGACATCAACATATTTATAAGAAACAACATGATCCGTTTCCATCGTTACCAGCATCTTACCGCTGAATGGGGTATTGAAATGAGCAGTAACAACTTCGCCGGTGATATAGGATTTTCTGCCCACGGTGATATCAATATTACCCTCACTGCTTACTTCAAAAGAATTATTGTTGCCACCCCAGCTTCCGTAGCTGTAAAATTTACGGCTTACATAACTATTGGCCCCGGGCAGATATACCCTGATCTCGTAATCGCCCGGTGATCTTGGAATGTAACTAAAAGGTGTGCCGTTAGTGATCATCATTTGTTTTTCCGTCATCAGTTTATCACTTGGTTGTGATTGATACCGGAAATAGCTGCCGCTTTTTTGCAGCACCGTATTGTATTCATGCTTGATCACTTCTATTCTTGCGGTGCCATTGGCGGCATTACCATCTTTATTAACCGCAGCCAGTTGAAGTTTCACCTCCTGGTTCAGCGGATAATAATAATTCCAATCCTGTTTGATCCCAAAGAAAACATCCTGCGTGAATATATCAACAGAAGCAGCCCTGCTTACCGGTCTGCCCGTTTCATCAAAAACAGTTGTATAAAAATTTGCTTTCAGGGCGCCTGTGTTAGCATAAGTTGCCGGCACTTCGTAGGTTTCAGCAGCATTTCCTTCAGCATCTGTCTTTCCCTGCTTTACTATTTTATCAAAGAATGTTTTTTGATTGGCAAGACTGAAATCATAATCACTAAATTTTTCAGATGAGAAATATTTTTGCGCCACCTGTATCTCGGTTTCATAATTTCTATTGAAAGCAGGTGGGCCAAAGAAATTGGTAGCATTGATGGTAAGAACGGTCGATTGTCCGGGACGTAAAAATGTTTTATCCGGTTTTGCATTTACCCGGATACGATCGGGAACAAACTCCTCAATAGAAAAGTTTTTAGAAGATAGCAGTACATCATTCGATGTATACACTTCCAGCGTATAACTACCGGTGATAGCAGCAGTAGCAATATCAATACTTCCTTCTACCGAACCTTCCTCATTCAAACTTTTGCGGAATGATTTTAGTTCTTTTCCATTTGGCATCAGGAATTTCATCTTTAATGGCATATCACCTGGAGTTTTCCAGTTACGGTCACGGATCACTACAGAAAAATTCACTTTTTCGCCGGGGCGATAAATATCTCTTTCTGCATACACAAATGCATCGAGTCCACTGGGGTTATTTCGTTTACCACCTACATCAAAACGGGAAGTATTCACTCTTGTAGTATTGAACGGCAGGTAATTAAAATCATCTTCTGTTTTCGCAATTACCATCGCTGGTTTAAACCCACTGAAATCTTTTTTGGAATACGCTACTTCCGCTACGCCTTCTGCATTGGTCGCACCGGTTCCTATCAACTGGTTATTGTTTGCATAGACGGACACGTTTACTCCGCTTACAGGCAAGGCTGTTTTTAATGAATTACTGAATACATAAATTTTATCCTGTCCTTCTTTAGCGATCAAGCCTATATCGGATAAAGAAATGAAACGGCTGTCCTTTACCCAATAATCTTCTGTAGAACGAATGACGATATGATAAACACCTTTGAAATCGGGTAAGCGATCTTCAAACTGTGAAAAATTCAATAACCGCCCGGCACCACTTTTGGGCAATGACCGGGTATCAATTTCTTTTTCATAGATCACATCGCCCAGCGTAGCATCGCCACCACCATCTTCATTATAATAATCTCCTTCATAGTCGCCATCGTAGCTAGCATAGCTGGCTTTTGTTTCCTGCGGAGAATAACCATAGCGCTGCGCCATCAGCAGGTTGCTCTCATATATTTTTGAAATGATGAGTTTTACTTTAGGCACATTGGTCAGCTGCACTTCAATGTTCTTTCCTCCTTTTTTGGATAAGTAAACGGCTTTACTGTTGGTAAATGTAATGTTGGATTCCAGTTCACCAAAAGCAATACTTCCATTATATTCTTCTTTGAGTGTGCCACCGATCTTACCCCGCAGGTTTTTGGCAATCGTTAATGCATAACTTTTTTCAAGGTCAAACTTATCGCTGCGCAATTCAAAACCATTCTCTGTTAGTTCCACCGTATATCCCAGGTCCGGATCTATTTTTAAAAACGACTTAAGATTTTCACCACTTAGCTGCTGGCTCGTAGTTACCCGCACTATTCCTTCCATGCCGTCATGTTCTGCCTCGAGATTTTGAATCGTCAGTGAAAAAGGTGAAGGAATAGATAAAGAAGTAGTAATAGCTTCTTTGGTAGCATTGGTACCGCTTTCGGGTTTTAGCCCTTTATCAAGCGTAATTTTTGCTTCATGGTCTTTATCTTCTGGTTTTAACCCGTTGATGCGAACGGATATTGTATTGTCCGTTGATTGAGTAATAAGACTGTAATCGACCTTATTACCATCCACCAGTATATTCAATTTATCTTTTACTGTTGCAGGATCAACCCGGTAATTAAAAACAAGATCAAGTTGCGGCACAGCAGAAGTACTGCTTTCACCCATCCAAATTACCTGGGAATTATCCAGGGTAAGGTCGGGTGTATTAAAACTGATCTTATCTCCGTCAGTTACTTTATTGTACTTGCTATATTTTAAAACAGCTTTTTTAATATCAGCTTTATAACTGGTGGCCGGGCTTAATGGTTGGGAAGGAGAGAATACCAGTTGGTCCGGACTCTCCCAACGAAACTTTCCTTTGATGGCTGGTTCAAAAGAAATATAGTCAGCAGAATCCCATACATTCAGCATAGTGTCGGTAGCCAGCGATTGATTGAAGCGAAACACCAGGTTACCCAGTTGTGGCACTTCGCCTTTTGCGTTGGTATAAGAAAGGGTGACAGCATTTCGTTTACAGGCAGCTAAAAAAATAGTTCCGATGATTACCGGAACAATGAATTGTTTGATACGCATAAAAGTTTGGTTATGGTCAGGTTTAGGAAGGAGAAGTTAAAGAATTTTGATGAATCAAAAAACTTGACTGCGATTTCTTTAATAGAAAAGAAAAAACAGAATTTAGTAGCGGAAAATAACTAAGGGGGAATATCTTTTGTGGGCCGGGACAGATCAGTAATGTCCATATAAATTGAGGCGATTAGAAAGGAAAGATAGTGTGCAGAGATACTGTTCTGCAAATTTGGGAAGGTAAATATTTGTTAAGTGCTTTTCACGCAGCGGCGCCACGGCGCAAATAAATCAGCCGTTGCGTCGTGGCGTGATAAATAAAAACCGAGCAAGATGTCAAGATTTAAAACCGTGACATCCCTACATCATCATGAAACTTCACATCACCCAAAAACATATCAAAAGATTCTTCAAACGACTGTGCATAGCCATCGCCGGCCTCTTCCTTCTATTCCTGTTGCTTAACTTGCTTTTCCCTCTCCCCGATAAAATTGAATACTCTACCATCGTTACCGATAGTAAAGGCGAAGTAGTAAACGCTTATTTAACGAGTGATCAGAAATGGCGCATGAAAACAGAGCTGGATGAAATTTCTCCTTTATTAAGAAAAACGATCGTTGCCAAGGAAGATAAATATTTCTATTCTCATATAGGAGTAAATCCCTTTGCAGTTACCCGTGCTTTGGTGAAAAACCTCTGGCAAATGAAACGCACCTCAGGTGCCAGCACTATTACCATGCAGGTAGCCCGGGCATTGGAACATAGAAAAAGAAATATATGGAGCAAAGTAATAGAGATGTTCCGGGCCTTCCAGCTAGAATTAAAATATAATAAGGATGAAATCCTGCAGCTTTACCTGAACCTGGTTCCGTATGGGGGTAATATTGAGGGAGTAAAATCAGCCTCGCAATTATACTTTAAAAAGAACCCTGATCATTTATCACTGGCAGAGATCACGGCATTAAGCATAATTCCGAACCGGCCTTCTTCCCTGGTCATAGGAAAAAACAATGAGACAATAATTGAAGAACGAAACCGCTGGTTGCGAAAATTTGCTGCTGATAAAGTGTTTACCAATAAAGAAATTGAAGATGCACTTGCTGAACCTTTAACGGCTACCCGTGGTGTAGTGCCTCATTACATTCCGCATCTTTCCTATAAATTAAAAAAGCAGGGAAGCTCCATTATAAAAACAAATATTGAGCTGAACACTCAATTGAAGACAGAGAAATTAGTGGAAGATTATATCCGTACACAGCGATTAAGAAATATTAAGAATGCAGCCGTAGTCATCATTGATAATAAAACGCATAAGGTGATTACTTATGTCGGCTCTTCAGGTTTCAATGATACCCTTGATGGCGGACAGGTGAATGGCGCTGCCGCTGTGAGGCAACCCGGCAGCACCCTCAAGCCTTTGCTCTATGCTATGTGCTTTGATGAGGGGTTAATGACACCCAAAACAGTAATTACAGATGTAGCCGTGAATTATGAAGGCTATGCGCCTGAAAACTATGATGAAAAATTCAATGGCTATGTAACGATCGAATATGCACTCGAACATTCACTCAATATTCCCGCCGTAAAAAGCTTGAAACAATTAGGCTATCAGCGATTGATTCAAAAATTATCAAGTTGTAATTTTAAACAGATACAAAAAGATCAGCGTAAACTAGGGTTGTCCATGATCCTTGGTGGATGTGGTACTACGTTGGAAGAACTCACGGGACTATTTTCTTCTTTCGCCAATAACGGCGTTTATATTTCGCCTTCTTATACACGATCGGATAGCAACGGCTATAAAACAACTGTAGTCAGCCCGGCGGCCAACTATATGATCAATGAAATTTTATCGAAAGTGAACCGGCCTGATTTTCCGTTGAACTGGACAGCCACTGAACGAATGCCGAAGATCGCCTGGAAAACCGGTACCAGTTATGGTCGAAGAGATGCCTGGAGTATTGGTTATAATAAAAACTATACAGTAGGTGTATGGACGGGCAATTTTTCGGGCGCCGGTGTGGCTGATCTTAGCGGGGCAGGTATTGCTACTCCTTTGCTCTTTAAAATTTTCAATACCATAGATTATGACAGCGATGAAGAATGGTTTACCCAACCTGCAGATTGTGATATACGACAGGTATGCAGTGAAACAGGAGCTGTGCCGGGTGAATATTGCACGAACCGTATCACCGATTATTTCATTCCGTTGATCTCTTCTACACAAACCTGTAATAACCGCCAGGAAATTATGATCAGTGCCGATGAAAAAATTTCTTATTGCAAAAATTGTGTACCTGCATCCGGATATAAAAAGAAATTTTTTAAAATAACTGAACCCGATATGCAGGCTTGGCTTGATGACAACCATATGGCGTATGAAAAGATACCAGCACATAACCCGGATTGTGAACTGATCTTTAAAGGCAATGCGCCTGTTATCCATTCACCGGTGAATGGCACCGAATATTTCATCAGCAAAAAAGAAAGAGAGCCCCTGGAATTGGTTTGCAAAACGGCTAATGATGTAAGTAAAGTGTACTGGTATATCAATAATAAATTTTACAAAAGCTGTAATGCCGGCGAGAAACAATTCTTTGTGCCGGATGAAGGCCCGGTTAAAATTTCCTGTACGGATGATAAGGGTAGGAACAGGGATATTAAGATCACGGTAAAGTATGTGAATCTGTAGCTAAACCTTATTGAACTTTCTCCATACTCGAAGCGCCGCTTGTATTGGAAGTAACAGTTGCATTGCCCTTATACGAAACATGCGAAGCGCCACTCGCCGAAGCATTGAGTTTTACACTTGCATATACATCGGCATCGCAGGCACCTGATATATCTACATCCGTATTCTCGGCCTGTAAACCATAACAATGGATGCTCGAACTACCCGACCCTTTTACATTGAACGTTCTTGTTTCACCAGTCAGTGCAATCGAAGAGGCACCGGTGAGATCAATTTTTACTTCGGGTGCCTTCAGATCGAGGTCAGCATTACTGGCTCCGTTGATCTCAATATCAATCACTCCATCCGAACTGATCTTTCCATCTTTAATGAGGCTGCTTGCACCTGAAACTTTTAATAGTTTGTATACCGGGGCAGACACATACACTTTTACTTTTTGTGATGGTTCCAGGCTCACATTGCTGCGGATAGAAATATATAAGGTCTCTCCTTCTTTATGCACCTCAATATATTCCTGCAGATTGTTATCTGCTTCTACCTTTACTTCAAAAGATGAATCCTGTTTTATAAAAACATCCAATGCACTATTTACTTCTACATTTTCAAAACCGTTGATGGCACGATCCTGTTTTATGATAGTGCCACTACCCTGCACTCCCCTGCCCGGAAAATGATGACAGGAACTAAGAACAATGGTGAGAAAGAATAATGCAGGAATGATGCGTTTCATACTGTTGGTTTTGATAGTAAAAATAAGTGAATGGCATTTAGGACGACGACCGGGAATTACAGGTTACATTTTTAACAGCATTTATTCACTTTTCTTTCCTCCCTCTTCGGCTCCGGCAGTTTCTTTACCTTCGCAGCACTATGACGGAAAAGATTCTTATTCTCGATTTTGGATCCCAATATACCCAACTGATAGCCAGGGCTGTAAGAGAAGCCAATGTGTTTTGCGAGATCATCCCCTACCACAAGTCATTTGAGTTTGAACCCGGATTAAAAGGCATTATTCTTTCGGGTTCACCTTTTTCAGTAAATGAAGAAAACGCACCGGATGTCAACGTGCAGAGCTTTATTAAGAAGGTGCCGGTGCTGGGTGTTTGCTACGGAGCACAATTGACGGCCAAACGTTTTGGCGGACTCGTTGCCAAAAGTAATAAACGTGAATATGGCCGGGCCATCCTGCAACAATCAAAAGAAGATGTATTATTAAAAAACATTTCTGATTCGAGCCAGGTATGGATGAGTCAT
>DASVOE010000109.1:0-54162 GCA_036383515.1 Chitinophagaceae bacterium | reverse complement strand
AGTGAGTAAACCGAAACAAATTTTTATGGCATGCTTTTTCATAATTCTTTTTTTCAATGATTAAAAGGTGAGCTGTGCGCCGAAGTTGTAAACCCGGGCCCGCGGGTAAGCAAAGCGATCAATTCCTTTGCTGATGCCGCTTCCTACTTCAGGATCGTAGCCATCATATTTCGACCAGCTCCATACATTGTTTCCGCTTGCATAAACATATAAAGAGGTTTTGCTTTTTTTATTGAAGTCGAACCGGTATCCCAAACGTACATTCTGGATGCGGACGATATCGGCGCTTTCCAGGTACCCGTCATGCAGGAATTCTGAATTGTAATTGATGTTTGGCGCAGCCAGCTCGTTGGTAGGGTTGGAAGGTGACCAGGCTTTTAAATCATACGCTGCTCCGCCGGCTACGTTGGCCCGCCACAGGCTGGGCTTCGCCACGTTTAATGTCTGTCCCCCAAAATCACCGGAGACCATTACCTGCAAGTCGAAATTTTTATATTTAAAAGTATTACCGAAGCCAAGACTAATATTAGGTAAGGCATCTCCTACAAACACCCTGTCATCATTATCAATTTTGTTGTCTTTATTCTGATCCACAAATTTCCAGTCGCCCGGTTTTGCTCCATAAACAGCTGCGGCGGCTTCTTCACCTAATTGCCATACACCGGCTGTTTTAATTAAGTAGAATGAGCCTACTGATTTACCAACAGCAAGGTATCTTGGAAATTTTTGATCAACTGTTTGTCCCACGCTGATAACACTCACATCACCCAATTCAGTAACCCTGTTTTTAAGTAATGTAAGATTGAAGTTGGTTGTCCATTGAAATGCTTTCTTCTTTATGGCCTGGTAGTTGGCAGTAAATTCTATTCCCTGGTTGGTCATAGAGCCAACGTTGGTAAGATAGGTGCCGAATCCTGCACTAAGCGGGGTAGGCTGTGCCAATAACAGATCTTTTGTTTTTTTATCAAAGACTTCGGCAGTGAATGTAATTTTCCCTTTTAATAGTTCTACATCCGCCCCGATATTTGTTTGCTCCGATACTTCCCATTTCAGGTTGGGGTCACCATACCTGCTTAAATAATAGTAAGGCAACAACTGGTTATCAAAACCATTGGTTCCGCTGTTAATCGTAGTGAAGGTTTGGTAAACACCAATCTCCGAGTTACCGATCTGTCCCCAGCTGGCTCTTAGTTTCAGGTTAGAAATGGTTTTGCTGTTACGCAGAAAAGGTTCTTCTGAAACCCTCCATCCCAACGCCACAGAAGGAAAGGTGCCCCACTTGTTTCCGGCAGCCAGTTTTGAAGAACCATCCCTGCGCAGCGTACCAGTGAACAGGTATTTTCCATTTAATGTATAGTTGACCCTGCCAAAGAAAGAGAGCAGCTGCCATTGCTCTTTAAAGCTCGATGCAGTTATTTGTTTTGCATTCTGTAAAGCATTTACTCCTGTAGTGGTATTGGGAAAGTCAACTCCAGTGATCGTAGTGCCGCTCGATGTTTCCTGCTGAATAGTATTACCTAACAGGAAAGTAAAGTCATGTTCACGGCCAAGTTTTTTGCGATAGGTAGCCGTGTTCTCGAGTATATAGTTAGTGGTATTGTTATTACTAACCTGTGCAGTTATCCGCTGATCGGTTTTTGTACGGGAGTAATCGGCTCCCTGGTATTGATCATTATTAAAAAAGCGATACGTAAGCCCTGCCATTGATTGCAACTCCAATCCCTTCACTGGTGTGTATTTCAGTGTCAGTTGCTCTGTAATATTCGTAACCTTTATATCATCGTGCAGATCTTTCAGTACTACGAGGGGGGTTACATAAATTTCACCTGTTTCAGGATCCACACCGCCGGTAAGTTCATTAGGAGCCCTGAAAGTGGGCGCCTGGATAATACGCTGTGTTGCGCTGGTCGTGCTGTTTGTTCCGCCCTGACCGCCGGTAAAAGATCCGTCGTTTTTTGATTGCGAAACGGTGGTCCTGTTTTCAACAGAGAGTTTATTATTTACCTGCGAGCTTAATGTAGCTCTCAAACTATACTTGTTATATTTTGTGTATTTAAGTAATCCTTCCTGGTCAAGATAATCGAGTGAAACAAAGTAGCGGAGTTTCTGTTGTCCGCCCTGGAAGCCTACATTGTAGTTCTGTCTTAGTGCAGCCTGGCTGGTTTCTTTTTGCCAGTCGGTATTTACATCCAGCAGGTTTGCACTTAAAGGCGCCTGGATCCTGTTCGCCCTTGCTTTTGCAAGTTCCCAGTATTCCTGTGACTGGCGGGTGGTCATCATATCTATCTTGTTGGCCATTATCGCTACTCCCACAGAAGATGAAAATGTAGTAGTGCTGCCGCCTGCTTTACCGCTTTTCGTTGTAATTAGTATTACACCGTTTGCACCTCTTGCACCATAGATAGATGTAGCAGAAGCATCTTTTAAGATCTCGATTGATTCAATGTCCTGCGGATTGATAAAGTCCATTGCTGTTCTTGATTCTGCAAAACCTGTTTCGATTGACTGGCCTGTTACGGGTAATCCATCAATAACGTATAAGGGTTGGGTGCTGGCCCCTATGGAACTGATACCTCTTATATTGACATTGGAAGCCGATCCCGGTGTACCGCTCGACAGTGAAGATTGCAATCCTGCCGCCTGTCCTTTGAAGAGCTCCTCGAGAGAAACCACGGGCACATTTTTGATGGCATCTGCTTTAATGGAAGACAGCGCTCCTGTTACATCACTTTTTTTCTGCGTACCATAGGCGACTATCACAACATCCCCGAGATCATTAAAAACAATTTTCAGTTCCACCTGCATGGTGGCACTTGCTTTTATTTCCTGCTGTTCATAGCCAACGAATGTAAAAACGAGCAGTGCGTTTTCATCGGGCGCATTGATTGAAAAGTTTCCGTTCGCATCGGTTCTCACCGACCGTTTTGTGTTTTTGAGGTGGACGGTTACTCCTTCCAGTGGCTTTTTGCCTTCACCGGTCACCTGTCCTTTAACTGTTAAATGATTGGGGGTTCGATTACCCGGTTCCTGGGCGATGGTTGTTTGACAAAAGAAAGCTGCTGCAAGCAAAGCCAGGGAAATAAGATTGAAGATTTTCATATGCTTTATGTCAGTATTAGTTGTCAGAAGGCGGTGTACCTTCGGATACTTCATTACAAGTCACGCAACAGAAGGAAAACCCCTAAAGGGGAATGGTATTTAGTTAAAAAGTTTTTCCACAAAAAGAGGGAACACGGATGACACGGATCGAAAGGATTTTCACGGATTTTTTTCTCTAAATACATTGATAATGATTGTTGATGACGAGTACAACATCCGTGTCATCCGTGTTCAATTTGCACCAAACGTTCCGACGGAACGTTGATGGTTTCATTTTTCTTTGGTTTATCCACAAAATGTCCCTACGGGACATAGGGAATGTATTGTGTTCCGGAGGGCTAATTTAATTGCTGCTCTTAATGCGAGATAGTATGCGGGGCAACTGTATAAAACACCGTATCAATAAAAAATAATGTTTCTGAATTTACGAGTACATTTTCATCGTGCATATCTTCCAGTATCAGGCCAAGTTCTTTGTGGATGTAGTCATGTCTTTTATCATTTTCAAATCCATTAAACTCTAACAGCTTCTTTATATCACCAATATCCACCTGCGCATCAGCCCTTATAAAAGGCTGTTTTAATACGGCAATTAAAGTATCGCTTTCTTTTATAAACCCCTCTAACGAATAAGCTGTATTTTGAAAAACAAAATTGTGAAGTAATATACTGTTCAGAAATTCAAGCCAGGTGGCATAATACACAGCATCATTTAATTTTATAACATGCCTTCCATCCGGGTGCAGGTACACTCTTGCTTCACCACCTCTTGTTAAATACCGGTCTTCAGTTGGAAGACCTACCCATAAATTGTGTTGATCACAGTACGTTTGAATTAAGCCCGCCTGCTCTTTTTTAATGACTGATTTACCTTCGAAGTTTGTCTTAACCGTTGTACTTGTTTGAAAGCGTCCGCATAGGAGATTGCGGATTGACGTACAATTATCCAATACCCCTTTGATGACAATTCCTTTAGTGATATTTTCAATTTTTCTTCGGGTATCATCCGCTAACATTTTTGGTGAAATTACATATTTCCCCTCATTTTCAAAACCTCCCTCTATCCGTCAGCCTGAACTATATGTGCTAACGCACAATGGTTGTTTTACGGCCCGACGGCTCAAAGTAACCATTGCGATATCCAAAAACACGGATTTTATTTCTGCTTCAAATGTTGCATTCGTCATCAAGGATCATTATCAATGAGTTTAGAGAAAGAATCCGTGAAATCCTTTCGATCCGTGTCATCCGTGTTCAATTTCTTGCATATCAAAGAGAGATGTATGTACACAGTAGCTGAAGCCGTTCCAAAAAGATGGACTCACTGTGTTGAGCTCGCAGATGATTTGATTTGCACCAAACGTTCCGACGGAACGTTGATGGTTTCATTTTTCTTTGGTTTATCCACAAAATGTCCCTACGGGACATAGGGGATGTATTGTGTTCCGGAGGAACACTTTGTGGGCAGAAAGATCATGAATGAGAGTGTTAGCGTTCCGGAGGAACGCATTGTGCTGCATTTATCGATTATGTATGTTTATACAGAATGTAATTTTCCTTTCAAAAGATGGATAGAAATAAATGTTGGGTTTGAGTAATAGCAGATAACTCTAACCAAGAAGAGACGGATCTTCTTTATATGCCTTCCATATAAATTCACCGAATAATGTATTGGCCCATGCAAACCATTTGCGGGTGAACCGGCTGGCATCATCTTTATGGAATGCTTCGTGCATAAATCCCGTTCCGCCATGTGCACGTTGCAGCGTGGACAGGCATTGACGAATTTCATTTTTATCTTTACTCGTCAATCCTCTTATAATAATACTCAATGGCCATATCATATCCACTCCCACATGCGGGCCGCCTATTCCTTCACCTGCTTTGCCTTTAAAGTAAAAAGGATTGGATTCACTTAGCACCAATTTCCTGGTATTCATGTAAACAGGATCGGTAGTACTCACCGCACCGAGATAAGGCAATGCAAGAAGGCTTGGCACATTCGCATCATCCATCAGGTTATAACTTCCATGACCATTTACTTCGTAGGCATACACGTTGCCAAATTGCGCATGTTTAACAATACCATATTTCCGGATAGCAGTTTCTACTTCGCTGGCAAAAGCCAAACATTCTTTACTGGTATCAGCATCTTTATAAACTTTACTGAATATCTCACCCATTTGCTTAAGACTTACTACGGCAAAAAAGTTGGCAGGTATAAATAAAGGAAAGATCGTAGCGTCGTCACTCGGCCTGAACATTGAATAGATGAGACCTACCGGTTTAGCCGGGTAACCATAACCTCCCAGTGGCACGCCATCGGTCGCCCAACTTGTTTTTCGCTCAAACTTATAGGGGCCTTTACCATTTTTTCGTTGTTGTTCGCGGAATGTTTTGATGATAAGTTTAGCTGCTGCCGCCCAGTTCTCATCAAACACGGAGGTGTCGTTCAGTGTTTTCCAGTATTGATAGGAGAGGCGAACAGGATAGCAAAGACTATCAATCTCCCATTTGCGCTCATGAATACCGGGTTTCATGGCCGTCATATCATTCTTCCATTCACCCACTTTGGTACGTTCTTTATAAAATGCATTGGCATAAGGATCATACAGGATATTCTGCACCTGCCGGTTCACTACACCTGCGATCAGTAGTTGCAATTGTTTATCCTCTTTTGCAAATGGCAGGTAAGGCCAAACCTGGGCGGTGCTATCTCTCAACCACATTGCATCGATATCACCGGTGATCACATAAGTATCCGGCTTACCATCTTTCATTTCAAATTCTACGGTTGTATCTAATGTATTGGGGAAACAGTTATTGAACAACCAGGCCATTTCTTTATTGGAGAGATTTTTTTCGATCTCCTGTATCGCCTTTTCAACGGCTTCACTTTTGAATTTTCGCAGTGCAGGATTGATCCGCACAACGGGAAATGAATGCGAAGGAATGGCATTCGCATATTTTGATAATACCAAACCTCCGGCTATTACAGCGGAGTTATATAAAAAAGTTTTTCTTTCCATACTAAATCAATTTATTCTTAAGCGTTCTCAATAAATACAATCATCGTTTGCTATTCTTCAGCTTCGAGCTAACAAAATACTTCTACCGGGTTTATTTATTTTATTGATCAGCCAACGGTGCCCTGCAATAACTATGTCACTCTCTCATTAGTTTACCCCTATTGAATAATAAAATTTTCTAAAAGAAGTATTTATTATCTCCCTTATGAGATAAAAATGGATAATTAAAGCTTGGACAAAAAAATTATATAAAAAATGACACGACATATTTGTGATTAAAACTATTAATAGTTTATTGAAACTGGTTGCAGTGCGTAATTCGAACAGAGCTTGAGATTTGCAATTGGGTAAGGAAATTGGAGTTATGTGCGGTAGGTGGGCTATTTTCCGATACAGAATTTTGAAAAAATGTAGTCCAACATATCATCATTACTCACCTCACCTGTAATCTCTCCCAAATAATGCAGACAACGTCGAATATCCAGTGAAAGCAGATCACCCGGTAATTTATTATCCAATCCTGCACGTATCTCCGTCAATGATTTCTCTACTTCCTTCAATGCATGATAATGCCTGGCATTCGTCACGATCGTATTCTCCATCTGCACATTCCCCTGCATTACCGAATCCACCATTCTTTCCTTCAATGTCTCCGTATGCAAATGCTCCTTTGCTGAGATGAATACCATCCTATCATTAGCGCCAAACTTTGCCCTTGATGCTTCTTCTCCAAAACGATCGATCTTATTTCCCACTCCCAGGAAATTCAATTGCTGTTCCTCAATTTTCTTGCGAAGCAACTGCACCTCTGCTTCATCATCTGCCACATCGAACACATATAATACCAGGTTGGCCTGCTTCATCTTTTCCAGGCTTCGTTCAATACCTGCAGTTTCAATAAGATCATTACTATGCTCACGAATACCTGCCGTATCAATCAACCTGAATAATATCCCGTCAATATTGATGATCTCCTCGATCGTATCTCTTGTCGTGCCCGGTATATCACTGACGATAGCCCTGTTCTCATTCAACAACGTATTCAGCAAAGTGGATTTCCCTGCATTAGGTTTACCAATGATCGCGACACTCACCCCGTTTTTTATTACATTGCCTAACTTAAAAGAAGTGGTCAACTTCCCTGTTACTTCTTCCATCTCCGTGATCAAAGAATAGAATTGCGCACGATCAGCAAATTCCACATCTTCCTGCGAAAAATCAAGTTCCAGTTCGATCAACGCCGAAAACCGGATCATTCTCTCCCGCAAATGTTTTAACTGATCAGAAAATCCTCCGCGAATCGTATGCAAGGCTGCTTTTTGTGAGGCCTGCGTATTACTGGCTATAAGGTCAGCCACTGCTTCGGCCTGGGCAAGATCCAATTTGCCATTCAGAAAGGCCCGTTGGGTAAACTCACCCGCTTTAGCTAATCGTGTATTTCTTTTGATGCAGGCATTGATCACCTGTTGTTGTACAAAGGGTGAACCGTGACAACTTATCTCAATCACATCTTCCCCGGTATACGATTTTGGGCCTTTGAATAATGACACGACCACTTCGTCGAGTATTTCATCCCCATCTTTTAAATAACCTACATGTAAGGTGTGTGTCGGTTGCTGCAAAAGGTTTTTTGAAGGAAACAGATCATTGATCACTGTAAATGCATTTTTCCCACTGATACGTATTACGCCAATAGCCCCTACCCCCGGTGGAGTAGCTAAGGCAACGATCGTGTCATCCCATCCTGCCAATTGATTCATCCTTCAAAAATAGTTGTGATTCGTGAGCCTATAAAAACAAAAATCCCTTTCACGGATGTGAAAGGGATTTACAAATCATTTAAAAAAATTATTCTGAAGTAACTACGAAAGTGATCGGCTGTTTACGATAAGCTTTTACCGGGCGGCCATTTTGAATAGCTGCTACCCAGGCTGGTCCTTTCCTGATCACTTTTACGGCTTCTTCTTCCATACCATAACCATGGCTGCTCAATGCTTTTACATCACTGATGTTACCTTCTTTGTCAACAATGAACTGAACCCATACTGTATACGTTCCTTCAGGAGCTCCATTGTCAACCGGTGTATTAGCATTCAGGTTTCTTTCGAGGTATTTTCTCCAGGCACCTTCACCACCTTTGAAAGAAGCTTCGATCTCTACTTTTTCAAATATCTTATTTTCATCCTCTTCTTTTTTCTCTTCTACCACCCCTTTACCATCATCTACTACAGCTGGTGTAGTTATTTCTTCTTCCTTTACCCCTTCTACATTTTCCGTAGCGATCTTCGTGTCTTCGAGTTTTTCCTGGGGTGGCGGTGGTTCTTCCACTTTCTCATCCTCTACGATCTTTGGCGGAGTGAATTTTGCCATTTCGATTTTCGGAGGCTCTGGTGGTTTGGGTGGCGGGGGCGGGGGAGGTTCAGGTTGTTTTTCCTCCTGTTTGATATCCTGGAGGGTCATTTCCTTTATATCCACCTCGTTATCTTTCTTTGATTTAAGCTGACTGGCCAAAATAGATCCCACTAAAGCCAGCAAAGCCACTGACACCGTAATAACAAGAGCCATAACGATACGCTTATTATACGTTTTACGTAACTCATAAGCCCCATAATCCTTGTTCCTGTCCTCGAAGATCAGGTCAAGTATATCAGCTGATAAAATTTTATTGGCTTCCATTATTTAATCTGTTTAAAATTAGATGCATATAGAACCAGGATTCCATAGGCACTTTTATTATTTCTGTCCTCCTTCTGTTGCTTTGATCAGTTCATTTTCTGTAGGTGTGATCTTTACCATAGCATAACGACTTACCTCATTAATAGCCATTTCATCAAGAATATCCACCGTGTTTTTGTAAGTAGCCTCTGCATTAGGTTTTATCACTACAAAAAAGTCTTTTTGCTCACAACTCTTAGGATCAATTTTATCCTTTGCGGCCTGCTCCTCACATTTAATATCCCTTACGTAACGGGAAATGACTTCCTTCTTCTTCTTTATGATCTCCTCACGAATACCTTTAAAATCGGTTGATTTGAAATTAGATGCCTGGGCATCCAACTCCCCCTCATAATAATAAACATGATTGTCTTTGCCAAGCATGATAGTAAGGGCGCCCGATTTTTTGGTTAACATTTCTTCATCTGGCTTCTCCGGCTCTTTAGGCATATTTAAATTCATTGCTTTAGGCTCACTCATTGTAGCCGTAAAGATGAAAAAAGTGATAAGCAAAAATCCCAGGTCCACCATCGGGGTCATATCCACACGGGTAGATAGTTTTTTGGCTTTTTTAACGCCCGGGCCTTTTTTATGACCGCCACTATCGCCACCACCTTCTAGACTTGCCATATAAAATAATTTAAAATTTTAAAACAGTTGTTTAGTCCTTAGTAGTTCCTTTTTGTCTTGAAATATAAAGGTCTGTTCCGGCTGGAGGTTGCTCCAGGGAAGTAACCAGGTAATATTTCATTTCTTCATTACGTCGTAAAGCATCAATCACTGCTTCAAAAGCCGGGTACTTTGCTTTTTCGTCGCCCTTGATCAGGAATTTTACTCTTCGTTTTCCATCAGCAAAAGCAGTTTTGGCTGATCCTATCCACCATACCAGTTCATTATTTAATGAATCGGAAACAGGTATCCCGGTTTGCGTAATGGAATTTCTTTTATCATCCGGAAGATTAAGCAAAGTGCCCAACTGGGCAAATGAAGTGCCTATGATATTTGTTCTTGCAAAATTACTTTGCTGCTTAGCTGAAAGATTCAGATTTCGCTTTGCATTTATATCGGCGATCAGTTTGGGAGCCACCGTTTTGTCTGTTTCAGAAAGAATCGTGAAATAAACCTGGCTCTTATCGTCCATAGTGATCAAAACAGACTCATCCTTCGGTAATGTTTTGGAAGAAACCGAATTAGGAGGCGTTGTTTTTACCGGCTCAGGCGCCTTTATCTTGGTAGCCATGATAAAGAACGAAAGAATAAGGAAGGCTATGTCCACAAAGGGGGTCATATCCGTATCCGTACTCTTTTTCTGTATATTGACCTTCGGCATTTAATTGTTATTTAATAGTTAGATGAATGGGAGCGGTTTTTCCATACAAATAAAGGAGCTTTTTGCCCTTATTTATACAGAGAAGCAAAGCTTTGTGTTAATGTAAAGCCTGATTCATCTATGCCATAAGTGATCGAGTCAATTTTTGTAGTAAATACGTTGTACATGATCAGCGAAAGAGCTGACGTACCGATACCCAGGGCTGTATTATACAAGGCCTCAGAAATACCAACGGCAAGAGCGCTTGAGTCACCGCCTCCGCCTTCTTCACCTAATGCGCTGAAGGAACGGATCATACCCAATACCGTACCTAACAGGGCGATCAACGTACCACAGGAAACGATAGTAGAAAGGAAAACAAGGTTTTTTTGCAGCATTGGCAGTTCCAAAGCTGTTGCTTCTTCTACTTCCTTTTGAATGGATACTACTTTTTGATCAGTGGAAAGACCACCTTCATTGATCATCTCTTTGTAGCGGCGAAGACCTGCTTTCATTACATTACCTACAGATCCTCTTTGTTTATCGCATTCTGACAATGCAGCGTCCACATTACGGTTGGCAAGATGGTATTGCACTTTACGGATAAAATCAGAGATAGACCCATTGCCCAATGCTTTCTTAATGGTCAGAAACCGCTCAATAGAAAATACAATTACCATCAGCAGCATTCCGATAAGAATAGGTACAATAATTCCCCCCTCATAAATACCATTCAAAGCTCCTTTAGGACCATGGTGCTTTGGCCAGAATCCACCTTTGAGATCGGGCTGTTTAAAGCCATCGGGATTACCCATTATAAAACGCCAGATTAGGTAACCTGCCAAAATACAAACGATCGGTGCGATCCAGGAAATGAGATTACTGCTCTTTTTGGGTTGAACCGAAGTAGCCTTAACTGATGCAGTTGGTTTAGTCTCTGCCATGATCTTAATTTTTTTAATGTTTTAAAATGATAAATTACTAATCCAGAATTAGAAGATACAATGCTAATAAAAAAGTTTATACAAAAATCCTCCTCCAACTATTTTTTGGAAAGGGCTTCAAGTTAAGGATTTTTTCAAATGTCCCAACAAACAGTAAAAGAATTTGATAACAAATTCATTCAGGAATAAACCAGTTTTTATGGATCTTTTTTGCTATACCTACTCATATCTCAATGCCTCAATGGGGTTGAGCCGCCCAGCTTTCAACGCCGGGTATAATCCTGCCAGTAATCCCACCAGGCTGCATATCACTATACCATACAGCACCCAATTCCATGGTACTACAAACCCGGTATTCAATACGATCGAAAAAAGATTACCCACCATGATACCAAGGATAATACCAAAGATGGCACCCAACATGCTGATGATAATGGCTTCCAGCAGAAATTGACGCCGCACCATATTGCTTTTTCCACCTATCGCTTTTATTAATCCCACTTCTTTTGTCCGTTCAGATACTGACACCAGCATAATATTCATTAAGCCGATAGCCGCCCCGATCAGGGTGATAAACCCGATCACCGTTGCCGAGATAGTCAGAAAATTCAAACTATTCATGGCTTTTTCTGCTATACTGTCACTTCGATCCAAAACAAAATTATTTTCCTCTGTAATAGCCAGTTTCCGGATGCCCCTGAAAAGGCCTTCTGCCTCACCCATGGCAATAGGTACCTTTAAAAGATCAGTTGTCATCACCGCCATTACATAAGAATAACCTGATGAAAAATTGCGGTCCACGTTCGTATAGGTTGTTATTACTACATTATCCCTGCTAAAACCAAAGGTGGATCCACGACTTTCCATCACACCTACAACCCGAAAAGGAATGTTATTGACACGAACAACTGCGTTTACGGCTCTTTCAATTTCATTTTTAAAAAGATTTTTCGCCACATCATATCCCAGCAAACAAACATTGCGGGCAGATGTTACATCCATCCGATTCAGGTTGCGCCCATATTCCACAGAAAATCCATTCAGTAATAAATAATTATCATCGCCACCAAACAGGGTGACGTTTGGACTTGTCTTTTTTGTTTTGTACGAGACAATGTTATTCCTGTTACCAAAAATGGAAATACTTTTTACGGAAGGGAAATCAAATCCTTTTACAAATAATTCAGCTTCATCCTTGGTAATCTTTTTATCAAGGTTGGATTTCTTTTCTTTGCGGCTGTTCTTTTTTGAAAGTTTAAGATCAGAATTATTGCCACCGCCAAACCGGATATTCCGTTCTTTATACCGAACGGTAAATGCGTTGGCGCCCATGGTAGAAAAGCTCTCTGTAAATTTCTGATTCATGGCTTTGATGGCAGTGATGATGCCTACCAATGCCATGATACCAAAAGCAATAATAGCAACAGTTAATCCTGTTCTCAGTTTATTGCCCCGGACAGTACGGAACGCCAATGCAAAAACATCACGAAAATTCATGCAGACAATTGTCCCCTAAATTAGTGAAAGAACAGGGATATAATCGGGAGAAAGTTTTATCAGAAATAAAACCAGTTCAGCAAAAGATTAGGAAATATCCCGATCAGGATTACCAGTGCGGCTACTGCAACGAGAGCCCATCGAAACCGTGCAGTGGTTTCAAAAGTTCGGGCATCGCCTTCTTTAAAATACATAGCCTGTATCACCCTGAAATAATAATATACACTCACGACGGCCATGAGAATGGCAAAGATGGCTAACCAAAAACCTTGTGGATGCAATAATGTTGCTTTGAGCATATAAAATTTAGCAATGAATCCTGCCGTGAGAGGAATACCAGCGAGTGATAATAAGAAAACAGTTAGTGTGCCTGCCAGCAATGGCTCTTTTTTTGCCAGCCCATTAAAGCCGTCAAAAGTAAAATCTGTCATTTTAGCCAGCACTGCAAAAATACCGATCGTTGCCAGGCTGTAAGCAGCTGCATATAATAAGATACCTTCTTTTGCATCTGTATTCATGGCATATAATGCCAACAACATAAATCCTGCCTGCGCAATACTGGAATAAGCCAGCATCCGCTTTACACTTTGCTGAAAAACGGCGGTGATATTACCTACCAATAATGTAATGGCAGTTATTATCGCTACCCAGAATTGCCATTTGGGTTGTATTGATACTGATCCGAAAGCATCGTCAAATAAACGGATGAAAGCTATAAATACAGCGGCCTTTACAATAGTAGCCATGAAAGAAGTAAAGACAGTGGGTGCGCCATCATATACATCTGGTGTCCAGAAATGAAAAGGCGCTGCCGAAACTTTAAACGACATGGAGAATAATAACAACATCATACCGGTGATCAGTAAAGGAGATGGTTTATCTACAGCAATAGCCGCCACTTCTGTACTGAAAGTTCCCTGGGACCCATAGAACAATGCAATACCCATCAACATAAGACCGGTGGAGAAAGAACCCAGCAAAAAATATTTTAATGCGGCTTCATTGCTTTTAAGATTTTTTTTATCACTGCCTGTAAGTATATAAAGCGGGATAGAAATGATCTCAATCCCTAAGAAAAGAATGAGCAATGATTTAAAGGAAGAAGTAAGTGTGATGCCGCAAAGAATAAAAAATATCAACGCAAAGTACTCTGCATAATTGACCCCTATTTTTTCCATATCTCTTGCAGAAAGGATAAAATATAATAAGGTTGCTGCTAATACAATGCTGTTGAAGAACAGGGCAAACCTGTCAAACGACATCAGGCCATTCGTATTGATCTTAAAAAAAACGGTGCCGTAAGTTTCCAGGATATTACTGACGAGTACCACGAATAATCCTGCAATGGCAAGGTACCGGATAGCACTCTTCTGCTTCAGCAGGATACCGCTGAACATCATGACCACACCCAAAACAGCAGATAGAATTAATGCATTCATACAACCTATACCTTATTGCTTATTAGTAATCATTTTTATTTTCTCCAGGATATCCCCGGAGATACCATCTGTTAACTGCAACATTGATTGCGAATAAATTCCCATCCAGAAAATCAGTACGACAATAATGCCCAATGCCAGTTTTTCATTCCACCGCAGATCAGCCGCATTAGCAGTTATCGCATTTGATTCGCCATAAAATATTTTCCGTATCATGTTTAGTGTATATACCGCACTTAAAATAATTCCCATTCCCGCCATTACTGTCCACCATACATAAAAGATTGATCTTGCCTGGAAAATGCCATTGAACATCAGGAATTCACCGACAAATGCATTGGTCAATGGTAATGCAATATTGGCTAATGCAATGATAACAAAGAGTATTGCCATCGCCGGTGCTTTTTGGGCCAATCCTCCCAACTCAGATAGTTTACGGGTGCCAAATCTTTTTTCGATGATCTCAACGATGATCCATAACCCGATGATATTAATGCCATGACTGAACATCTGTATCATCACTCCCTGCATTCCGTATTTATTAAAAACAAAAAGCGAGGCACACATCATTCCAATGTGAGCAATGGAAGAATAGGCTACCAACCGTTTAATATCATCCTGGCGTATAGCAATCAATGACGCATAGATCAAACCTATCAAAGCCAATGGAGGAATAAAATCACTCCACATATAGGCGCTGGATGTTAACACGGGCAATAACCAGCGTATCACTCCAAGTAAACCCATTTTTACCATTACGCCACTTAAAATCATGGTGGTGGCAGTGGGTGCCTGTTCATAGGTGTCCGGTTGCCAGGTATGAAAAGGAAACACCGGCATCTTAATCGCAAAAGCAATAAAGAAAAACCAGAAGATCCATTTATTAGCAACCCCTGTTTGTCCCAGTTTATAAAACGATTCAATACTGAATGAATGATCCGGCGTTTTGGATTGCAGGTATAAAATTCCAATCAGCATTAATACAGAACCGACAAACGTATAGATAAAGAATTTGAAAGTGACCCTGATTCTTTTTTCACCACCCCATTGTGAACAGAGAAAGTACATCGGAATTAAGGCAAGCTCCCAGAAAAAATAAAATAATAAAGCATCCATTGCTACAAACACACCCATCAACCCAGCCTGTGCCAGTAACATTAACCCAAAAAAGTTGTTAGCCTTTTTATAAGTGCTGCTCCAGGTGCCCATAAACACAAGCGGATAGGATACGGCAGTGAGTAAACAAAGCAATTGTCCCATTCCATCCAGTCGCACCGAAAAGCTGCTGCCCAATGGCTGCATCCACTCTGAATAATGTGTAAGGTATTTGGCGTCCTTTAAAACAGTTAATCCTGCTATTGATACAGCCAGCGTTACAAGTGTAGCAAACAAAGCCCATGCACGAGCTGACTTTTCTTCTTTTATAAAAAAAGTTACCAGGCCGGTCAGCAGGGGAATAACTATTAATAAAACTGGGATCATATACCTATTTCAAAAAGAGAACTTTATTTTACTTATTCCTATTTTCTCAAAAAAAACTGAACTATAAAAATCAACAGCATACTCAGCACCATCAGCAACACATAACTGCCCACTTGCCCACTCTGCAATAAGCGTATTTGCCGGCTGCTGTAGTTCACAGCTTTGCCTACACCATTCACCAAACCATCAATCACTGATCCTTCTATCACTGTTTTCAAAAAGCCTCCCAACTTATGCAATGGCTGAACAATTATTTTATCATAGAGCTCATCCACATACCATTTATTCTCCAGCACTTTTCCAAAACCGGTAGCTTCTGAACGCTGATAGTTTTTGAATTTGGTCCAGGCAAATAATATCATCGCTAATACCAACCCGGTTGACAACGCCATCAACCCATACTCTGTAGTATGCGAAATTTCATGCGTTTCATGCGCTGCTATTACCGGTGAAAGGAAGGCCGTGAGTTTATCGCCGCCATGCATCAGCACTTCGGGGATACCTACAAAACCACCGATGATAGAAAGTATGGCCAGAATGATCAATGGAATGGTCATGGCTGGCGGACTTTCATGCAAATGATGTTCCTGCTCTGGTGTGCCACGAAATTTTCCGGTAAATGTGATGAACAATAACCGAAACATATAAAAAGCTGTGAGCAATGCTGTAAATAAAGCAATGCCATACAGCACAGGATTTTTTATAAATGCACTTAATAAAATTGCATCTTTTGAAAAGAATCCACTGAAAGGAGGAATACCTGCAATAGCGATACAACCAATAAGAAAGGTGATATAAGTAGTTTTTAATTTTTTACTTAACCCGCCCATATTCCTGATATCCTGTTCGCCACCCATGGCATGAATAACGCTGCCACTACCAAGGAATAGTAATGCTTTGAAGAAAGCATGTGTCATTACATGAAAGACAGCGGCTACATAAGCCCCCGTTCCCAATGCCAAGAACATAAACCCTAACTGGCTTACTGTGGAATAAGCCAATACTTTTTTAATATCGTTTTGTTTGAGTGCAATAGTGGCTGCGAGTAATGCTGTTGCGAGGCCAACGATCGCTACTACATTCATGGTGAGTGGCGACAGGGAATATAAAATATTACTCCTGGCAATCATATAGATGCCGGCAGTCACCATGGTAGCTGCATGGATCAATGCCGAAACCGGCGTAGGGCCTGCCATTGCATCGGGCAACCAGGTATATAAAGGTATCTGTGCACTTTTACCTGTAGCACCTACAAATAATAACAGGGTGATAATGGTAATATCGTTTCCGGTAAATGATTTTCCTTTTACACTTCCTTCGGCCACAGCAAATACATCAGCAAAATTTACACTATCCACTTTTGCAATGATCATGAAGATGGCAATGAGAAAGGCAAGGTCGCCGATCCGGTTCATGATAAAGGCCTTGTTAGCAGCTTTATTGTATTCGTTCTTTTTAAACCAATACCCGATAAGTAAATAAGAACAAAGCCCCACTCCTTCCCAGCCGATGAACATGATAACATAGTTGGCGCCCATTACCAGCAACAACATGGAAAACACAAAGAGATTGAGATAAGAAAAATATCTCCCAAAGTGTTCTGTCTTTTCTTCATGCATATAAGAAGTGGAATACACATGGATCAAAAAACCAACACCTGTAATTATCAAAAGAAAAAGAGAGGATAGCTGATCGATCTGAAAAGCAAAAGGAATAGAGAGATTACCAACACTAATAAAATTGAAGTAGCTGGCCACATGGGTATTGCCCCCTTTTACTTCCATAAAAACCCAGATACTTAATACAAAAGAAGCCAGGATAACCCCACTGCCGATGATACCGATTATTGATTTCGATAAATATTTTCTACCCAGTCCATTTATCAAAAAACCGATAAAGGGAAGCAGTGGAATCAGGTAAACTATTTGTAAAACATTGTTCATATCTCTGAGTGAAAAATTAAAGGTCAAAATTCAAAAGGTCGCATCTCACTATCAGCCTTTTAAATTTTTACTTTCTACTTTTTTAGTGTTTTAACCTGTTTAAAAAATTCACGTCCACCGAATGGATGTTTCTATACATCATCACAATAATGGCTAATCCCACACTCACTTCTGCTGCGGCCACTACCATAATAAAAAATACAAATAACTGCCCATCACTGCCGGCGTTTATCGCCGCATCTCCCGCTGTCAATGTCGCCAGGTGATGCATTTTTGAAAATGCCACCAGCAATAAATTCACTGCATTCAGCATTAACTCAATGCACATGAAAATGATGATCGCATTGCGGCGTGTCAATACACCTACTATGCCGATAGCGAATAAAGCGATAGATAAGAATATGTAATAATTAATAGGCATATTTAAAAGTTGTGCGTTATGAGTTCAGCGTTGTGAGTCGGAGTCTTATGCTCGTAACTCATCACTTTTGACTCGTAACTTTCTTTACTCTTTCTTCCCGATCACCACCGCACCCACCATCGCACTTAAAAACAAAATACTGCTGATCTCAAAAGGCACCACATAATTGGTAAATAATTCTCTCCCGAGATTTTTTATCAACCCGATATTCCCTTCATTTACCAATGCCGATTGCTGTTTTATTTCTGTATTTCTCAATGCTGCTACCAGCACCAGTAGTAAACATCCTCCCGCTACTGCCCCGGCAAACCGCAACCACCTGTTCTTTTGTGGTTCCGTTTCTTTATTCAGGTTCATCAGCATGATCACAAACAAGAACAGCACCATAATAGCCCCCGCATAAACAATGATGTTTACGATGGCCAGGAACTGTGCATTCAATAAAATATAATGACCGGAAATAGCAAAGAAAGTAACGATGAGCCATAGCACACTGTACACCGGGTTCTTGCTGGTGATCACCATCAGTGCACTGAATAAGGCTACAACCGAGAGAAACCAAAAAAGTAGTTGCGTAATTCCCATAAACCTATTAGCTGTTAGCTGCGGGCAACAAGCTTTTGTTTCTTTTTAAGTTAACTAATCCCATCATCACGGACACCAATCTTAATTTTTTTCAACCACTCTTTCGCCCACTGCTTTCTTATATTCTTCTGGTTGCGTCAATGGATTTGGTATCAACAGGTCTTCTTTTTTATAAATGAATCCTTTTCTTCCATAGTTAGCCGGCGCAAATGTCTGCGATAAATAAATTGCATCTTTAGGACAAGCTTCTTCGCACAATCCACAAAAAATACAACGCAGCATATTGATCTCATACTTTGCCGCATATTTTTCTTCGCGGTACAGATGCTCTTCTTCCGGCAACCGTTCTGCTGCTTCCATAGTGATCGCTTCAGCAGGACATGCTACGGCGCATAAACCACAGGCGGTACAACGTTCACGGCCTTCTTCATCACGGTTTAATACATGCAATCCACGGAATACCTTTGAGAATGTTCTTGTCTGTTCAGGGTAATTGATCGTCGCCTTCTTTTTAAAAAGATGACTGATCGTGATCGCCATTCCCTTCGCAATATTCCACAGGTAAATACTCTCCAGCCATGTCATTGGCTTTCGTTCTACCGCTTTTGCTCTTTGTGTTAATTGCATACGCCGCTTTTCAAAATTTTCGCAAATATATTGTTTATGTATCCAACTATAATGCTTCTATCATCTTTCGTTGCGCCTACCGGTAGGCAGGTTCTATTCAGCAACCCACCCCATTTTTTCAAAGCATATAGCTTACTCAATTCGCCCCGCCCAGGCGGGGATGAATCCTCTCACGCAAAACTAAACTTGCTTCAAAACACAATAAGACTTTTCAAAGTCTCAGACTCTAAAGCCCCTCCTACGGAGGGGTTTGGGGAGGCCTTATTTCTTCAACCACAACATCACTGCAGCGGTAATGATCATATTGATCAGTGCCAGCGGTATCAGTTTCTTCCATCCAAGATTCATCAGCTGGTCGTAACGGAAACGGGGGATCGTCCACCTTATCCATAAAAACACAAACAGGAAGAAACAAATCTTGGCCATCAGCACACTAAAACTTATCAGCGACATGAGCCACGGCTCCAGGTTCCAGGCAGCTTCATTTACAAATGGAATATCATAACCTCCAAAATATAAGGTAGCCATTACTGCACTGCTGATAAACATATTGATGTATTCAGCAAATAAATAAAAACCCAGTTTCATAGATGAATACTCCTGGTGGTAACCAAAATTCAATTCATTCTCTGCCTCGGGTAAATCAAATGGTGTACGGTTACATTCCGCCAGTGCACAAACAAAGAATATCAGAAAACCCAGTGGCTGGCAAATGATATGCCATCCATTAGCTACCTGGTTGGCTACAATTTCACTCATCTTCAATGACCCTGTCATAAATAATACAGCGATCAGGGCGAGTCCCATGGGCAATTCATACGAAACCATTTGTGAAGCGCCGCGGATAGCGGCCATCAGGGAGAATTTATTATTGGAAGCCCACCCCCCGATCATGATACCATATACACCCACACTTACAATACTAAATACTAATAAGATACCCATATCCACATCTGCAACCTGTAAAGGAATAATGCCTTTTTCTGTAATGAACGGTGTACCCCAGGGAATCACGGTACTGGTGATCAGCGCTGTGATCATCGCCAGCGCCGGACCAAGTATGAATAAAAATTTATTGGACGCCAGCGGTATGATCTCTTCTTTGAAAAATAATTTTCCTCCATCAGCCAGGGGTTGAAGAATACCAAAAGGCCCTGCACGGTTCGGACCACGGCGATCCTGCAACCAGGCTGCTACCTTTCTCTCTGCATAAGTGGTATACATCGCAATAAAGAATGATAAGCCGATAATAACCGCTATCAGAACAGATTTTTCTAAAATCAACCACCAATCAATTGCCAGTAAGATCATGTTGCTCGTTAATTATTTTGGTCATGGTGAATATTGAGTAGTAAATGAATTATGGAAAGCAGTCATTCACTATTGACGGTCAATTATTCACTGTCTTCAAATGTTTTACTCGTTGCCGGCCCCGGTAATTCACTTAACTCCACTTTATTCACATCGCTGATAGTATGAATATCCATCAGCAATTTCGGATGACGTCCTCCCATTACCTCGGGTAATGTCTCTGCAGGTTTTTTCAGCCCTACATAATGTCCTTGTGAGATCACCGAATGACGATGCACATTGGTAGGTCCTTCAATCACCCAGTCATTCATGTGCTTTCTTTCAAACCGGCAGGTGTTACAGATCCAGTCTTCTACTTCACCCCATTCATCTTTCCTGGCAGTTACTCGTAATACTTCATCACCCCGCATCCACAAATGCACTTTACCGGAACATTTGTCACAGGTGCAATGTGCATTCACTGGTTTGGTAAACCAAACTCTATTCTTGAACCGGAATGTTCTGTCGGTTAATGCACCCACCGGGCACACATCAATGACATTTCCTATAAAGTCATTATCTAAACTCTTTTCAATATAAGTAGCGATCTCTGAGTGATCACCTCTATCCAGTATTCCATGCACTCTTTTATTCGTTACCTGGTCGGCGGTAAATACACAACGATAACAAAGAATACATCTCGTCATGTGCAATTGAATATAAGGCCCCAGGTCATGCTTCTTAAATGTTCTCCTTTTAAATTCATAGCGAGTGCCCTCCTTTCCGTGATCATAACTAAGATCCTGCAGATCACATTCACCGGCCTGGTCACATATCGGGCAATCCAGCGGATGATTGATCAGTAAAAATTCTACCACACCATTTCTTGCATCTATCACCCGATCGCTGGTAATATTCTTTACCACCATACCATCCATTACGTTGGTGCGGCAGCTCGCTACCAGTTTGGGCATAGGCCTTGGATCAGCCGCAGAACCTGCCGCTACTTCTACCAGGCAGGTACGGCATTTACCACCACTGCCTTTTAGTTTGGTATAGTAACACATTGCCGGAGGGGCTACATCACCACCTATCTTGCGGGCAGCCTGCAGGATAGATGTCCCCGGCTCTACTTCGATAGAGATGTTATCGATGGTTACTTTAAATAATTTTTTTTCTTCAGCCATTTTATTTTTCTGTTTCTCGCAACGATCGCAAAGATTTTGCGACGCAGCGGTTACAATTTATTTGCGATCCTTTTTATGCCGTCTTTAAGATAAACCGAATTAAAATTTATCAATAATCCCAATTTAATGTTTGTCAATTTTAAATAAGTAAGCACTTGTTTAAAATGAATATCAGCAAGTGCGTCTATGCTTTTTATTTCGATTATCACCTTATCATCCAGAATGACATCGGCTCTAAATCCAATGTCCATTCTAATTTCTTCATGAGTTAACGAAATGCCTTGTTGCCTTTTAAAAAGAATTCCTGTTTTAGCCCATTCATAACAAAAAATTTCTTCGTAAACACTCTCGAATAACCCCGGACCATATTGTTTATGAATTTTAAAACAAATGTCCAGTGCTAATGTAGCTATTTCGTTTTCTGTCATGATCGTTGCGTTCTTTGCTCCTTAGCGATCGCTGCGAGAAACTAAGCCGTAGCCAAATGAATCGGATCAGCATACCCGGCCAATCCATAATTTCTTCGCTGGCATTCTTCAGGGTTCATCACGTGCCACTCAAACTCATCCCTGAAATGCCGTATCGCTGCTGCTACCGGCCATGCCGCCGCATCACCTAACGGACAGATCGTATTCCCCTCTATCTTTCGCTGAATATCCCATAATAAATCAATATCACTCAACTTCCCTTTACCATTTTCAATATTCAATAATATCTTTTCCATCCAACCTGTTCCCTCCCTGCAGGGTGAGCATTGACCACAACTTTCATGACGATAGAATCTTGCTAACGTGTAGGTATGTTTTACCACACACTGGTTATCGCCCAGCACAATGAAGCCACCGGAACCCATCATAGAACCCGTAGCAAAACCTCCATCCGCCAGGCTTTCATATGTCATCATTCTTTTTTCACCCTTTGCTGTTGTCAATAAAAGATTAGCAGGTAAAATAGGAACGGATGAACCACCCGGAATACAGGCTTTCAATTTTCTTCCATTGGCGATGCCGCCACAATATTCATCGCTGTAAATAAATTCTTCAACACTGATCGTCATATCAATTTCATACACACCCTGCTTTTTAATATTACCACAGGCAGAAATCAGTTTGGTGCCGGTTGATTTGCCCACGCCAATCTTTGCATATTCTTCACCACCTTCATTAATGATAGGAACAACAGCAGCGATCGTCTCTACATTATTCACTACGGTGGGGCAATCCCACAAACCTTTCACCGCCGGAAATGGGGGTTTAATTCTTGGGTTACCTCTTTTACCTTCCAGTGATTCGAGCAGAGCTGTTTCTTCACCACAGATATAAGCACCGGCGCCACGCTGCACATAAATTTCGCAATCAAAGCCACTACCCAGGATATTTTTACCCAGCCATCCATTATTCTTTGCTTCCTGTATAGCCTGTTCTAATATGTCAACGATCCAGGAATATTCTCCGCGGATATAGATATAAGAACGACTTGACCCCAACGCAAAGGAGGAGGTGATCATTCCTTCGATCAGTAAATGCGGAATGAATTCCATTAAGTACCTGTCCTTAAAAGTTCCGGGCTCACTTTCATCTGCATTCACTACGAGATAACGGGGCACGCCTTCAGGCTTAGCAAGGAAACTCCATTTCATGCCGGTAGGAAAGCCTGCACCACCACGACCGCGCAACCCGCTTTTCTTTACTTCTTCAGTTACCGCATCCGGGCTCATTGATTTCAATGCTTTCTCAACGCTCCGGTAACCACCTTCACGGCGATACACATCATAGAGCCTGATGTTTTCAATGTGAGCTTTGTCTAATAATAATTTTCTTCCCATTCTTTATAAGTCAAAATTCAAAAGTAAAAATCAGGCATTCTTTCACAACCTGCTCAATCTTTACTTTTGACTTTTTAATTTTTATTTTCCTATCTCACCGCCTGCCTCGCAAATAACAACCATCGCTTTCCTTTCCTCACCCACACTTCCAGCACTTTTAAATGATAGTTGACCGTTTTCCCGTTTAATGCTACTTCTATATCTGCCACAAATCTTGCATTCGCCATATTCCCATTTATTGTCAACTGCAAGCTGTCATCTTTATAACTGTGATAATTGATATAATCTGTCTCCAGGTTTTTGATCATATCTGTTTTTGTTTCCACCCAGCCATTACTGTGTCCATAGCTTAACGCTTTGTCCGTTTGCTGGTTAATAGAAACAATAGTTTTTTTAACCAGCGCCTGGTGAAATTCTTTTATCGTTGTTGCCAGTTTTGCTTCATCGGTTTGCGCAACAACCATCAAACTTGTAAAGAGCAATCCTATCGTAAAAAAATTTCTCACTTTTTACTGTTGCGGTTTGTCCATGTTGAACATCCAGTTGAATCCGTACTTGTCAATCAGCATACCGAAACGGTGCGCCCAAAATGTTTCCTGGAGTGGCATCATTACAGTGCCGCCTTCCGCTAAGCCATTGAATGCTTTCTCAATTTTTTCAATCGAATTATAGTGAAGGGATAGACTCACATTATTTCCTGCCTTCAATTCATATCCCGGAGGTCCGTCCGAGGCCATAAATGAGCCAGCATCGCATTGAAAGCTGGCATGCATCAGCCTGTTTTTAAATTCGTCAGGAGTCTGAGCACCCATAGGCGAGTCGCCAAAGGTTTGCTGAAACAAAACTTTTCCATCGAGAGCCTTGCTATAAAACTGCAGTGCTTCAGTTCCGTTTCCCTCAAAGTTGAGATAAGGTATTATTCCTTCCATGATTTATTGTTGTTTTATCAACTAGTTTTTTACAGCCTGGTTTCTCCTGCATTCTTCAACAATCGTATCCACTTTTTCTTTAGTTAAATGCTCCCTGTAATTTTTTCCCAGCTGCATCATCGGGGCATAGCCACAGGCACCAAGACATTCCACTGTTTTCAATGTAAACATTCCGTCGGCACTTGTTTCACCGGGCTTAATACCCAATTTATCATAGATATGCTTGATGATATCATCACTACCATTGATCATGCAGGGACCTGTCTGGCAAACTTCAAACATGTATTTACCTACCGGCTTTAAATTATACATGCTATAAAAAGTAGCCACTTCATATACTTCAATGGGCTCCAGTTGTAATAATGAAGCTACATAGTCCATTGATTCACTGCTTAACCAACCACCAAATTCCTGTTGTGCCAGGTGCAAGACAGGAATAACAGCGCTTTTCTGCTTGCCTTCCGGATAAAAATTAATGATCCGTTGGACCTCTTTCATCTTATCGTCTGAAAATTTTATCATATCAAGTCAAAATTCAAAAGTAGAAATTCAAAATCGCTGATCGTTTTGTCGATTATTCTTTTGATTTTTTAATTTTTATTTATTATCCATCCATCTCTCCGGCGATCAGGTTTAAACTACTCATCGTGATGATCGCATCACTTAACATCCCTCCTTTGGTCAACTCCTCAAACGCCTGGTAGTAAATAAAACATGGCCTGCGGAAATGCAATCTGTACGGCGCCCTTCCTCCATCACTCACCAGGTAAAATCCTACTTCACCATTGCCACCTTCCACCGATTGATATACTTCTCCAGCGGGCATTTCAATTTCACCCATAATGATCTTGAAATGCCAGATCAATGCTTCCATTTTAGTGTACACATCTTTTTTCTCCGGCAAATAATATTCGGGCACATCGGCATGATAGACTTCTGCTTCAGCACCTTTAAACTCCTGCACTTTATGGTATGCCTGTTCAAGAATACTAAGGCTTTGCCACATCTCCTGGCTTCGCACCAGCCAGCGATCATAATTGTCTCCCGTATTACCAACCGGGATATTAAAATCAAAATCTTCGTAGCTGGAATAAGGTGAATGCACTCTTACATCATAATCAACACCGGCAGCACGAAGGTTGGGACCCGTGAATCCATAATTCAACGCCCTGTCTGCACTGATAGCGCCTGTGCCCTGTGTTCTTTCCATGAAGATGCGGTTGCGCATAAACAGGTTCTCAAATTCTTTCAGCACTTTGGGATACTCTTCCAGGAATTTTTCCAATTTTTGAAAAGCGATAGCATTGAAGTTTCTTTCAAAACCGCCAATGCGACCAATATTTGTTGTTAATCTTGATCCGCATATTTCTTCATAGATCTCATAGATCAGCTCACGGTATTGCATCACATACAAGAATCCTGTGTAAGCTCCTGCATCTACTCCCACTATTGAATTACAAATAAGATGATCAGAAATTCTCGCCAGCTCCATAATGATGACACGGAGATAATCAACCCGCTTGGGAGTCTTTACTCCCAATAATTTTTCGCAGGTCAGGTGCCATCCCATATTATTAATAGGTGATGAGCAATAATTCAACCTGTCGGTCAGTGGAGTGATCTGGTACAGCGGTCGTCTTTCAGCAATTTTTTCAAAGGCCCGGTGAATATAGCCCACTGTTTGCTCTGCTGAAACGATACGTTCTCCATCGAGTTCAAGGATGTTCTGAAATACCCCATGCGTAGCCGGGTGAGTGGGTCCCAGGTTCAGCGTAGTGGTGGTCTTCTCAATACTTCCTTCCGGTAATTTTATGTGTTGTTCAGACATTGCTGTCTTTTCTTTTTAATAGATTCTTATATAATATTTCGTCCTGTTTCATCCGGTTTATCTGCTTCAGCAATCGTTGCATTTCCATGATCCGTCCTCTCATTACCAAATCCAAGTGTGCCGCCTCTTCCGAACATTTCATCATCTTTATCAATCCTGGTAGAATCTTCCAATGGAAATTCTTTCCGCATCGGGAAATAATCCATCTCATCCACATTCAATATCCTTTTCAATTTAGGGTGTCCTACAAAGTTTACCCCGTAAAAATCATAGGTCTCTCTTTCCATCCAGTTGGCAGCAGAGAATAAACCCGAAGCCGTATAAATATCAGGCTTACTGATATCGGTAAATACTTTGAAACGAATGCGAATATTATCAACAAGGTTATGCAGGTGATATACAACCGCCAATTCTCTTCCTGTTTTTTCCGGGTAGTGCACAGCACAGAGATCGGTCATGAAACGAAATTTCAACTCTTCATCATCATATAAAAAATTAAGCACTTTCAGGTTGAGATCTTTGGGTGCTTCAAAAGTGAGCATACCATAAGGTTCTTCAAATTCATAGACCTGCCCGCCGAATTTTTCGGTTAGTTTTTGTTTTATTATTTCGTTTGTAAGAGCCATTACGTTTTTCAAAATTATTTTTCTATTACAACTGAGCCTCCTGCAAAATCATGAAGTGCTCTTCTTTCTACATTGGTATGTATAGTTAAAAAAGAAATCCAACCAAGAAAAAATTTAACTACAAATCTTAAAAAGGCTTGAAGTAAATTTATTTTTTTAGTCGTATCGTTTTCTTTTCTTACCCGTATGCCCATCATGTAATTTCCTAGTGTGCCTCCAAGTGTCATTAATAATGGTTCATAAATAACCCATATTCCAATAAATACCACAGCTCTGACCCAGCCATCTTCATTCTCTGAATTACTTACTTTATCAAATACCCATGCCGCTGCAAACATCAGGACAATCATAAGGATACCGTCAATAAATGTAGACTGTATTCTTGTTTTAAGGTCTGGGTATTTGTTTTCCATAATTTATTGTATCCCGTAACTTTCTAACAACAATTTATACTGTTCCCCATTCCTTCTTCGTAAACTTTCTTTTCCTACCAGGTCCTGAATTCTCATCACACCATCAATGATTGCTTCGGGTCGCGGAGGACAACCCGGAACATACACATCCACAGGTATTACCTGGTCAATGCCCTGTAATACGCTGTAAGTATCAAAAATGCCACCGCTGCTGGCGCAGGCGCCTACTGCCATTACCCAACGCGGTTCGGCCATTTGCAGGTAAACTTGTTTTACAACAGGTCCCATCTTTTTGGCTATGGTTCCCATCACCATCAGCAGATCACACTGGCGGGGAGAAAACCCTACCCGTTCTGAACCAAACCTGGCCAGGTCATAATGTGAGCCCATCGTAGCCATGAATTCGATGCCGCAACAGGAAGTAGCAAATGGCAGTGGCCAGATAGAGTTTTTTCTTGCTAAACCAATCACATTGCTGAGTTTGGTAGCAAAAAAGCCTTCTCCCTGTTGACCTTCCGGCATATCAGCAATGCTGATATCAGCTTCCAGTGGTTTTTTGATGAGGTTATATGATACAGGACGAGCCATATTTATACTATTTTGATTGAAGATTTAATATTTACAACAAACCAGTTCCAGTACTGTTTCAATTTTTATATTAAATATTCAATATGAAATCATACTTATCATTTGCTATTAATCTTCCCAGTTCAATGCCCCTTTTTTAATAATATATATGAAGCCGCAAAAGAAAAAACCAACGAACATCAACACAGCCCAAAAACCACTCCAACCCAGTTCTTTGAAATTGACAGCATAGGGGTAAAAAAAGATCACCTCCACATCAAACAATACAAAGAGTATAGCAGTAAGAAAATATTTGATAGCCATAGGCTGGCGGGCATCTCCGTGCGTCTCAATACCACTGGCAAAATTCTGTAATTTATCCGTGGTCCTCCTTTTAGGTCCCAGTAAGTGTGTCACTATTGTCAAAAAAACTACTAAACCAACCGCAATAAAAACCTGGATGGCTGCCGGTAAATAGGAAGCAGCATTGGAGGAATTGAGCCCAGCCTGGAGTAAATGGATCATAGGTTTTCTCTTCGGGCAAAAATAAGGCTAAGAGTTCAAAAATAAGACCCCAAAAAAGAAAAGACACAAAACAAGGAAATGATTTTCATTAGTTAGCCAGTTCCTGCTCTTCTTTTGCTGTTATAAATACTTCCAAAAAAAATCCCCCACCATAACAGCAGAGGATTCTTAAAGTAAAAGAAGAAAACCGAGTTCTTATTTCTTGACGGCAACTTTGGTCGTTGCCGTTTTTTTAGGTGTTGATTCCGGCGTTGGCTTACCCGATTTCGGCGCCGAACCTCCTTTCGGGCTTGCTGATTTAGATTTCTGGATCTGGTCAATATAGCCCTGGATCGTTGGTGCATTCGCTACATCAGCTTCTTTCCATTTTTGAAAGAATTCAATCGCTTTTTCTTTGTCTTTTGCATCATTGATATAGTAGCCAGCCAGGTATCTTACTGATACTATATATTGTTTTTTGAATTTCGTAGTATCTTTTTGGCTAAACTCATAGAGTTTCAGGGCATCAGGAACAGCAATACTATCTTTCTTTACTGTGTCTACGACACTGCTATTATTGAACGCCCACTCATATCCGAATACTTCGGTAGGATAATTCTCTATCATCTTTAATGCAAAAGCTCTTGATTTATCATACATTTTGGCAAAGTAATAAGAGCGGGTAGTATAAAAATAATCGTTGATGGTAGGCTTGGGTTTTACCTCTATAATTTTGGCCAGCAATTCAGCTTCCTTATCACGAAGGCCTTTGGCCTTTAGTTTTTCGGCAGCGTCCGTTAAAATTTTAACCTTACCCTCCACAGTGGTATCTATTCTCACACCATCAAGTACGCTGGCGAAAGCCACATTTTCCTGACCCGGAAATTTGAAGTATATCTCAGCCTTCAATGCATGGTCAAATGCATGGTCAGCATTCAGCATATCTTCGGGCTTTTCTTTAGTAAAATACCAGTCAATATACTTTTTCGCATTAATAGAATCTCCTTTTTCGTTATAAGAGTCTGCCAATAATTTCAATACTTTAGGTTTGACATATTGCCCTTCAGAGGTCACAATTCCTTCAGCTTTTGAAATTGCACAATTAAAATCTTTTCTACCCCAACAAAGTTCTGCATACATACGCTGATCATCTATGTACGTTTCGGGTAAGCGGCTATCAATATATTTCTTTAAGTAGGTTTCTGCTTCATCAAATTTCTTCCGAAAAAAATTGTAATAGAACAATTCATAATAAGCGGGAGAAAATTTAGGATCTACAGCAATTGCTTTATTCAGGTTATCAAGATTTAGTTCCCAGTTCTTTTGTGCTTCGAATAATTTGGCAAGACGCAAATATGCCAGGGGGAAATTTGGATTTAACTCCAGCGCTTTTTTATAACTGGTATAAGCCTGGCCACCGCCTTCACCTGGTTTTGCTTTTCTATAAGCATTGCCCAGGTTGACATAGATATCAGGATTATTGGGTTCTCTCTGAACTGCCATTTCTAATTTTTGAATAGCATACGGCAGGTCTCCCAGTTTGGCATCCACATTTGCACGACCTACTGCGTTTAGAATGGCGGGATCATCTCCTTTTTTCCCTTTGGACATTGTAAGTGCCGTTTCAAATTTCTGTTTGGCCTCTGCTGTTTTTTTATCAAGCAGGTCCACATGACCCCGTCCAACTAACAATAAAGGAGCGTTGGCACTTGTGGTAAGTGCTTTATCATATAACTGGCGGGCCTGGTCGTTTCTGTCTTCATCCAGGTAGGTTTGACCTAACCAGTAGGTTGCCTCAATATTATTAGGATTTGCAGCGAGCAATTTTTCAAACACATTAATTGCACTTTTAAATCTATCTGCATACAAGTGGTTCACACCCTCCTGTATGGTCTGCGCTTTTAATCCGGCCGCTGCTAATAAACCGGTCGCTACAATCATTACGGTTTTCTTCATTTTACTTTTACTTTAAGAGTTGAAAAAATTTATATCGGTTGGTTTCTTCCATTTTTTGTCTTCTCTATTCTTTTAAAATCGCCTGCCGGATACCAAAATCTCTTTGCGCCGGCATCAGGTAAGCTCTTCTAAAAATCAGTTGTCCTTTCTCTGCACTCATAAAATCTGCGAATCCATGTCCAAGGCCTTTATGTCTTTCCTTTAGTATATAAACCAAATCCCGTACCATAGGATAATTGCCATTGAAAATATTTGCCTGCAAAGGAGTAACAAATATTTCCGGGTTATAAATACTCTCCAAAGGAATAATTTTAACTTTTTTCAAAAAACCAAGTTGCTCTATGTCATCTTTATTTCCGATCCAGCTTACTCCGATAAAACCTACTGCATCCTTTGTCTTTGAAACATAGTCTATCACTTCTTCGCTTGACCGGGCTGCCACTACATTAGGTCCCAGCGTATCACCATGCAACACTGAATCGATGATAAAACGTACCGTACTGGTTGCTTTTACTCCGTCAAAAACCGGAATTAAATTTTTGGTAAACTTTCCCTGTAGTATTTTCCGGATATCATCTCTTGTAAAATACTGAATATCGCTTTCCGGGTTCATAATAACTGCAATGGCATCCCTGGCCAGCACCATATTGAAAAGAGCTACTTTTAACGAATCGGATACCAAATCTTTTTCCGCAGCGGTATAGTACCGGGTTGCAATGATCATTCGCACACTATCCACCAGCATATCCTTCAAACATTCCGCTTCAGGTTTATAATCAACAAGAATATGCGTCCCGGCGTGATTGGATTCATATACCTCCACCTGCGCATCAATGATCGGTTTGAATGATTCATCAGCACTTATATGGATAGTACCCCTGTTGGGTGTATCCGGTAATTCATCATCCTGTTGTTTGTATGATTTACATCCATTGAAACATATCCAACAAATCATCAACCCTATGCTGCCCATCCCTAACCACCTTAACATGCTTCTCATCTAAAATAATTTTTCTTGTACCCCCTGTAGATGCGCCATAGTCCATATACCATACAAATACCTCCAAAGATCTTATCCATTATATCCGGCTTGAAACGTTCATTTATTGCCAGTTCCCAATTGTTCCTGAAAAACATAAAAGCACCAAACAATGTAATGACCGATCCAACTCCGTAATCAAGAATGGACCGCATGAGGGATATATTTTTCTTCTTTTTCTTTTCATACTCTTCAAACATGGCAATCTTTATTTCAAGGGGTAGCAAATTATGGATTTTTACTATTCATCGGTTATAATTATTACGATTATCCCCGTATTTTTTACCTGATATTAGATGCCGGGTCACAAGAAAATCCATAAGTTATGAAAACATAGCTCCATACATGATGTGTTAATAAAACTGCCAGGCTGATAAGCTGCGTGTAACTTGCTGCTTGTCGCTTTTACATTACTTTTGTTCGCATGAAAATTCTAATGGTATGCCTGGGTAATATCTGCCGGAGTCCGCTGGCAGAAGGCATATTGCAACAAAAAGCTTTTGAAGCAGGTTTGGCGTGGAGTGTCGATAGTGCAGGCACTAACAGTTATCATACCGGGGAAGCCCCTCATCCTTTATCTCAAAAAGTAGCAAAGCTTAATGGTATTGATATCAGCCAGCAAAGAGCGAGGAGATTTATGGCTGCCGATTTTGAAGTTTACGATAAGATCTATGCGCTGGCGGATGATGTGATGGATGATATGAAAAGGATCGCAAAAAATAAATTTGATCCATCAAAAACCGATCTGCTGATGAATGAATTGTATCCGGGCAAAAATATGAATGTGCCAGACCCCTGGTATGGAACAGAACCCGGTTACCATGAAGTATATAAAATGCTTGATAAAGTTTGTGATGCAATTATAAAAAAGGCTTCTCCCAACCTCTCCAACGGAGGGGCTTTAGAAGCCTCGCTTAATTTGAAATAGTTTTATTAAATGGCAAAAGTCACCGTCAGTGTTCCCCAAGGCACCAGAGATTTCGGGCCCGATGTTGTTCGCAAGCGAAATTTTATTTTCCAAACTATTCGTTCGGTTTTTGAATTGTATGGCTTTGAACCGCTGGAAACACCAGCGATGGAAAATTTAGATACATTGATGGGGAAATATGGAGAAGAAGGTGATAAACTGATTTTCAAAATTCTCAATAACGGACTTGATAATCCCGGTAAAGAAAACCAATTACGGGAAGATTTTGAAAAAGTATTGCAGGGCAAAAATATAAAAGGCTTTACTGAAAGAGCTTTGAAATATGATCTCACGATCCCCTTTGCACGGTATGTTGCCATGAATCATACGCAACTCACTTTCCCCTTTAAACGTTACCAGATACAACCCGTATGGAGAGCTGACCGGCCACAAAAAGGAAGATACCGTGAGTTCTATCAATGCGATGCAGATGTAGTTGGTAGTAATTCATTGCTGAACGAAATTGAACTGGCAACGATCTATGCTGAAGTATTTCAAAAACTGGGTATTGAAGTTGAAATAAAGATCAATAACCGGAAAGTATTAACAGCGTTGGCAGAAGTATGTGGTGGCGCAGATAAGATGATGGACATCACGATAGCGATTGATAAATTAGATAAGATAGGTTTGGAAAAAGTAAAAGAAGAGTTGGCACAGCGGGGTTTGGGCAATGAACAGGTAGCTGTTATTGAAAAATATCTTTCCATTTCCGGAAGTAATAAAGAAATGCTGGATCAACTGGCTACATTAATCGGGTCAGCTGAATCAGGAAAAAAAGGGATAGAAGAACTTACTCAGATTATAATCAACACTCATCTCTCCTCTGTTAATTATCATCTTGATCCTACCCTTGCAAGAGGCCTGAATTATTACACCGGAACTATTTTTGAAGTAAAAGCAAATGGAGTGCAGATGGGAAGTATTGGCGGGGGCGGCCGTTACGACGATCTTACTGGTTTATTTGGCGTGCCGGGTATTCCGGGTGTAGGCATTTCTTTTGGCGTAGACCGCATCTACGATGTAATGGAAGAATTAAAACTCTTTCCGGAGGCAGTACATTCCGGCACACAGGTTTTATTTTTTAACCTCGGCGAAAAAGAAAGTCATACCGCCTTTCAACTGGCGCAGCAACTACGGCAGAAAGGGATCCGTTGTGAGTTGTACCATGAGAATAGTAAGTTTGATAAGCAATTTAAATATGCTGAGAAAAAAAACATCCCTTATGTGGTTATCATAGGTGAAGAAGAATTAAAAGCCGGCAATTCCAAATTGAAAAATATCCGTACCGGCGAACAACAAACACTTTCTATCGCAGAATTAATAAATACTATTTTAAACTAAACCATGAAATAAGCCATGATAATGCCTGTCACCTAACCGGGATGATTATTTATGGCGAACCTGCCTGTCAATAGGCAAGTTCCATTTGGCAAAAACAACAATAAAAATCAAACAAATGAAACGAAACCTTTTCTTATTAACGTTACTGGGTGTTGTATTATTCCTGGTTCCTTCCTGCGGAAAAAAAGGAGGCAGTACGGGATTGCTGGTGCCTGACGACGCTGCAATCGTTGTTCATATTAATAATGCATCACTTTCTTCTAAACTAAGCTGGGCTGAAATTCAGCAAAGCAATTGGTACAGGGAGCTTTCTAAAGAAGCAAAAGATTCGACGGCCCAACAACTATTGAGCGATCCTGCTGTTTCCGGTGTGGATGCAAAATCAGATTTTGTTTTCTTTATCAAAAAACAGGGCAAGGGTTCTTATCTCGTTATTGAAGGCTCGTTGAAAGATGCCTCCGCTTTTGAAGCCTTTGTAAAAAACAATTCAAAAGAATTTCAGCCTGTTAAAAACGGTGATATCACTTCACTCGCAACTACCCATGACGGGGTGGTGAGCTGGAATAAATCACATTTTGTATACGTGGCAGATGTGCCGCTGCCGGATATGGGATCAGGTTTTGGCAAACGCTCTTATGGGGATGATGGGGAAATGAAAACACATAAATTCTCTGCCGACAGCCTTACTTATTTTGGTAAAGAAACACTTACGATGTCCAAAGACAATATGCTGGATAAAGACAGTCGCTTTGCATCGCTTGTAAAAGATGGAAGCGATATTCATCTCTGGATGAACAGTGGTGAATATTACCAGAGTATGATGGGCCCGATGATGTCAATGATGGGTGATATGGCAGCGTTGATAAAAGATAATATATCTGCCGTGTCCATGAATTTTGATAATGGCAAAATAACCATGGATTCAAAACAATATTATGGCAGCAAGCTCAACGCTTTATTTTCTAAATACCAATCCAAACCGGTAAGTGCAGATATGGTAAACAGAATTCCTTCGCAAAACATCGTTGGTGCATTTGCCATGAATTATCCGCCGGAGGGAATCAAAGAATTTTTAAAAATAACTAACCTCGAAGGAATGGTAAATATGGTGCTGTCGCAAACAGGCTATAGCGTTGATGAATTTATAAAAGCCAATAAAGGTGATATGGTAGTAGCCGTTACCGATCTGGAAATAAAATCAAAATCAGATACGCTGGATATGGGAAATGCACAACCCTATATTTCTTCTTCCCGCAAACCTGATATGAAAGTTTTATTTGCTACGGCAGTAAATGATAAAGCTGCATTTGAAAAACTGATCACTTTGCTCTGGCAGCAAACCAAAAATTCTCCTATGGCTAATACAGGCATTACTTATAAACTGGAAAATAACTGGTTTGCAGCGGGTAATTCACCTGAGCAGGTAAGCCAGTTCCTTGCCGGTGGTAATACTAAATCCCCGGTCGCCGACAAGCTCAGCGGTCACCCGATCAGTTTCTTTATTGATATTCAAAAAATATTACAGGTGGCTGCTGCTGATCAAAAAGGCGATAGTGCAGAGGCTGCTGTATTTGATGCTTCACTAAAAACATGGCAGGATGTTCACGCCTTTGGTGGCGAATTTAAAGACAAGGCGTTTACATTTCATGCAGAGGTCAACCTCGTTGATAAAAGCACCAACAGCCTGAAACAACTCAATGCCTATTTAGACAAAGTTTATATGTCTATGCATGACAGAAAAAAAAGTTTAGATGATATGGCGGGTTATCCTGATAGTGATACCACGACAGGTAGAACCGATATGAAAATCGAGGATATTAAAACGTATAAATAGTCATTACCCAAAACCATAGTTGCTGCAGTATTTTATACCCGCAACTATGGTTTTTATTTTATACAACCTTATGCAGCTGACGATTCAACAATTACTCCCCGCATATTTTGAAAACAAAAGAAAAGAAACCTCGGAGGTATGGGGTAAGGATATCGTTTTTGAAAAAGGCGATCTCGTAAAGATCATCGCTCCTTCGGGCAGTGGCAAAACTTCTCTGATCAGTTTCTTGTATGGAATGCGAAGTGATTATAATGGCAATATATTATATAATGGAGTTAATCTGCGCCGGTCAACACCGGAAGATATCTCCATTCACCGCAAAGACCATATCAGTATTGTGCTGCAGGATCTTCGTTTATTTCCCGATCAAACCGTGCAGGAAAATCTTGAGATAAAACGACAACTCAATCCCTATCATCCACCGGAAAAGATAAAAGAGATGGCAACCCGCCTTGGTATTGGCGATAAACTGCGATCAAAATGCGGCATGTGTTCGTATGGTGAACAACAGCGTACAGCTATCATCCGTTCATTACTGCAGCCCTATGATATTTTATTATTAGATGAACCCTTTAGCCATCTCGATAGCAGTAATGCTGAAAAAGCAATGGAACTGATGCTGGAAGAAAGTCGCTTGCGCAACGCCACGATCATTTTTGCAGACCTCGAACGCATTGATTACTTCCCCTATACTAAATTGTATCATTTATAAATAAACTCCGTGGCTGTATCATTTAAACCTATTCGTCCTTTATTACAAACCGGTGTGAATACGGCCTCCCGCTGGTTCTCTTATATTGGGTTGGGCATTGGTGTATTACTGTTATTATGTTCGGTGCAGATGTATATCAATATCCAGCAAATGTTATCGGAAGGTTCTGTAAAGAAAGAAGGTTCTGATTTTGTTGCTATTACTAAAATCATCACCAATGAAACGATGGGGAAACCGGAAATGAATATTTTCAATGAACAGGAGATTGATGAATTAAGAAAGCTGCCTTTTATTGAAGCGCTCTCTCCTTTACTGGCTAATGATTTCAGGGTGCAATTAAGCGCAGGAGAAGTAATTCCTTTCAGTACCGATCTTTTTTTAGAAACGCTTGATGATGGTTTTATAGATACAGTTCCTCCTTCTTTCACCTGGCAGCAGGGTCAAACATTGGTACCTATCATTATGTCTTCCGATTTTTTTGAGATATATAATGTATTTGCTCCCGGGCAAGGTTTACCTCAATTATCAAAACAAACAGCAGGCAGCGTTGCTGTGCAGATCACTTGTTCCGGCAATGGACAGCAGCAGGTTTTTGTAGGCAAAGTGGTAGCCTTCAGCGACCGGGTGAACTCGGTGTTGGTTCCTAAAAATTTTTTAGTCTGGGCCAATCATACTTTTGGAACAAAACAAACAATTGAGGCGGGACGTGTTTTTTTAAAAACGAAAGATGCCAATAATCCTGAATTGCTGAGGTTTTTGGATAGCAAAAATTATAAAATAAATAAAGACCGGACTTTGCTGGGACGAAACAAAATTATAATACAGGGTATTTTTAGCGGGCTGGGTATTTTTGGTTTGCTGGTAGTTGTACTGGCTTTACTATTATTTTCCTTTTACCTACAATTAGTAATTGCAAGAAGCAAGGACAGTCTGCAATTACTATTGACATTGGGTTATTCACCATTATGGCTGAGTAAAAACGTATCGAAGCGATTTATGCCGGTTTATATTGTTATAGTAATATCAGCGCTTGGATTAGCTCAATTGATGCAATGGGCCTTTCATCATTATGCTATGTATGACCGGCCTGAGTTATCGTCTTTTGTTCACTGGATAGTGGTTGTATTATCAGTCATATTGATCATCTTATCCGTTTTCAGTAATTATAAACTCGTGAAAAAGTTGTTGTATAAATTATTTTAAGAGCAACTCCTTATATTACAAATGCTAATATTATTCATCCCATAAAAAAATGGCCACACAATAATTGTATGGCCATTTTGTATTAATGCACTAACAATAACTTTTATTAAGGGTTTTGTGTAGTGTTGGGGTTAGCTTGTATTTCTGCTATAGGAAGCACAAACTGCCATAAATTGCTTCCGGCAGGAACTTGCATCAGCCCACCAGCAGAAGCAGGAACGTAGTTAGGTACAACCGTTCTGTCAAGTGGTAGATTAAGACGCTTTAGATCAAAGAAACGAAATCCTTCCGCCCAAAACTCTACCCGGCGATGAAATAAAATCTCATCTATCAAAACCTGACCAGAGTTAGTACTTAGGATATAATTAGGATCTCTATTAGATGCTAAGGTAAATAGTGCTTGCCTGGCTTCCACTTCTTTACCAGGTGTTTTTGCGTATGCCTCAGCCATTATCAAATACATTTCAGCCAAACGAATATAGGGTACATCTGCAATTGTTGGCAAATTCCTAATTGCAAATTTTCTACTCATGTAAGGTGAATATGAAAAATTTGAAGCTGGAAGTGGAAAATTTGTAGAATTAGGGTTAGGTTCCCACATTTTCTTTCTGACATCAGTAGTTGTTATTTGTGCATACAATGCGGAGTTGATACGTTTAGGTGTACCTCGTACATATGTAGTGTTCCCATTCCAGGAGATTTGTCCAGCATAGGATCCAAATGTATCACCCTGGTCATCTTGAATATATGCTCCCCAAATCCATTCTGAGTTTGAAATGTCATTAAATCCACCTTGATACGCTGTATTACTCATAAGAGAAGATCCGCCCAGATCAACTACTTTTTTGGCATATTCAGCTGCTTTTACATAGTTCTGCATGGTTAAAGCTACCCGGGCCCAGATAGCATAAGCCGCACGAATAGATAAATGTGACTTAAGTTGAGGTCCCGCAGGTGGTAACGAAGCTGATCCAAATGCGACTACTGCATCTCCCAGATCTTTATTTATCTGCGTATAGACTTCTTCAACTGTTGATCGGGGCAGTTTGTTTGCGCTAGCAGTTAAAGGCATTGATAATCCTAATTGGGTGTTAGGAACCGCAGTGGCGTCGTAACGCTTTGCAAAAATCTGTACTAAGTTAAAGTAGCTCCATGCTCTCATAGAGAGAGCTTCTGCCTTCAACCTTTTTTTATCAGCATCGGTACCTGTTGCATTATCTATGTTATCAAGTATTGCGTTTGCATTACCTATACAACGATAATATAACCGGAATGCATATTCCACATATAAATAGCTGGAGTTTCTGTGGTTTACCCACCCTCCTGTTCCATTGCCTGGAGAATACCAGGTGGCTACTGCCTGATGAACATCCTCACCCATAAAGTCAAGCATTAGCATTATCCCTCCCTGACCCGGTTGATTTTGCGCACTATAACGTGAATATAAATAACGATAAATGCCATTGATAACATTGGCGGCATTTCCCGTAGTGGTAAATATAGATCCATCATCCACACTACCTGTGGGACCCACAGCAAAATAGTCTTTTTTACAGCCCGCAAGCAGAGTTAAAAAAGCAGCAACAATTAATATTTTTTTCATAATCTATTTATTAAAGAATGAAAGACTTAAAATTAGAATGTAAAATTTACACCCAGATTAACTAACCGATTAGGTACATACACCGGGCTATTTGTTCCGTTAAAACTTTCAGCAGGGTTCATTCCTTTTCTTTTTGAAAAAATATAAAGGTTTTCACCACCCACATAAATTTTTGCCTGATCAAACCCTATTTTTCCTAACATCGATTTAGGCAACTTATAGCTTAACGTTACGTTACGAACATTTAAATAAGAAGCATCAATCAAAAATCTGTCGGATTGTGAATTAAACTGGCTTGTTTTATTAATATCCAGGCGGGGAATATCCGTTATATCACCTGGCTGTTTCCATGCTCGTAAGTTATCTGTATGTAATGATCCTCCATAACTTATTGACATTAACCCTGCATAATTACCATCATAGAATTTGCCACCAACCTGATAGTTAAGCAAAAATGATAGAGAAAAATCTTCTACAGAAATAGTGCTTGATAATGAGCCGAAAAATTTGGGGATGGCTGTTCCTGCATAATCATATGCCGCATTTGTTGGATTAAAAGTTAGTGTATCTCCCTTAGCATTAAGGCGGTAATCAGTCGTAGTTCCCTTCGCTGCATAAAATAAGCCACTACCGTCTGTAGGGTCTACACCATACCACCTTCTCAAATAAAAGGCAAAAATGTCCTTTCCCTCTGCTAATCTTTTTGTTCCACTGGTAATGGGATTGCCACCTGGCAACTTGGTAATTTTATTTTTTAGACTTGTGCAATTCAACTGTAAATCCCAGTTGATATTTTTTGACTTAATTATATCAAAATTTAACTGCGCTTCAACGCCTTTGTTGGACATAGAACCAATATTCTCGGTTTTTGTTGTAATGGTTGCAGACAGACCTTGCGGCACATCGAACAATAATTCTGATGATCCCCGATCAAAATATTCAATTGAACCGGATATGCGGTTTTTTAAAACTCCAAACTCAACCCCTACATTTAGGGTTTTGTTCACCTCCCAGGTTAAATCAGGATTATTAACCTTAGAAGCTAATGCACCAGGCTCACCCGCATTATTCCAGCCTAAAGAATAAAGTGCCTGATACTCATAATAAGTATCTAATGCATCATTCCCAACTGTTCCATAAGAAGCTCTGAATTTTAACTCATTTAACCATTTAATACTTTTCATAAACGATTCACGCATCACAGACCAGGAAAGACCAGCTGAATAAAAATTTCCCCACTGGCTTTTTGGCGAAAACCGTGAAGAGGCGTCTCTCCGATAGGATAAATCAACAAAATATTTATTGTCATAACCATAGTTTACCCTTGACAAGTATCCTTCCCTTCTCAATCTGTCAAGCTGGCCATCAACACTTGCCAATGTAACAAAGTTTGTTAACTGAATATTTCCATCCAGGTTCATTCCCCTTCTTGACCCGCTGAAAGTTTCATCAATGTTTTTCTGTGACTCATGCCCTAATAATACTGAAACATCATGAAGTCCAAATTTTTGACTATAGTTTAATAACTGATTGAGAGAAATGGTTCTGTACTCATTTGAGGATCTGGAGGATGTACCACCTCCGGTTACACCGTCACCAACGATTCTGTTCTGAAAACTTTGACTTCTAAAGTTGTTTAGGTCAATCCCCACATTCGTCGTAAATGTAAAATGACTTAAAAACTTAGCTTCCAAGAATGTCCTGGCAATAAGGCTATTGCGCTTTTCATTTCTTTCATTTAAAAGAGTTTCATAAATGATATGGCGACCAGGAGATGCCCCTGAAGGCCTGTTTACAGATCCTGGGTGTGCGCCATAATCATACCATTGAGTACCAAATGCGTTCAAAATCGGATCTCCTGTTGAGGTAAAGGCGTGAATCGGATAGATTGGTCCCATACCTCTGGCAAAAACGAATGGATTAATAAAAGTATTTGAACCATCGCCTGCAGCCTGGTTAGAGCTTACAATAGCACTGGTTAGATTTATTCCTGTTTTTAACCAATCTTTTACCTGGGTATTTAATGCTAGTCTTGCACTAATCCTTTGGAAGTCTGACTTTATAACAAATCCTTTATCATCCAGGTAGTTTAATGAAAAATAGTAGTCAGATTTGTTCATTTTTGAAGATATACTGAAGCCAACTTCATTACGCTGACCATTCCTTTCCAATGGACTATACCAGTCAAAATCATTATAAACCAGCTTAGCATTTGCATTAAGCTTTCCGTTTACATCTACAATCTGATTATTGGGAACACCAAACGGATTGTAAATTAGTTGAGACGCTATAGAGTTGCTCGCATTTTGAGCTGCAACCGCGGCAGATTGGCCAGTGCCTGACGTAGGAAACATTAAACCATGCTTCATTGCCTGCCACATCAATGGATAATACTCATAAGCTCCTACACGATCATATTCCTGGATACCTCTATTGGAAAATCCCTTATTTAAGAACATGTTTACTTTAGGAGTGCCAGCTTTGCCTTTTTTGGTAGTAATCATAATCACACCATTCGCTGCACGAGCACCATAAAGAGCGGTAGATGACGCATCTTTTAGTAAAGTTATACTTTCGATATCGTTGGTGTTAATATCTCCAATATATCCTCCGTAAGGAAATCCATCTACCACATACAAAGGACTTGAACTTGCATTAACTGAACCAAAACCTCTGATTCGCAGAGCCGCAGAACTTCCTGGCTGACCATTACCAGAAGTAGCCGAAATGCCCGGAGCAGCTCCTGCAAGTGCCTGAGAAATATTGGTTGTCATTCTTTGTTCTAGTTGTGCAGCACCTATTTTAGAAACAGATCCAGTAATTGACTCTCTTTTTTGAGAGCCATAGGCCACAACAACAACCTCATCCATGCTTTTTGTCTGTGAAGACATTGTAATAGAAATAGTTGAAGAAGAAGTGACATTGATCTCTTGTGAGGTCATGTCAATTGATGAAAACACTAATGTCTTCGCATTGGCGGGTATTAATAGTGAATACGTACCGTCTTCTTTTGAAGTAGTTCCGGTAGATGTACCTTTTACAACTACAGAAATGTTGGGGAGAGGGTTACCCTTATCATCGGTAACCTTGCCGGTGATTGTTCGCTGCGCCAGTAAGGTGGTTGAAAACAGCAAAAACCCCAGCAATAGCAGAGTTAATTTCCTCATGTGTGTTAGTTTTTTAGAAATAATTAGAAACAAATAAATCAGTTAACCTTAAAAAGAATGGTGGTTAGTTAAGGATGGATTGGAAATTTTCAATCAGAAAGACACCTGATTGTTAAAATTTGCTGCGCGAATATAAGGATGCCAGCCGTTGATTGGCAAAATAAATTTATGGACGGTAAATAGGTGTTAAAGACCGTGGAGGAGTTATATCCAATTTTATGAAAATGGAGTACGATTTAAACGCCCTGCCTCGCCTCATCCAGCATAATAGCTGAGGTAACTATCTGCACACCTGCTATTTTGCCTTTTATTCGTCTGAAAACGTAGTCATTTCACTACAAGGGACCACTTCCAAACATATCACCTGTTTTTCAATCCATAATTACTCACCGTATCTATATTTTTTCATAGATAATAGCTGCTCCCTGGCCTACTCCTACGCACATCGCAGCCAATCCAAATTTTGCTTCGCCTCTTTTCATTTCATGTAATAATGTAGCAGAAATACGAACCCCGCTACATCCTAAAGGATGACCGATTGCAATGGACCCTCCGTTTACATTTACTTTATTGATATCAAGCCCCAGTTCCCGGATACAGGCGATCGATTGAGATGCAAAAGCTTCATTCAGTTCTACCAGGTCGAGTTGATCTGTTTTCAAGCCGGCTCTGTGCAGGGCTTTTTGCGTAGCGGGTACTGGCCCGATTCCCATGATAGAAGGATCTACTCCGGCCACTGCCATGGATACTATTTTTGCCAAAGGTGTCAGCTCATATTTTTTTACCGCCTCCTCACTGGCCAGCAACATCGCAGCCGCTCCATCATTGATACCCGAAGAATTTCCCGCCGTTACTGTTCCTCCTTTTATAAAAGCAGGTCTTAACCCGGCCAGCTTCTCCAGAGATGTTTCCCGGGGAGATTCATCGTTCACCACCCAACTGATAAGCCCGTTGTCATTAAATTCTATTACGGCCATTTCATCGGCCCATTTATCAGCAGCTTTAGCTACAAAATATTTTTGTTGCGATGCCAGTGCAAATTCATCCTGTTCCTGCCGGGAGATATTCCATTGCCGGGCTACATTCTCTGCTGTTTCACCCATATTATAAGGATGATACATTTCCGCCAGTTTTTTATTGGTAAACCGCCAGCCTATTGTAGTGTCATGCGTCTCCACATTACGTTGCCAGGGAGATGAGGTTTTAGCCATTACAAAAGGAGCCCTGGTCATACTTTCTACTCCGCCTGCAATGATCAGTTCAGCATCACCACACATTACCTGGCGGGCCGCATCCATGATCGCCTGCAAACCTGATGCACATAACCGGTTTACTGTATTGCCGGCAACAGTTACCGGCAACCCTGCCAGCAATGCCGCCATTCTTGCCACATCCCGGTTATCTTCACCGGCCTGGTTGGCATCACCTGCTATTACATCCTCAATAGCATTTACATCAACGGATGGATTTCTTTGCAATACTGTTTTGATCACATGTGCCAACAGGTCATCGGGTCTTATGGTACTTAACGCTCCTCCGTATTTGCCCACCGGTGTTCTTACGGCATCAATTATATAGGCTGTCTTCATATTTTATTAAATAACCCGCAAGATAAATGATTCGGTATTCCCCACGGAACGGGGAAGAGGTATCTTTGCAGCCGGATGAAAAAAATAAACAATAACATACGACATCTTTCATTAGCTGATCTTGAAACGTATTTTGAAGAATTGGGTGAAAAAAAATTCAGGGCCAAACAAGTATATGAATGGATCTGGCAAAAACAAGCTATGAGTTTTGCCGATATGACCAATCTCAGTAAAGAGTTACGTCAAAAGCTGGGCGAAAATTTCTCGCTACCTGCTCTTACAATTGATGCCACCCAATACTCATCCGATGGCACTATTAAATCCCGGTTCAAAACATTTGATGGCCACCTGGTAGAAGGTGTGATGATCCCTACCGAATTAAGACATACAGCCTGTGTGTCATCGCAGATAGGTTGCTCGCTGAGCTGTAAATTTTGTGCGACGGGATATATCGACAGAAAAAGAAATCTTGACTTTGATGAGATCTATGATGAGGTAGTGCTGATCAACCAGCAATCCGAAAAAGTGCATGGCAAAAAGCTTAGTAATATTGTTTTCATGGGCATGGGGGAACCTTTGCTCAATTATAAAAATGTATTAAGAGCTATCGAACGCATCACTGCTGCTGATGGCCTGGCCATGAGCCCTAAAAGAATTACGGTTTCTACGGCCGGTGTAGCCAAAGGAATCCGGCAGTTAGGCGATGATAAAGTAAAATTTAAACTGGCCTTATCACTTCATGCGGCTACGGATGTGAAGCGGCATGAGATCATGCCGATCAACGACACGAATAATATCAAAACGCTGATTGACGCATTGAACTATTTCTACAAACAAACAAAAAATGAAATAACATTTGAATATATCCTGTTCAAAAATTTCAATGATTCTATAAAAGATGCGGATGACCTCATAAAGATCTATCGCCAGGTGCCGGCCGATCTTGTTAATATTATAGAGTACAATCCCATTGAATTTGCCAAATTTGAAAAACCAGACGAAGAAAAAACAGAAGCATTTATTCAATACCTGGCAAAGAACCGGGTAAATGCGAGACTAAGACGAAGCAGGGGCAAAGATATTGATGCGGCCTGCGGTCAACTGGCCAATAAAGATTCTCATTGATATACTGATAAAAGTTGAAATCGTGTTAACCGTTCCTGAACTTATTCAGCGCTTCTATTTTATTTTGCACATGTAGCTTCTGGTAGATGTTCCGGACATGTTTTCTAACCGTTTCAGTACTGATATAAAGTTTTTCCCCTATTTCTTTATAGATAAGCCCCTTTGAAATGCTTTCGAGCACTTCCCGTTCCCTATCGCTGATATTATGTTGTGCAAGTGATGCCGTTGTAGCAAATAGTTTGTGCTGAAAACTTCCAATCACTTTCCTGGCGATATAAGGACTCATGGGCGAACCGCCATGTTGAAGATCTTCCAGCGCTGCCAGTATCTGATCGCTGGTGCTGTCTTTTAATAAATATCCTAAAGCACCATTTTGTAATGCGCTGAATACAAAAGCATCATCATCATATATACTGCAAATGATACATTGAACTTTTTTGTTCTGTTCGCAGATATGCTTTACCAGTTCGGCCCCATTCATCTTGGGTAACTGGATATCAACGATAACAATCCCGGTAAGCTGACCTGCAAAGGGAAGTGCTTCTTCCGCTGAAGCATATATTTCAGCAACACGAAACCGATCGCTTTCATTTATCCAATATGCCAGAGCCTGTTGATATTCCTTACTGTCCTCGATTATAGTTACATCTGTTTTAATAGACTGAAAATTAAATTGATAAGAACATGAGTGCTTGCTCCTAAAGTTATTCATTCTGAATTACTATTCAAATAAAACTAACAGAAAGGGGCTATGAAAAAAATACGAAGAAACCCCTACTTCTGGTTAAACCTATTCAACCGGGGCCTGTCTTTACTCCGTTCATTTTCTTTTAACACCTTATGCCGAAGGCTAACCTGGTCCGATGGCATCTAAAACTAAAACGTATAAATATGAAAAAAATAATGTTGTCGATGATAGTAGCTGCTTTTGGTATAGTAGCGGTAAATGCCCAACAAATTCCAGAACGCAAACGTGATGATTTCAAGCCGCTTGAAAATCACCGGGATGGGGAGAAAAAGGAAATGGCTAACCTGAACCTGAGTGAAGAACAGCAATCAAAATTCAAATCCCTTAACGATGAGTTCCGCAAACAAATGGAGGATTTAAAAAAGCAGGATAATATTACTGTCAAAGAATCCAGGGAGAAAATGGAAACGCTTCGTAAAGAACACGAGGAAAAAGTGCAATCGATTTTGACTGCTGATCAAAAAGCCCAGTTGGAAAAAAATAAACAAGATCGCGGCTCCGGGATCAAAGAAACAGGTGGAAAAAGGGACGACAGGATGAAACAGGAGTTAAACCTTACTGATGAGCAATCAGCAAAAATAGCGGAGAACCGGAAAGACATGGCAGAAAAAGTGAAAGCCATCCGTGAAGACAAATCACTGACAGATGAACAGAAAAAGGAAAAAAGCAAAGAGCTTATGAAAACTCAAAACGAAAAAATGAAATCGATCCTTACAGAAGAACAATTAAAAAAAATGAAAGAGCTAAGAAAAGGTACTTCCGAAATGAAAGAAACAAACTAATTTACTCACAACCTTGATATAACAAGAGCCCTGTTAATGCAGGGCTTTTTGTTTACCTTCGCCGCTCATCAACTTACTGTTGTAAAACAGCAACTCTATATGAAAAAGAACACATCCAGCCAGTTCAGCAAATTTTCGCAACGAAAAAGCAATGCTGCTATCAAAGAACAATTCAAGCAGGAGAAAAGAAAAATAAAGAAAGAGAGAGAAGAGTATTTTGATAAGAAGAAAGCGGAAGCAAGAGGAAAAACGATAGTCAACAGCCGGCAGGCGCCAGTAGGCAAACAACCAGCTCCTGTTTCGCATACCCGACCTGAAACGTCCGGGCTGATGCCTCTTAATAAATTCGTTGCTCATTCAGGCATCTGTGGTCGCAGGGAGGCTGCAGAGTTAGTGAAAGAGGGAAAAGTAAAAGTGAATAATGAACTGGTGACCGAACCGGGACATAAGGTGTCTGTTAATGATGAGGTCAGGGTGAATGGAAAGAAAATATTCCTGGCAAAAAACCTGGTTTATATTTTACTGAATAAGCCTAAAGATTATATCACCACTACAGATGATCCCCAAAAAAGAAAAACTGTACTTGATCTTATCAGCCGGGCTACACCCGAAAGAATATATCCTGTCGGCAGATTAGACAGAAACACATCCGGGGTTTTATTATTAACCAATGATGGAGAACTGGCGCAGAAACTTACTCATCCCAGCAACGAAGTAAAAAAGATATATGCGGTTACATTGGATAAGCCGTTGGAGAAAAAAGACTTTGAACAGATATTAAATGGTGTTACACTGGAAGATGGTCCTGCCAGTGTAGATGTATTAGCCTATGCAGATGTAAAAGATAAAACACAGATCGGGGTCGAAATCCATAGTGGCCGCAACCGCATTGTTCGCCGCATCTTTGAACATTTAGGTTATGATGTAAAAAATCTTGACCGGGTAACTTTCGCAGGTCTTACCAAAAAAAATATTGAAAGAGGTAAATGGAGATTCCTGAGTGAAAAAGAAGTAAGAGACCTGAAACATTTTGGAAAAGGAAAATAGAAACCCACGCTGACCCTCCCAAACGAAGGGATAAAATTTAAAGATGAAAATTGCTGATTTACTCATTTATGAAAATGCAGATCTTATTGCAATAAATAAACCCTCCGGTTTATTATCTATTCCAGACAGGGAAGGAAAAGAGATTTCTTTAAAAATTTTATTGAAAGAAAAATATGGTGATATTTTCACGGTTCACCGGTTGGATAAAGATACCAGCGGACTTATTGTATTTGCAAAAAATGAGGTTGCCCACAAACATCTCTCTCAACAATTTGAAGGAAGACAAACAACAAAAGTATACCAGGGTCTCGTAATAGGATCGCCTGCAGAAAAAAAAGGAAGTATAGATGCTCCGATTGGTGAGCATCCTGCAAAAAACGGGACGATGATCATCCATCGCAAAGGAAAAGAAGCCCTGACAGATTATGAAGTGGTGTATGATTTTAGTGTGTATACATGGTTGCAGTTCCGGATACATACCGGGAGAACACACCAGATAAGAGTACATGCAAAAGAAATGGGTAATCCAATCGTTTGTGATACCGTTTATGGCGATGGCAAACCCGTTTTACTTTCTTCTTTAAAACATAAAAAGTTCAAGCTTTCTAAAAATGAGCTGGAAGAAAGACCTTTATTAAACAGGCTGGCTTTACATGCATCACAATTGAGTTTTGCAACGGTGAATGGAGAAAGAATGCAGCTGGAAGCTCCTTTACCAAAAGATCTGAAAGCCTTGTTGCAGCAATTGACAAAATGGAAGGGAAAATAATTATAAGGACCTGGTTTCTATGAAACCAGTTTTTTCATAGGCCATCGGAAAAGTTTACCCCTGTTTGTATCCCTCTATTAAGATTGATCCAGTGCCTGGAGAATATCTTTTAAAACATCATCAGGATGTTCTAAACCTACAGAAACCCTTATCAGTCCGGGTGTAATTCCAACTTCTGCTCTTTCATCATCCGATAACTTTGAATGAGTAGTAGAAGCAGGATGCGAGGCAATACTTCTTGTATCACCCAGGTTATTGGTCATGGATAGCATCTGTAATGCATTCAGGAATTTCCGTCCGCTTTCGATACCACCTTTCAATTCGAAGGTGACAATTCCGCCACCATTACTCATTTGTTTTTTGGCAATCACATATTGCGGATGTGTTTCAAGGAAAGGGTATTTAACCCAACTGATCTTTGGATGATTTTGTAAAGCAGTGGACAGTTGCAACGCATTCGCTGCATGCTTATCCATCCGGATGAATAAAGTTTCCAAACTTTTACTTAATACCCATGCATTAAACGGGCTTAAGGAAGGCCCTGTATTTCTTACAAAAAGATAAAGTTGTTTAATCAGTTCTTTATTACCCACTACCACTCCACCTAACACCCTTCCCTGCCCATCGATAAATTTTGTAGCTGAATGCAAAACAAGATCAGCACCATACTTAATGGGTTGCTGCACCGCTGGTGTGGCAAAGCAATTATCAACAACGAGTAAAATGTTATGTTGCTTACACAGTTTTGAAACAAATTCTATATCAATAATATCCAAACCGGGATTGCTGGGTGTTTCGACATACAGCATTTTGGTGGTAGGTCTGACCAGGGCGGCAATACTCTCCGGTTCATTCATATTGAAATAGGAATATTCAATACCCCACTTTGGAAGATACTTTGTGAGAATAGTGTGGGTTGACCCAAACACCGCCGAAGCAGAAATGATGTGATCACCATTTTTTAAAAAAGTCATGAAGGTAGAAAAGATCGCAGCCATGCCGGTACCTGTAGCAATTCCATCTTCCGCACCTTCCAGCGCCGCCATCTTATTGATAAATTCATCGACGGTAGGATTGGAGAAACGACTATAGATATTTACATCCAGCGAATCATCTGCAAATGCAGCAGCCATATCTTCTGCCGAATTATAGGTAAAACTGCTGGTGAGAAACAAGGGTGTAGCATGTTCCTTTTCGCCTGTCGCTGGTGTTTGAAGCCGTATCGCTTTTGTTTCGGGATGTTGTGACATATCCTTCGGTATCTTTTATTGAATGAGCGCAAAGATACATGCCAGCTACCGTATGGAGATAAACGAATATTCGTTATAAAAAAGAAGTCGGATCAGGTTCTGGTTACTCCTGCTCAGTCAATACCATTTTCTCTTTTGAGGCATAGTACAACTCATACCAATCCTGCTTATCAAGATCAATCTCAAAGGCATCCACTATATTTTTTATCCGGTTCTCACTTGTTGTACCAATGAGGGGCAGGGCTCCGAGTTTTATTAACCAGGCAACAGCCACGGATTCAATATGGGCATTGTATTTTTTACTCAGTTCTTCCAGTTTGTAATGAACCCTGATAGCAAGCTCATCGGTTCCGTTCTCAATGCGGCCTCCTGCAAGTGGGGCAGCCGCCAATGGGCGCATATATTTTTGCTTGATATAATCAAGTTGCCCATTATCCAAAGCCGTTGTATTGAGTAAATTCAATTCAATATGATGTGTAACAATCGGTACCCGCAGGTAAGAAGCCAGCAACTGGTGCTGGAAAACAGAAAAATTAGCAACACCTATATTCCTGATTTTACCCGAGCCCCGTAAACGTTCTAATGCAAGCGCCGTTTCTTCGAGATTGGAAAGTGGGTCTAACTGATCCAGCATGAATATATCAATATAATCAGTCTTCAAATTCTTTAATGAATTGTCAACACTCTCCGTTATATGTGCAGCAGAAGTATCAACATATTTCACTCTTACATCAGGCCGGTTTGCATGCGGCAGGTTGACTCCGCATTTTGTAAACAACACCACTTCTTCCCGCTTGAACGACTTTTGTTTTAATACAGTGCCAAACAACTCTTCACATTGATAACCTCCGTATACATCCGCATGATCAAATGTATTAATGCCCAGTTCAAGGCAAAGATTCACGATCTTTTCCATGGCATTCACACCGCTGGCGCCTGTATTTTCCCACCTCCAGAATCCATAAATGGCAGGAGATACTTTGGGACCGGAATCACTCAGATAAATATTATTCATAGCACAGCATTTTTGTAACCTGGTCAGTGTTTCTTCGCAGCTCCAAGTTATGAAAATAAAACACCCGTGCCGCCTGGGTGCTCCTGTATTTATTTGCGGCAGCCAGCTATTGAAATAAATTCATATACCTGGATGCTTTCTTTAAAGAATGCTTGTTCAAAAAAAATAATCTTCGAAAGATTTATTTATTCAGTAAACCATCTACAGTGACAGCTACATAATACAAAGCCCCGATGGTCGGCCCTGCTGCATATTGTATGTAACGGTTATTAAGAAGATTAGCTCCGCCTGCTTTGATATTGGTTTTTAATTTTGGCAACTTATAGGTAACCTGTGCATCAATCGTGCTGTAAGCTGATACACTACCATTTGCCAGCGGGCTTTCCCACAAGAAGGCATCCTGCCATCTCCACACGATATTGAATCCAATATTCTTTACTACTTCCCTATTACCGAACGAAACATTCGCCACCCAGTTAGGTGTATTAAATCCTGTTACAAACACATCGCTTGCTTTATTAGCCTTGATGTCATTATAATTCAGGTTACCACTCACCGTAAATTTTTTATAAAAATTCCAGGTAAGTCCTAACGATGATCCAAAGTTCCTGTACTTGTTTTTTGCATTGGTATATACCCGGTAACGAACCTGTTTGTTCCTGTTGGCGGCCAGCATATCAATAGCTGATGCATCCGAACCTACTTTATCGGTAGTAGGAACTGCAACTTCTACCTGTCCCAGAAAGCCATCATAAATATTACTGTACGCATCCCAGTCAATGATCAGCGTATTGTCAAATAAAACAGACTTGTACCCGATCTCTACGGAGTTGATCTTTTCGGGTCGTGTAGGAGAGAGATTAGTGACCTGTAATAATCCTTTATTGTTAACTGCTGCCTGGTTGGCTGTGGCGCCTCCCGTAACATCTGTATTTACCTTGGCATTGAAAGCATTCACAGAAGCAAGGGTATATGAATTATCAAGATAACCCAGGCCTTCGTTGATATAAGACAGACCTCCTACTCTTCTTACATTACCATTGTTTACAAAAGAAATGGCTTCAAATAATGCCGGGAAACGAAAACCATTTTGAATGGATGCCCTGAAGTTGTGTTTTTTTGCAACGGTATAAACAGCGGCAAAACGGGGATTAAATTTGGGGTCAAACTCTGGATTATAATCCAAACGGATAGAAGCAAACAATTTTAAACGTTCCTCAAATAATGTTTTTGTTGCCTGGACAAAACCACCGAATTTTTTGTAATAAACATTTTTACCAAAACTTCCATCTTTATCCGGTTTGTTTCGCTCTGCTATGGGTCTTGAAAAATCTACAAAGTTGTTGCCATCAGGTATCACTTCATAGATCCTTGCATCAGCGCCTACGAGCAGGTGCACAAATTTTATGTTGTCTGCGAAATCATACTGCGCATCTGTATGATACAACCGGCTTTTCTGACTCAACCATGCACCACCAGTAGAAGGTGCACCAGCAATACCTGCATTCAAATGATCCCAGTTATTGATACTGATAATCGTATCTTTTAAACGATCAAATGCAGGGGTTCCGGGTTCTGCTCTTCCGGCGTCGGCAACAGCCCTTGCGTTTTTCATCGCCGTTGCCAGGTCAACTCCGTTATTCAGATCGCTTTGCAACGTTGCTTTGAATTTAGCGCCCCAGGCGCTGTTAGAAGATTGAGTTAATTGAAGATTGTCTGCTAATGGTTTCAGATTATAGGAGTCGCCGGTATTCTCAATTGAAATATAGGAACGGATCGTATAGTTATTTCCTTTTAGTTCCAGTTTATGATTTTGAACCACCACGTTATCCAGTTGTATCTTATTTCCCCGTTGAAAAACTCCATCCATTTTGCCTACCCGGTAACTATAGGATAACTCTGCATTTTCAGTAATGCGGTAATGCAAAGCAGCATCAAATTTCAGGTTATCTACTTTCGGACTAACGAGATCCTTTTCCCAATAACCAGTGCGGCGAAGAATAAATGTTTTACTACCACCATTATAGTTAACACCACTTATTGTAACGGCATTGTTATTTTCATCACCATACCGGTTCCATGCATCATAGGCAGGGTTATTTGTTGCGCCAGCAAGTTCAGTATAAGCAGGATTAGCCGTATTGAGATTATTAGGATTTTGATCCGTAGCATTATTCGACTGCCAGTCGGTACCGGTGAGATAACTAAGATTTATTTTGAAAGCGAATTTATTATTAAAAGCTTTTGCATACCGGATCGCTGTCTCTGATAAAATAGCCGGGTCATGATCTTTACCATCTACATGATTGACTCCTGTTTTCTGATACACACTTAATCCCTGGTGTGTAAATGGATTTTTTGTAAGCAGGTTTGCCATGCCATTGATCGCATTCATTCCATATAAAGCGGAAGCTGCGCCCGGCGTGATCTCCACACTTTGTATATCGAGTTCCGTTGGACCAATCGCATTTCCCAACGGTACTCCTAAAGTAGCCGCCTGCATATCCACGCCATCCACCAGTTGCATAAACCGAAAATTGTTGGGGATATTAAACCCTCTTGTGTTAGGCACTTTAAAAGTAAGACTGGATGTTGTCATCTGAACTCCTTTTACATTTTCCAATGCATCATAAAAACTGGGCGCAGGGCTTTCTTTAATGGCTCTTATATCTAATTTTTCAATAGCCACTGGTGATTTTAAAATACTTTCAGGCACACGACTCGCTGTAACTACTACTTCATTTCCTAAAACCGTTTGTGTTACCAAAGCGATCTGGAGACTTGAGCCCAGCGTTTTTACTTCGAACTCCTGTTGCTGAAATCCTATAGAGGAAAACACCAGTACCAAAGGGAGTTTCGTTTTCGTTCTCAAAACAAAATTACCGGTTGAGTTGGTGATAGCACCTGTTACAGTTCCTTTTACCTGCACACTTACATCGGGCAATGGTTGGCGGCGTTCCTGGTCCAATACCTGGCCGGAAATCTCAATGATTGTATTATCCTGCGAAAAAACGGTTTGATTAAAAACGTTGAATAAAACAATTACTATAAATAATACTTTTTTCATTTTACGATTACAGTTGGGTAATGACAATAGGCTATACCGACAGCGGAATGCTATCTTATTTTTTATATGGCAAATACATCAGGGAAGGATTCAACAACATCGTTGAAGAAAACAAAGCAACTGGATATTGAAATTATTTTTCATCATACTACCTGGTTTATAATCCTGCTTACAAAAACAAAAGTAATAGAAACTTATTACCCTACCAATTTTGTAGACTAAAAAATTAAAATAATTTTCTCCTTTTAAAATCATGTTCTTTTTAAAAAGCTTTTACTAAAATTCTGATACTCCAGAGAACAACCACCGTTCCTAATAAAATAAAAGATGCTTTACGGGGTAATTTGCCAGCTAACCGGGCAGCAATGGGTGCAGCCAGCACCCCCCCTATCACCAACGCAAATACAACCTGCCAGTTTTGAATACCGATTAGCGTAAAAAAAGTAAAAGCACTTGCCAGCGTTACAAAAAATTCGGTCAGGCTAACTGATCCCACCACATACTTTGGTGTTCTTCCCTTGGTGATGAGTGTTGATGTAACAATGGGACCCCAGCCTCCGCCACCAAATGAATCGAGAAAACCTCCCGCTCCGGCTAACCAACCATATCGTTTGAATTTCTTTTTTCCGTTCAACGGACGAAAAGCATTGATAAAGATTTTTATGCCCAGGACCATTGTATATACAGCC
>DASVOE010000108.1:0-11017 GCA_036383515.1 Chitinophagaceae bacterium | reverse complement strand
AAGCCACGGATCTTGCCTTCCATTTTATATTTTTCTTCGGCCATTAATTCGAACTGGCGAATGAGCTGCATTAATTCGTACCAGTAGAGGTATGTTTCTTTAGAAAATTGGGTAGCCACCGGCTGATAGTTTGATTTTTTTATACCGTTTTACGGGACGCAAAAATAAGGGGAAAAAGGGAAATTCAGCGTTTTGGTTTTTAGTGGTTTACCGGGCTTTTAACCGAACACTGAGCTTGACGAAGTGTCGGTGGTTTTAATAGATTGGAACACGGATGACACTGATGGAACAGATCAACACGGATTTTTAACCTGCTCAGCCTGTCCTCTGAAAGAGATCAGCGAAAATCTATCCAATCAGTGTCATCTGTGTGCTTGTATTTAGCTACTTGTTCCTTCAACCTTCGCCATTATCTTGCAGTTCCATGCTTTCCGTTCAATCTATATCATTACTTCAGTTTAAAAACTACAGCAACCGTTCTTTCGATTTTTCTGAAAGGATCGTGGGTATCTGTGGCAAAAATGGTGTGGGCAAGACCAACCTGCTGGATGCCATTCATTATCTCTGTTTTACCAAAAGCTATTTTACCCGGATGGATGCCAATAATGTGCAACAAGGGAAAAATGGGTTTCGCCTGGAAGCCGATCTGAACCTGCAGGATAAACCGGAGAAAGCCATCTGCATTTTACGGGAAACCGGGAAAAAAGAGCTGACGATCAATGGGCAGCCGTATGAAAAATTCTCACAACATATCGGTCGCTATCCCTGCGTGATCATTGCACCGGATGATGCAGAACTGATAACCGGCGATAGTAAAGAACGAAGAACTTTTTTGGATTCACTGTTATCACAATTGGATGCTGATTACCTGCAGCATCTCATCGTTTATCGTAAAGTGCTGGAGCAACGTAATTCTTTATTAAAATCGTTTGCTGAAACAGGTAATAAAAACCTCGCCCTGCTGGACGTATTGGATGAACAACTGATCAAACCGGGTGAACAGATCTTTAATAAACGGAAAGAATTCCTCGTATCGTTTTTGCCCATCACGAAATATGTATACCAGGATATAGCCAATCAGCCTGAGGATATTTCATTGTTTTATGAAAGTGAATTATTACAAGCCTCTTTTGAAGAATTGATAAAAGCTACCCGGCAAAAAGATTGTTATGTGCAAAGAACTACTGCAGGTGTGCACCGGGATGATATCGAAATAAACTATAGCGGCCAGTTGTTTAAAAACATTGCTTCGCAGGGGCAGCGTAAGAGTTTATTGTTTGCATTGAAACTGGCTGAAATGGAAGTACTGAAAAAAGAAAAACATTTTCCTCCGCTCCTGCTGCTGGATGATGTATTTGAAAAACTGGATGAGGACCGTATCAGTAATCTTTTGCAGAAAGTGTGTGTGGAAAATGAAGGGCAGGTATTTATTACGGATACAAATGAGGGCAGGTTACGGGGTCATCTGGATAAAATATCCGTGAAGTACCAGCTTATTGAACTTTAATTTCAATATGAAGGAGGATTTTTCTTGCGGCAACTATAAACTACAAACTGTACACTACAAATTTCTACCTTTACAACATGGGTGAATTTTCAATTGGTGATGCTATCCAGCAATTCTTAAACAAAAGCCGCATCAAAGGCGATGTGCAGGCATTGCAGATAAAAGATGTGTGGGAGCAGATCATGGGAAAAACCGTGGCACGCTATACCGATAAGCTCCAGATCATTGGCGACAAACTTATCATCACCACCAATGTTGCTCCACTCAAGCAAGAGCTGATGTACCAGAAAGAAAAAATAAAGCAACGGGTAAATGAGGCGCTGAAGCAAAAAGTGGTGAATGAGGTGATCATCCAATAGTTTGTTGTCTATGGTTTGTAGTTTATGGTTCTGAAAGTTCGATACTTCAAAAAAACAAGGACTTACAAAAGACTTAGACGAACAACTACAAACAATAAACCACAAACTATAAACTTACTCCACTCTTACCCTCGGATCCACCACCCCATATAAAATATCTGCGAGCATATTGATCAAAATAAAAAACGTTGCGGATATCAATACTGATCCCATCACAACAGGGTAATCCAATTTTTCCAAAGCATCTACTGTCACCTTCCCTATTCCCTGCCATCCAAAAATATATTCTACAAAGAATGCCCCTGCCAGTAATTCGGCAAACCAACCGGTGACTGCTGTAATAACGGGATTCAGTGCATTCCGTAAACCATGTTTCCAGATCACTTTTCTTTTGCTTAACCCTTTTGCATAAGCGGTGCGGATATAATCCTGGTCGAGCACATCAAGCATGGCGCTTCTGGTTAATTGTGTAATGATCGCTAAAGGCCGGATGCCGAGCGTGATGGCGGGGAGAATAAGATTTTGCAACGAGATCGTTCGTTGCCCGGTTACATCATCAATCTCAAACCAGCTGCCTGATATATTCAGGCCGGTCCAATCGGATAATAAAAACCCAAACACGTATGCAATGATGATACCCATAAAAAAAGAGGGAGCCGATATACCGATGATACTCGAAAAGATTGCCGAGGTATCCAACCAGGTATTTTGTTTCACCGCTGCCATCACACCCAATGGAATGCCGATCAGTACGGCAATAAACATTGCTGCAAAGGCAAGCATTAGTGTTCCCGGTAATGCCTGCATCAATATGCTTCCCACTTCCCGTTTACTTTGATAGGACTTGCGGAGATAAGGTATCTTCAATCCAAACTTATTTTCATTACCGATAAAGAGACCTCTCAGTTTTTTCTTTTCAATGTCTTCTTTACTGTGAAAGCAAACAGGTGATACATCGTTGAGATAAAAAAGAAACTGTTTGATCTTCGGAATATTTTCTCCTTTATCGTTGATGAGATAAAGTTCTTTGCGAATATTAGCCTGCGTAGTCGAATCACCTGACTGACCCATTACTATTCTCGACGGATCGCCAAAGCCCTGGAATAAAAAGAAGACAAGCACTACCACTCCTATCAATACCAGCAAGCCGTATAATAATTTTTTGATAATGTATTTTATCATTGTTGCCGGTTAGTAGTAGTATCAGTTGTTGGAATAATAGGTGCTTGTTGTACCGGAACTTCCTGCAATTGCGCTTGCAGTTTATTCATCGTTTTATAACTCTGTTTGTCAACAATAGTTCCTTGTTTCAATAAATAAAAACAGGGATTGGTTCTTGCAGCAGTACGGATAGCCGTATAATCACAATCAAAAACCGGGATACCGGCCAATCCCGCATCGGCAAACGTTTTAGTGATGGCGTCCCGTACTGAAGTAACGGCATACACCGGAATGTTTTTTTGCCGGGCCATTGAATAAAGGGTTGCAAAACTTCTCTGCCACTTAGAAAATGGAGTAGAAAGATTTTCAGCAAACACCAAAATAGCATACGGTTGTGAAAGAACTATTGAAGTAGAATCTGCTTTATCAGCACTCATTAAAATGAAGCCGTGAATGGGTGGTTGATTATTCTTTCCCTTCCGGACTACCTTGTCATACCGGCTAATAAATTTATACGATTCATTAAAGTCTGTCGGAAATTTATCTGCCGTGAATTCTATTTGCTTTCCTGCTTTTTCATACACAAAAGTGATCACGGTACTATCGGGTGTACCATTGGCCGGCATCTTCATTTTCTCAGGAATATTGTTTCCTTTTTTAAAAGGAAGACAATCTACCGGGGGCAGGTAATTAAGGCTGTACCACTGAATTCCAAAACTAAAAACGGTCACCGCAAGCATAGCTACCTTATTCATCTTTTCAGTGAATATTGGTTTGATACTATTTCTTTGCCCAAAGATGAGCCCTATCAAAATGGTTAAGGCAACGTCTTTTAAAAAAGAGGTGCGGGAAGAAATCAGCAGGCAATCACCAAAGCAACCGCAGTTGGTGGGCTTGCCGGTATAATACGTATAGCCGGTTAAAAAAGTAAAGAAGAGTATGAGCAATAATAATAACCAGCTGAACAATTTGATTCTCCATCCTATCAGTAATGCAAACCCGGCGATGATCTCAAATGCATTCATAAGAACAGAAAAAGAAAGCGTCGTTGAGTTGAATTGTGTCATATCCCACAACTCAAAAAATTCCTGCATCTTATAGCTCAGTCCCAGCGGATCGTTTGCTTTCACTAAGCCGGAAAAAATAAAGAGTAGTCCGACGATAATCCTTGCAAGGGTAATAATTGCTTTCATGAATAATGTTTACATCAGTATCAATGCGAATACTGCATAGTTAATGATATCAAGATAGTTGGCATCAATGCCTTCGCTGATCAGCGTTTTACCTTCATTGGCCAGTATCTGGCGGATGCGTTGCAATTTCATTAATATAAGATCCACAAAACTTTCCTGGCTCATACTGCGCCACGCTTCCCCATAATCATGATTTTTATCCTGCATTAACTGTTTGGCAACGGTCACATTGGTATCATACAATTTTCCTACCTGCTGCAGGTCCATCTCTTCCGGCGCATCAGGGGGTAATTGCAGTTGTATCATTCCAATTACAGCATAATTAATAATGCCTTTGAACTCTGCGGCGATATCGTCCGCTACTTTCTGTTGCTTTTTTTCCTGGATGGTACGGATACGTTGTGCCTTGATAAAGATCTGGTCAACGATAGAAATAGTTCGTAATACCCGCCAGGCCGTGCCATAGTCGCTGGCTTTTTTTAAAAAGATTTCTTTACACGAAAGAATGGCCTGGTCGTATTGCTGGTCAGTTGATGTCATATAGAAAATAGTGAATGATAAGAGGTGAATGGGCCTGGATTCAGGATGGTTACCCTTTTTCCATTTACTATTTTCCACTCCCCTAACTTAGCTTCAAAAATAACGAACAAAAGCTGATGTTTACGCTCAATTGTAAAGGAAGATTACTGGTAGTGGATAAGCCCATTGTGATGGGGATAATCAATAGCACACCCGATTCATTTTATAGTGGCAGCCGCATGCAGGGCACTGATGCTATATTGAAACAGGCAGAGCAAATGATAAAAGATGGAGCCACTATCATTGATATCGGCGGGCAAAGCACAAGACCCGGCAGCGAAAAATTGAATGCAGACCAGGAACTGCAAAGAGTTATTGATCCGGTTGCTGCTATTCACCAGCATTTTCCCGAAGTCTTTATTTCTATTGATACCTATTATGCAAAAGTGGCAAAAGAAGCGGTTGATGCAGGTGCATGTATCGTTAATGATATCAGTGCCGGCAGCATGGATAACGAAATGATACCGGTTGTAGCTTCCCTGCATACTCCTTATGTTTTGATGCACATGAAAGGCTCACCACAAACCATGCAACAGGAGGCCACCTACAATAATGTAACACAGGAAGTACTTGATTTTTTGATTCAAAAGAAAAATGAATTGCACAAAGCAGGTATTATTGATATTATTATTGACGCTGGTTTTGGTTTTGGAAAAACTATTGCGCACAATTTTGAACTGCTGAAAACGCTTGAAGTGTTCCGGATGCTGAATGCTCCTCTCCTCCTGGGATTATCCCGGAAGTCGACTATTTATAAAACATTGGGTATAACTGCCGGGGAGGCTTTGAATGGAACAACCGTTCTTAATACGATTGGCCTGTTGAAGGGAGCTACCATTTTACGGGTGCATGACGTAAAAGAAGCTATAGAAGCTATAAAATTAGTGGAAGCTTATTCGGCGTAAAATAAAAAAGCATCTGTCATAGCCAGATGCTTTTTTAATCAGGTTTGAATCAGGCCTTGTCAACCACATACATTGCCAGCTAATTGCTGATATAATGTAATAACTAAAAAGAGTTAGGTGACGTCGCTCAGGAACCCGTTTCAAAGGGTAGAAATTTTATAAATCCGGACCTTGGACTAAAAACGGGGCCTCGCAAAAAAACGGATCATCAAAAAAATACCCGTTTCAAGTGAACGAAACGGGTACGAAGTTGCAACATTATTTACACTCTGCCATAAAAAGTTTGTTATATTAATTTCTCATTGGAGGCTGGGCAGGTTGTGCAGGCATTGTATCAGACACATTCAGCATTTCCACATCAAATATCAATGCTTCGAAAGGTTGAGATCCGGGACCTGGATTTTTGCCATACGCCAAAAAACCGGGAATAAACAAAGTGCCTTTGCCACCTTGCTTAAAGGATTGCAATCCTTCTTCCCATCCACGGATAACGCCACCTTTACCCAGTTGAAAAGGTGGAATTGTACCGGCTTCAAAAACGCTGTCTGTTCTCAATATCCTTCCGGAATATTTTACTGAAACATATTTACCTGCTTCTGCTTTAGCACCGGTTCCCTCCTGCTGTACGAATACATAAGTTCCCTTACCGATTTTCTTTGCAGCAATATTCTTTTTTGTAAGATAGGCTTCAACTTCTTTCAACTCCTTGGCTATCTCTCCTGATTTTTCCAATTCCACATCTTCTTTCACCTGCGCTGCTTCTCTTTCCTTTGCCATTTTTGCCATTTGCTCTTCCTGTTCTTTCATCATGCGGGGACGATCTTTTTCCATTTCTATATTATAATCGGCCATCGCCAGGCTGTCGTTTGCAAATACATCTATTATTTTTACAATAGTAGTGCGGCGATCTCCTTTTTTAGCAGTAGGTGATAACTGCTGATCACCTCTTTTTAATAACGTATCCACCAGTTCAACAGTAATGGCACTGTCTCCTTTTCTCATCAGGGGAAGTATCTCCAGTAAATTGTAAGGCAGCGGGCCTTCCAACGCTCTTATCTGTAAAAAAGCAGGTGCTTTACCATAACTGGTATACATCACTGAATCATTCATTTTTACAATCACATTGAATTTGGCAACGGTACCCGGCTTAATGAGCGAATCTTTACCACCACCCGGATAAATTTTATACAGCAAACCACTTTTTGTTTTACTGTATTCTACTTTATTGCAGGAGGCTATAAACAGCAACGCTGCAATAAAAAATAATAACTGATTTACTTTTTTCATCTGTATGTTTTTGTTTTTAATTTTTACCGCCCGGTAGCTACCGGGTTTGTCATACAATCGTTATGACTTATTTTATTTATTGTAACAAAAGTTTATTTTCTATCATCGCTTCTTTAAACCGCTGCACTGTTTTTTCCAGCGAATCACTGCTTCGCCCACCGGCTGCATTATAATGACCGCCGCCTTCAAAATATTTGCGGGCAAAAGTATTGCAATCAAAATCACCTTTGCTGCGGAAACTCCATTTTCTTTCTTCATCCCGGTCTATTACCAATGCTACCAGTTTTATGCCCTGGATGCTTTGCGGATAATTCACCAGGCCTTCCGTGTCACCTGTCTTAATATAATAGCGCAGCAGGTCGCTTTTAGGTATAGCGATCAATACCGTATTGTATTCGTAAAAAACCTCCATCCTGTTAAGCAATACATGGCCTGTAAAACGAAGGCGGTTTTCCAAAAAGTTATCAAACAAATTTTCATGCACCTTAGAGTGCTGCAAGCCTCTTTGTTTAAGATCGGCAACGAGATGATGCACATTGGCCGTAGCCGAATTAAAGCGAAATGAACCGGTATCCCCGATGATGCCAGCATATAAACAAATGGAAATATCTTCATTGATCTTTGCTCCATACCCCGAAGCGATAATGAAATCATAGACCATTTCACAGGTAGAGCTTTTTGATGTGTCGCTTATTCCATAATCAAACGAAGGCGAGTCGGGTTCCTGGTGATGGTCAATAAGTATTTTAGTACAGCTAAGTTCTTTCAGTTTGTCCGTCATCGTTTTGGTACGATGAAAAATATTGAAGTCGAGACAGAAAAGCCAGTCTGCTTCATCTAAAGCTGTGGTTGCTTTTTGTTTGTGCATTTCATAATCCAGCACTTCTTTAACACCAGGCATCCAGTTTACCCAGCCAGCCCAATTAGTAGGTGAAATGACAGTAACATTATGCCCAAACTGTTCGAGGAAATGGCGTAATGCAAGAGATGAGCCCATAGCATCGGCATCAGGTTTCTGATGCGTGGTGATCACTACTTTGCGGGGGGTAATCAGTAAGGGAAATATTTCCTGTATAGCCTTCATTAAAACGGGTGCGAAGATAAGGGAAAACAGTCCAGAGTCAGGAACCAGGAGTTGCGGGTGGATAGCATTTTAGCTGAAACCCTGTTAAACTTTCAGGCTCCGGCTTCCGAGTATGAACTAAAGACTGGAGACTTTCCCTTACTTTTGCGGCGCAAAAAACAAATAAGTAACTATGAGCAAACGAACATTCACGATCATCAAACCCGATGCATTTAAAAACGGACATGGGGGAGCGATACTTGACCGCATCTTACAGGAAGGCTATAACATCAAAGCTTTGAAAATGACCAAACTTACTCCTGAAAAGGCGAGTGAGTTTTATGCTATTCATAAAGAAAGATCTTTTTTTAAGGAGCTGGTTGACTTTATGTGTGAAGGGCCGATCATTGCCGCCATTTTGGAAAAGGAAAATGCGGTGGAAGATTTCCGTAAACTGATCGGCGCTACTGATCCTGCCAAAGCAGAAGCGAATACGATCCGTAAGTTATATGCGGCCTCCGTAGGTGAAAACGCAATTCATGGAAGTGATAGTGATGAAAATGCGAAAATCGAAGGCGACTTTATGTTCTCCATGCTGGAACAATTTTAAGAACGTTTATTGATCTTAATAGAACCGCCGGGGTATTGCCCGGCGTTTTTTTTATTGCTACAAGACCAATGTCAATAAGTTCCGGAAAAAACTGTTTTTGAATGCCACTCCTTCAGAGTTGAAATATATTGTAACCTGAATTTTCTATAACGATCACACCTCTTCAAGGTTAAAAAGCCTGAAGAGTAATGTCATTTAGTTAAGCGTTTTTTGTTCCATAGGAACATTTAGTGGGTTAGAAAGATTCTATAGTTTAGGCACGTTCCGTAGGAACGTTTGGTGCTGCAGATTTACACCAGGCGTTCCTACAGAACGAAAAGCATCCTTGTGCTTGTTGAATTACCCGCCAAATGCTCCGTTGGAGCATAAATGCAATCCTTAACTAAATGACATCGCCCGAAGGGATGATATTATATAACCTTAATCTAATGATGTTGAACGAAGGCTCCAGGTACAGAATACTATTTTCTTGTGTCTTCTTTTATTTTTTGGAAGGATTCTCTACAATTTTATAAAGGGTGAATGGCCCGTTGCCCACCACTAAAAAATAAATAAGCAGCAGGAATACAAGAACGGAAAGCCATAGTTCAGAAAACGGTTGCCACACCCCTCCTTTTGAATTTACAAAAATGATAGCGCCCAATAATACGGGGATCTGTATCAAACAGGCAAAGCGGGTTAACATGCCTAATACCAGCAGCGCCCCTCCCAACACATGAGCAAATACGATATAGTGTCCCACTAATAAAAGGGTGAAGGAGCCAAAAGAAATGTTGTTGGATACAAGGCTCATAGTTGCGCTCATATCCTGGAGAAATTCAACTCCCTTATAACAAAGGAAAATGCCCAGCGCAATGCGGACAATGTCCATCCATTTGGGATGATGCCTGTCACCCCATTGTTCAATGCGATGAAGTAGATCCATACAGCAAAGTTTTAAGTGTGGTAAAGAAATAGGGAATAAAGCCCTTTTGTAGAAGTGATAACCGGTGTAGAAAGCTAACTAACTCATGGATGTATTAACGCCACTACCAAGATAGGATGTTTTTTTGAGTGAGAAAAAAATGATCTAATCGTGCAGGTTATAGAAGATCATTTTATTATTGCTGTTGTAAGAAATGTCTATCGTTTTTTCTACAGTGGTGGCGCCATTCGCAAAAGAAATTCTTATTTCACTTTGTGTGGGCATTGTTTGGATACAATCAAAGCAAAGTGCCGAAGCATTCATGGCACAATGCTGTTGTACAGAACTGGCAAGTGCATTTAAGTTTTGTTGAGTATAAGTAGATGAAGGCAGAGTTGTAATAAATTGAGTGATGATCGTTTTGACTTGTTCTTTATCGGAGTTGATAATACTATTTTTTAATTGCTGGCAAGTGGCTTTCGAGTCTTTTTCGCAGCTGATATTGAGAGAAAGCACTAAAGTCCCCAGCAAGAAAATAGCAAGATAACGCATGGGTAAGTTTTAGAACCTGACACTTTAGAATAAGAGAACGTTGCGTTGAGCTATCAACGTGTTTGAATTCTATTCATCATCACCCAACTGAACAAAGAATTTATATTTCCTTCGTCTTACTCACTTTATTTTCTACGGGTTCTACCGTATAACCTGCTTTACGCAACAGGTTGATCACTCCCTGATCGCCGGGAAGATGCCCCGCACCTACAGCTACCAGCAATGGTTTTTCAGCCATTAGCTTTTTTAGTTTCTTTACCCAGTTGCGGTTGCGGTTGTATAAAAGCAGGTCGGTGAAACTGGATATACCGGCATCACTTTTCTTGATCATCTCTTCCAGTTTATTTAAGTCCTGTTCGTTATATGCTTTCAGCATCTCTTTGGTTTCCTTGCCATCATCTTCTTTCCCTACATTATTGATATAATTCACCAGTTGCTGCGCCTGTAGCTTATAGGGAATGCTATCCAGCATGCCGGCCTGGTAGCTCATGGTCTCTAAACCTTTGATGTTTTTATCCTGTTGTTTTGCTTCCGCCATGATCACCTGTTCCATAGAAGAAGTAGACTCACAGGGCAAATCGCCCTGCTCCAGTGTAGAGGCTGCGAGTATGGGTTTAAATGTTTCAAGCATAGCAAAAGGGATCATTGATTGCTTGCTTTCAAAATAATCTTTTACTTTTTCGTATTCTTCTTTTGTCAGCAGGTCCTGCAGCGTGGTATCTCCCGTCATTTTCATCTGTCCCATCACGCCAAACATCTCCATGATATTATCCATATCCACTTCGAGATAAACATCCTCTGCATTTTTTATGGCTTTTTTCAGGTTGGCGCTTAACACGGCATCATCTTCACACAACATGTGGATGGTGCCAAAGAGATAAGATGCTTTTTCGAGGC
>DASVOE010000107.1:0-12151 GCA_036383515.1 Chitinophagaceae bacterium | reverse complement strand
TTAACAAAAATGCTGCTCACCGTAATTGAATTCTCTTTTTTGCAAGCCTCAATCAATGAAATATGTCCCTGGTGTAAAGCTCCCATCGTTGGAACAAAGCCAATTGATTTCCCTTTTTTCGCTTGGGCATCAAGGTAGTTGCGGAGTTCTGCTGTCTTTTTAAATAAGATCATATAAAGGCCTTTTATCGGCTGAATTGATTGTAAACATAAGATTTAAGCATAAAATGGCTACCTTTGCCACCTTTCCAAAAATTAAACAAACAGGGATACACATGTCAGCAAAGAAAAGGATTTTGTTTATTGCCAATGAAATGTCGCCCTACCTGGAACTGACGGAGTTTTCGGAAACGGCAAATAAGCTGGCCATCAAGGCAAATGATAATGGATTTGAAGTTCGCTGCATTATGCCCCGCTTCGGTACTATTAATGAACGCCGTCATCGCCTGCATGAAGTGGTAAGACTATCTGGTATTAATGTTTCTGTAGATAATGATGATATGCCCCTGCAAATCAAAGTGGCCTCATTGCCCAGTGCCAGGTTGCAGGTTTATTTCCTGGAAAACGAAGACCTTTTCAAACGGAAATTCGTTTTTCATGATGAGCAGGAAAAATGGTATGACGATAATGGCCTTCGCTCTATCTTCTTTTGTAAAGGCGCATTGGAAACAGTGAAAAAATTTGGCTGGCCTCCTGATATTATTCATTGCAGCGGATGGATGACAGGACTTGTGCCGGCTTACCTGAAAACAGTATATAAAAAAGAACCTGTATTTGCACACAGCAAAACGGTGTTTACGATTGGTCAGAATACGTTCAAAGAAAAACTGGGAAGTGACTTTGTAAAAAAAGCATTGATCCACGCATCCTTAAAAGAAAAAGACCTGGAAGTATATAAGGAAGCAACCAATACAGCGATGTTTCGTGGCGGCGCTACATTTGCAGATGCGATCACCTTTGGTGCAGAGAAGATCGAAAAGAAATTAGTGGATGAGTTTACTAAAGTGAGAGGAAAGAAAACGTTGTTGTATAATCCTGAATCAGATTTAACAGACTATTTACAACTGTATGGCGAACTTGCCAAATAATCAATTCCTAACCCGGTATAAATTTTATTCGTGAAGAACAGACAGTTTACACTACTGCTTGGAGTTATTGTTGCCAGCCTTGCGATATTTTTTTCAGCCTGTAAAAAATTAAATGACGCCACCGAATTAGGTGGTGATCTCATTCCTCCTGTAGATAATATTACCACTTTTGATACATTGATTGATGTAGAATCCTACAACGGTATCTTTTCCATTATCAATGATTCGATGAGGCTTACTCCAAACGATGAGCATTTCCTGGGAAAGATCAGCAATGATCCCATTTTTGGCAGCACAGATGCGCAGCTCTTCCTCGAATTAAAACCTACTTTTTACAAATATTCCTTTGCCAATATTGGACATCCCGATAGTCTTTTTATTGATTCTGCTGTATTGGTGCTGGATTATGTAGAGACCTATGGTGATACTAATACGGCTCAAACGGTGAATGTGTATGAGATCACAAGCGATTTTAAATATGACTCCAGTTATTATTTAAACCGTAATAGTTTAACAACAGGAGCACAACTTGGTTCTGCAACATTTTTGCCTCATCAATTAAATGATTCAATAAAAGCCTACCAGGATACAACTAAAAACCAATTGCGGATTCGCCTCACAAATCCGTTCCGGTCTAACAGCAATTTTGGTGAATGGTTACTTCGCCAGGATTCTATCGGGTTAGGCGGAGCTTTTTCTTCTGACTCAGCATTCAAAACTAAATTCAAAGGATTTGCAATAAAGCCAGGAGCAGGTGGAAATGCCATTATGGGTATTAACCTGACTGGCGCTAATACAAAACTGGCTATTTATTATCGTTATCAAAAAGGTGGTACTGGTATTGCCTTCCAGGATACCACTGTCAACTATTTTAATTTTACCGCTTTTTCTGCTTCAGCTAATTATATTACAAGAACGCATACTGCTGCTATAACCAGTGCAGCAACTTCGCCGGCAGCTGATCCCATTGTTTATATTCAAAATTCACCCGGTACATTTGCTACCATTAAAATTCCGGGACTCGCCGGATTGAGTAATCGTCTTGTTCACAGGGCAGAGCTGATCATGGAGCAGGTATATAATATTTCTGATAGCACTTTCCCGGCACCAGCTTCATTATATGTTGATGCCTACGATCCAACTATCACGAATTTTAGAACGATTCCCTATGACCTGCAGCCCAATGAGAGTAATGCACTGGTGGCAGCCAGCTTTGGCGGAGTTTCATTTTATAAACAAGATCCGTCAGGAAACATTATCAGGATATGGCGGTTCAATATGTCCCGCTATGTACAGCATGTACTTACGCATACTCTTCCTTCTTATGACCTGCGCCTGTTTGCCCCTTATTATATCTATGAGCAATTCGGCGTACCTCCGGTTGTGAGTGATGTAGGTCGTTTTGTAACTGTAAATCCTTCTGTTGCTAAAGGCCGGGTGAGGCTTCATGGTGGAGACCTTACCCATACTAATCCACAAAGAATGCGATTACGGATCGTTTACTCCAAAATTTAGTGGAAAAGCTGTTTATATTGAATAGATTCGGATGTTATCTTTGCACCCGATTTAAAATTGTGATGACTACCGCAGTCTGATCAATTTGATTTTAATAACCCATGTTTTAAAAAATTAAAGATCATTTATGCCTTACTTGTTTACTTCTGAAAGTGTTTCTGAAGGACACCCGGATAAAGTGGCCGACCAGATATCAGATGCACTTATTGATAATTTTCTTGCATTTGATTCCCAATCCAAAGTAGCTTGCGAAACACTGGTTACAACAGGCCAGGTAGTATTAGCAGGTGAGGTAAAATCCAAAGCTTATTTAGATGTGCAGGAAATTGCCCGTGGTGTGATCCGCAAAATAGGATACACGAAGAGTGAATATATGTTTGAAGCAAGTTCCTGTGGTGTATTATCTGCTATTCATGAACAGTCTGCTGATATCAACCAGGGAGTGGATAGAAAGAAAAAAGAAGAGCAAGGGGCCGGCGACCAGGGAATGATGTTTGGTTATGCCACTAACGAAACAGATCATTATATGCCATTAGCATTAGACCTGGCACATAATCTCCTAATTGAATTAGCGGCAATCCGCAGGGAAAAAAATTCTAAAATGCCTTACCTGCGCCCTGATGCAAAAAGCCAGGTAACGCTTGAGTATAATGATAAGAACCAGCCTGTGCGCATTGATGCTATCGTTATTTCAACCCAGCATGATGATTTTGATGCAGAAACAAAAATGCTGGCGAAAATTAAAAGCGATGTGATCAACATCCTGATACCAAGGGTTAAAGCCCGGTATAAGAAGTATGCAAAACTCTTCAATTCAGATATTAAATATCATATCAACCCAACTGGTAAGTTTGTAATAGGCGGTCCGCATGGTGATACAGGATTAACAGGTCGCAAGATCATTGTTGACACCTACGGTGGCAAAGGTGCACATGGGGGTGGCGCCTTCAGTGGAAAAGACCCATCAAAGGTTGACCGCTCAGCTGCTTATGCAACAAGGCATATTGCAAAAAATTTAGTTGCTGCCGGCGTATGCAGCGAAATATTAGTGCAGGTTTCTTATGCGATAGGTGTAGCACAGCCAACCAGTATCAATGTAAACACGTATGGTACTGCCAAAGTAAAAATGACCGATGGTGAAATAAGTAAGATCGTTGAAACAGTATTTGATATGCGACCTTATTTTATTGAGCAGCGGTTAAAACTTCGCAATCCTATCTATAGCGAAACGGCTGCTTATGGCCACATGGGTCGTAAACCAGAGTTTGTTGAGAAAAAATTCAGTTCTCCGGATGGTAAAACAATAACCAAAAAAGTAGAACTGTTTACCTGGGAAAAATTAGACTATGTAGGGAAGGTGAAGAAAGCCTTTGGATTAAAATAAAAAGCACTTTTAAACTTCTCCGCCGATTGGCAGAAGATTTACGAAAACCCTGTTAGTTCATAAAGCTTGCAGGGTTTTTAGTTTATAATACATTTGACAGGTGAAAAATTTCAGACAACAGCATCGTCCTAAAAAAAGTTCGCTGGTCATTGGCAGATCCGCGGTGCTCATGGCATTGCAAACAGCACAGCAACTCGACAGGATATATCTTGATACAAAAGCATTGGGACAGGACATCAACGAAATAAAAAGATTGGCCGCTCAAATGGGTGTACCTGTTAATTACGTTCCTGTTGCCAAACTCAATGGATTTAATATTACCAACCACGAGGGATGTATCGCACAGATTGCGAAGGTGCAGTATCAAAACCTGCAGGATGTTATTTCATTGGTGATTGAAAATGGTGAAGCCCCGTTATTGCTGATTTTAGATGGTATTACCGACATTAGAAACATTGGCGGCATTGCACGGACGGCTTATTGTTGTGGTGTGCATGCCATCGTTATTCCTGATAAAGGAGTAGGTGCTTTGAATGAAGACGCTATTCTTACTTCTGCCGGGGCATTAGAAAAAATTCCGGTTTGCCGGGTAAGCAGTTTGATGAAAGCAATAGATGAACTGCACCTTAATGGTATTAAAGTATTTGCCAGTGAGATGACTGCAGCGAAAAATATTGCTGATTGCGATTTTAAAGAGCCCTGTGCAATAGTTATGGGCAGTGAAGAAAAAGGGATCTATCCTGCTTTATTAAAGATATGCGATGAAAAAATAAAGATCCCGATGGCTGGAGATTTTGAATCGCTTAATGTATCAGTAGCCACCGGGATCATCTTGTATGAAGCCATGAAACAACGCATGTAATGCTTACTGCAAGATGAGACCAGGTAATTCATTTTGAAACTGGCGGGAGGATCTGTTTTAATAAATTAACAGGAGAAAAAGATTGCCTCCTATATTTTATACGCTTCGTGACAACGTAAATGCGATCAGGAAATAAGGTCTGGTCGTTTGCTACCTTTGTGTTATGACAGATGAATCACTTATTAAACTGATCGAATGTCCCCGTGATGCTATGCAGGGTTGGAAAACATTTATCCACACACCAAAAAAGATCGAATACATCAATTCATTATTACAGGTTGGTTTTGATACAATAGATTTCGGAAGTTTTGTTTCTCCAAAAGCGATTCCCCAGATGGCAGATACCGCTGAGGTAATTAGTAATTTGGAATTAGAAATTAGTCAAACCAAATTGCTCGCTATCGTTGCCAATATGCGGGGTGCAGAAGAAGCGAGTGTGTTTGAGCAGATCCATTACCTGGGATTTCCTTTTTCTGTTTCTGAAACGTTCCAGCACCGTAATACTAATTCATCCATGGAACAATCGCTGGAAAGGGTGGAGGAAATACAAAACCTTTGTATAAAAACAGGAAAGGAACTGGTGGTTTATATTTCTATGGGATTTGGAAATCCATACGGCGATCCTTATGATGAAGAAATTGTTTTTGAATGGGTGAACAAACTGGTGGCGATGGATATTGGTATCATTTCGCTGGCCGATACGGTGGGAGTGGCTACAGCAGAACAGGTGTATGATATGACAAGTTACCTGGTTGAATCATTACCGGGTATTGAAATTGGTGTGCATCTTCATTCTTCTCCGCATAACCGGGTAGAAAAACTGGAGGCAGCAGTAAAAGCAGGCTGTCATCGTTTCGATGGGGCACTAAAAGGTATCGGCGGTTGCCCCATGGCCGATGATGAACTCGTTGGTAATATGAACACGGAATTCATGATCAGCTATTTTGAATCAAAAGGCATTCTGCCGGGGTTGAATAAAGAAGCATTGGAAAAAAGTTTAGCTATTGCTTCAGAAATATTTATTTAAGTAGCCCAATAAATCAATTAACCTATTAACAAATTACCCTAACAATCGCCTTACATGGACCTGATGTTGAATATTGATATTAAAAAATTACCCCAGCCAATAACTTATACTGACAAGTTATTACTCACAGGTTCTTGCTTTACAGAACATATCGGTAATGCGCTTCAGGATCTGAAATTCTCAGTATTGCAAAACCCCACTGGTATTTTATTTGAACCGTATAGTGTTTGTAAAAGCCTGGTCTCTTACATTCAAAACAAACAATACACAACAGATGATCTTTTCCAATTGAATGAGGTGTGGCATAGCTGGGAGCACCATAGCCGTTTCTCCCATACAGATCGTGATGAAGCTATTCGTATCATCAATGCGTCGCAGCAACAAGCCCATGATTTTTTAAAAACAGCCGATTGGATCATCATTACATTAGGCTCTTCGTTTTCATATCGGCTTACAAAAATGACGGAGTTTTCAAAAGCCTCCCCCAGAGGAGGAGGCTGGGAGGGGGCTGCGGTCGCCAACTGCCACCGTGCACCTGCCCAATGGTTCAATAAACACCTGCTGGAAATTAATGAAACCATCGAAGCCCTGGATAACTGTTATCATCAATTGCTGCAATTTAATCCCAAGCTCCGGATCATTTTTACAGTAAGCCCTGTAAGACATGTACGGGATGGAGTAATAGAGAACAACCGGAGTAAGGCAAGACTGATAGAAGCGGTGCATCATATGGTCAACAAGTTTGACAGGCTCTATTATTTCCCGGCCTACGAACTGGTGATAGATGTATTAAGAGATTATCGTTTTTATGATATTGATATGGCACATCCTAATTATCAGGCAACCTCTTTTGTGCTTGATAAATTTTCTGAATCCTGTATTGATATCGAAACACAACAGCTGATGCAGGAAATTAAAAAGATTGTAATTGCCCGAAAGCACAAAGCGTTTCAGCCATCCACGGAAGCACACCGTCAATTTTTATTAAGTCATGCTGAAAAAGTAAAAGACATGATTAATAAATATCCTTTCCTGCACTTGCAGGAGGAATTGAATTATTTTACATCAGTATAGATCGCTTTGTAAATCGTTTTCTGATGATATTTTTCACCCGGCCTTAAAATAGTGTTGGGGAAATGAGGAATGTTGACGGCATTGGGATGCACCTGGGTTTCTAAACATAAAGCAGAATAAGGGCCGTATAATGATCCATTCTTTCCTTTTATAACAGGTATCCATTTCCCGGAATAAAAATGAACAACAGGTTCCGTACTCCAGATTTGTAATTTCAGTTTTGCCTGGCTGGAATATACTTCTGCTACAAGCGGCATGGCTTTATCTTTTATGTCCACTACAAAACTCTGATCGTATCCGTTGGCTGCATCCCAGTTTGCATTTATTTTTTTCCATGCTGTAAAATCATACGATGTATCTTTTACATCCACATACCTCCCTGTGGTTACTAAATTATCTCCTTGCTCAAGCACCTGCGAGCTATATATTTTCAGTTCGTGATCTTCAATATTCCCTTTGCCATTGTTGAGATTAAAATAACCATGATGCGTTAAGTTGATTGCAGTAGCCTTGTCAGTGAAAGCAGTATATGTATAACTGAATTCATTATCGTCATTTAATTCAAACAGAACAGTTACTGCCAGGTTTCCCGGAAAACCTTCTTCTCCGTCACGGCTTGTATAACTTAGCTCAAGTGTATTGCCGGTAAATGAAACTAATTGCCATACTTTTTTGTCAAACCCTTCCACACCGCCATGCAACTGGTCATTCTCACTATTTTTAGATAGCTGGTATTCTTTCCCATCAATTTTGAAACTGGCATTTTTGATCCTGTTGGCATAGCGGCCTACAGCACTCCCAAACCAGGGATAGGCTTTCAAATAATCGGGTGATTGATAATCTTCCATTTTATCAAACCCCAATACAATGTCATTAAAGATTCCAGCAGGGTTTTTTATTTTAAAGGAGGTGAGAATAGCACCGTAGTTGCTGATAAGAACTTCCGTGTCCCTGTTGTTGTGCAATGCAAACAAATAAATATCTTCACCGGACGAATGTGTGAAACAAAATTGCTGGCCTTTTTTCATACCAAATGAAAATAATACAAATAGAAAGATGAAAGATCAATTGCTAAAAGAATTTCGCAACCGTTTTCATAAAGATCCCGAACATATTTTCTTTTGCCCGGGCAGGGTCAACCTGATTGGGGAGCATATTGATTACAACGGCGGTAAGGTAATGCCCTGTGCCATCAGCCTCGGTACTTATCTCGCTGTTTCGAAAAACACGGATAAGTTGCTCAGGTTTCAATGTCTCAACTTTCCTGAAACTGCTGAATTGAAATTGCAGAGTTCTTATACAAAAACCGGTAAAGAATGGTTTAATTATCCGCTAGGCGTTATTAATGAAATAGAAGACCTGGGTCATACGATATCGGGTATGGATATGTTGTTTGCAGGTAACCTTCCTATTGGTTCCGGTCTTTCTTCTTCAGCTTCCATTGAAGTGCTGATGGCATTTACACTGAATGAAATATTTGGCCTGGGTATTTCAAAAAAAGATATCGCCATTTTATCCCGTAAAGTAGAAAATCAATTTATCGGCGTCAATTGCGGCATCATGGATCAGTTTGCCGTAGCGATGGGGCAGCATCAGCATGCTATATTATTAAACTGTGATACGATAGAATATGAATACCTGCCTCTTCAATTGGAAGATTATTCATTAGCGATCATTAACACCAATAAACCGAGAAAACTGGCGGAATCAAAATATAATGAACGCTTCATTGAATGTGGCAAGGCATTACAAGCATTAAAGACCGGGCTGTCCGTACAGAATTTATGTGAAGTGGCTCCTGATGAATTTCTGATCAATCGTCAGCTTATCAATGATCCTGTATTGGAGAAAAGAGCTTTGCATGTGATCACAGAAAATGACAGGGTGAAACAAGCAGAAAAATTATTGAAGGCAAATGACCTGGTCGGTTTTGGTAAACTGATGTATGCCTCCCATCAGTCCCTGGAAGAACTGTATGAAGTATCGGGTAAAGAACTGGATACTATTGTTGAGTTTTGTAAACTCTATGATGGATGTGTAGGTGCCCGGATGACCGGTGCCGGTTTTGGCGGGTGTGCTATTGCATTAGTTAAAAAAGAAAAATTTGATGATTTTGCGCAAAAATTATCCGCTTTTTATAACGGACGGATTGGGTATGAGCCGGGCGTTTTTGCATCGGAAGTAGGGGATGGAGTAAGAGAGATCAAATCTTAAAATTGTACTCTTTCAATAAAAAATCTTCCAGTTGCTGTAATAATATCAATTGATTTTTTGCCCGGTCAAAATTTTGTTCGCCATAATCAATGCGATAGTAAATATTTCCATTCAGGTAATCGGTAAGAAACCGGACAGCCTGCATACAGATCATCATCAGTCCTGAAAAATGAATATACTTTTTTTCTGCGGCAGAAAGCTGGTGTTCCATTACCGACAAATAGCCTGATATAATTGCTTTATAAAAATCATCCCGGATACAAAGTTCTTCAAAGGCAATGCTGTTCTCGTTTTTACAGGAGGCCATCGAACGAATCATATCACCCAGGTCGGAGAAAAAATAACCGGGCATCACCGTATCAAAGTCAACAGGACAAATAACATTACCGGTTTCTGCATCAAAAAGAATATTAGAAATTTTTGCATCGTGATGAATCACACGTTTTGAAAAAGCTTCTGATTCGATGATCACATCATAAAAACTGGCATAGCGATCTCTTGCTTTTAATTCATTGATCAATGCAGCAGCTTTCAAGAGCCGGTCATAATGACCGCTATGTATAGATTGATGAAATTGTTTGAACCTTAATGAGAGGTCATGAAAAGAAGGAATGGTTTTGTGTAGCATGGAAATATCAAAATCTTCAAAACTTGCAGTAAAGCTGCCAAAGGTTTGGGCTACTGCTTTGGCCTGGTCGGAAGTTTCTGGTACATCTAATGTTTTACCACCCTCTATAAATTCAAACACTCTCCAGTAATGATCATGACTGTCAACGTACAGGGTTGTATTATCAGGAAATAATTTTGGTTCAGGAATTAAGAAAGGGATTTTTTCGGTTTGCAAAAATTTCCACAATGCTTCATAGTTGCTTTGCACCAAACCAGGTTGTGAAAAAACTTTATGATTGATCTGCTGCAATAAAAAGGAATGACCATTCAGCTTACTGGTGGCTTTATAAGAATGATTGATGAGGCCCATGGTGATTTGCTCCACCGCAAATTCATGAAAAGGATTGGCGAATGCGTCAAGGGCCTCTTGGTAATTGACAGTTTTCATTGCTTCGTGAATGTACCAATTCAGTGCCAAGCTAAATACAAATACGTTCAATCGCTTGTAAAAAATAGTAGCAGGTGATCAATGGATACGATCACCCCGAAGTTCCAGTTTATTCATAATAACGGCTTCCTGTTCAAGCCACTCTTTCCAGCGACGCCTTACCCGTTCTTTATCAATATAGGTTTCGGCCAATTCGAGGAACAAAGTATAATGCCCTGCTTCGCTTTCCATAAAGCGGCGGTAAAAATGGCGGAGGTATTCATCTTCCAATCCTTCGCTTAATCTTTTAAACCGTTCGCAGCTTCTTGCTTCTATCAGGGCCATGGTAAGCAACTGGTCAAGAAACCTCCCTTCAAAGCTGCCGCCTTTTTGTTGAAACTCCAGTAAGGCGTTTACGTATTCGTCTTTCCGCTGCTTGCCAAGTTTCAGCTTTCTCTTATCTAATTCTGCCAGCACCAAACGGAAATGTCCCCATTCTTCTGTAACGATAGGTGAAAGTTCTTTTACCAGTTTTTCTTTATCACTGTAACGTTGTATAAGCGTTATGCAGGTAGTAGCGGCTTTCTGTTCGCAATAGGCATGATCGGTAAGAATTTCTTCCAATGATAGTTCAGCAAGATTTACCCAGCGGGGATCGGTGGGTAAATGAAGACCCAGGATGTTTTTTACATCAATGCTGTTTGTTTGCATGAAGTGCTTTACTTTGTTGCCCCTTTACTTCCGGGAATGAAACAAAGATATGAACGAAGATTTTCTGCATACTAAATTGAATGAAAGAAAGGAATTGAATGCGTTTCGTCAATTGCGTTTACCAAAGAAGGGTATGATCGATTTTTGCTCGAACGATTACCTGGGGATTGTAAAGAATAATAGGCTCAGTACATACCACGATTTAAAACCTGCACATGCCTACGGAGCTACCGGTTCAAGATTATTGACCGGGAATTATGAATTGATAGAAGAAACAGAAAAATTCATTGCTGATTTTCACCAGGCAAAGACAGGATTGATATTTAATTCAGGTTATGATGCAAATATCGGCTTACTGTCATCGGTGCCGCAAAGAGGTGACACTATCCTGTATGATTATCTTTCTCATGCTTCTATCCGTGACGGCATCCGCTTATCTTTTGCAACATCTTTTTCTTTTACACACAACGATCTGCACGAACTGGAAGAAAAATTAAAAAAAGCGACGGGGAATATCTTCGTTGTTACAGAATCAGTGTTTTCAATGGATGGAGATCTATGCCCGCTTGCAGAAATGGTGAATCTATGTGAAAAATATAATGCCCGCCTGATCATTGATGAAGCACATGCCACAGGAGTGATAGGCGAAAAAGGAGAGGGGTTGGTACAACTGCTGGGATTACAGGATAAGATCTTTGCCCGTGTTCATACGTTTGGTAAAGCATGTGGCTCACATGGGGCGGTGGTATTGGGGTCAAATGCGTTAAGAGATTACCTGGTCAATTTTGCAAGATCTTTTATTTACTCAACAGCCTTACCGGAACAAACCATAGTGCATATCAAGGAGAGTTATACATTATTTCCGGGGATGAGCGAAGAGAGGCAGCATTTAAAAAAACTGGTAGCTAATTTTAAACATTCAACCTTGCCGGCTGGCAGCCAGATTTTTAATGCACAGGAAAGTGATACACCCATACAGGGAATCATCATTCCGGGAAATGAGAAAGTAAAACAAGTGGCTGCACAGCTGCAAGCCCTCAACCTGGATATAAGACCAATTCTTTATCCCACTGTTCCCAAAGGAAAAGAACGGTTACGTATTGTGCTTCATGCTTTTAATACTTTCGAGGAGCTGGAGTTATTGCTTAACTCCCTGAAAAATAGCTTGTAGAACTCTTGGCTGTAAAGTTTGGTTGCCTTACCTTTGCCGCCTGAAATATTTGAATACAAACAATCGGATG
>DASVOE010000106.1:0-20934 GCA_036383515.1 Chitinophagaceae bacterium | reverse complement strand
GTAGCGAGTTCAGGTGTTTGCACACGGGTAAAGAAATCATATTTATCTCTCAGCTTTATATAGTCGGGTAAATATCTTCCTGCCTGCCGCATCATCCATACAGGCGGACGTTCAACTTTTTCTTTTCGCAGAGCCCGGAGTAATAGATCGTTTTTTAGTTGAGTCATAATTTTAGTTTCAATAGTGAATGGTGAATAGTCAATAGGTGTGGTGTTTATTTTCACGATTGCCCATTCACTATTCACGAAAAAAATTCCATCACCTGTCTCACCATGTTTTCTTTTCCCGGTTCATCGCTAATGATGATCTTGTTGCTGCTGTATTTTTTAATTTCGGTTGCCGTTGTATTACCAATGGCAAACAAAATTGTTTGTCCCGTTAATTTATTTTTTTTGAAAAAACTGGTTACCGCACTCGGACTAAAAAAAAGGATGCCGGCATATTTCTTTTCTATTGTATGATAAACAGGAATGGTTTGGTAAACAACAATTTCATTGACATCAATATTATTGTTGCGGAGTATAGCCGGTAATTCATCCCGTCGCTGATCGCCACAGAAGAATAGCACTTCTTCCGGTTGATCTTCTTCTATCATCAATTCAGCTAATTCCGCTGCAGAACTGGCAGTGCCGACAATACTTTCTTCACCAAAATATTCTTTCACTAATTGCCGGGTAGTATTGCCCATACAATAGATGCTCCATTCAGGCTGCAATCCATCCTGCCAGGCAGCCACCGCTTCCACTGCATTCATACTGGTGAATACAACTGTTGCCGATAGCAAAAGAGCCTGTTCTATTTCCTGTTGCACTTCGATTGTCTGGATAGGTTCTGTTTCAATAAATGAAAGTTGATCAATAATAACACCTTCCGCTTTTGCTTCAGCAACCAACGAATCATTCAGTGGTCTTGTTGATAATATATGAATGGTATTATCCTGCATGATGAATACTGTCTGCGATAGCTTGCCCGCCTTTTCGTAATAATTGTTCTGCTGCTTTTTTGCCCATCTCTTTCAAATTGGTTGCCGGTTGCATAATTTCTATTTCTTCTTTTTGTTTGCCGTCAACGGACAGAATATTTCCCCGAAAATGCACTTCTTCGTTTTTTATCTCTGCCAACGCACTAATGGGAGTGGAGCAACCCCCTAATAATGTTCTTAAAAAATCCCGTTCAATCTTTGTACACGAGGCAGTAGTAGCATCATTAAAAGAAGCGCAGGCATTAAAAGCCATATTATCTTCAGTACGGCACACTACCATAATAGCTCCCTGTGCGGGTGCCGGCAACATCCAATCCAGTTCAATAGAATTTTTAGGACGAAGTCCAATTCTTTCCAAACCTGCTGCAGCAAACACAGCCCCGTTCCAGTTACTCTCTTCTACCTTTTTCAACCGGGTGTTTACATTGCCACGAAGATTTTCAATCCTGTGATGCGGATAGCGATTCAGCCATTGTGCTTTTCTGCGGATGCTGCTCGTAGCAATAACCGCAGCAGACCCAAAGTCGTTTAGAAAGTGAATATCATTTTTGTAAACCAATAAATCTTTATAAGAAGCTCTCTTCAATACAGCAGCCTGCATGATCCCTTCCGGCAATTGAGTGGGAACATCTTTCATAGAATGCACTGCAATATCAATACTGTTATTCAGTAAGGCGATATCAAGGCTGCGGGTAAAAATTCCCTGCACTCCCATTTCATATAAAGGAGTTTTCAGATCAATATCACCTTCGCTTTTGATATAAACAAGTTCAGCTGCATAACCATTCTTTGCCAGCAACTCTTTTACCTGCGTTGCCTGCCAAACGGCTAGCTGACTTTCCCTGGTTCCGATCCGGAGTATTATTCCCATTGTTTTATTTCGTACCGGCAGCCATAAATTCATTGATGGCTTCAATGTACTGACAGCCTCTCTGGTCCTGAACTTTCATTTTGGAGGCCATGCCATTGATCACCCGCTGGATCTTTTCTTCGGTACTGATCCTGGATTTGCTGTTATTGTATAAAGGTATAAATAATGGGGAAGTATGAATCTCGTTCAATTTGGTCTTTACTGCTTTTAATACCGGCACATGCTTACGCATCCGGTACCATTCCATAAATTCTGCTGTATGCTTCGCCAAAATTGCCAGCGCTTTGGGCACTTCAGCTTCACGTTTGGCCAGCGTTTCGTCTTTCATCATGGATAACTCATCTACATTCACCATCGTGACATTAGGTAATTGCTGCGCTCCCTTTTCTACGTTATAAGGAACAGAAAGATCAATAATGAGTTTTTGATTCAATCCTTCGAGGTGCGATTGTAATATTGTCGGCTCTGTTGCATTGGTAGCAACGAGGATTATATCAGCCGCAGCTATATGTTGTGCCAGGTCTTCCACCGGGGCAGCTTGTAAACCCAACTCTTCAGCCAGGGTGATTGCTTTCTCTTCTGTACGGTTGATCAGGGTTACATGGGTTGTTCCCAGGTAGTCCACAATATTCTTACAGGTATTGCGACCGATCTTACCGGTGCCGAGTAAAAGGATCTTTTTATGCTTGATTGCTTTTACATTTTCCCGTATATATTGTACTGCGGCAAAAGAAACAGAAACAGTGCCGCCACTTAATTCCGTTTGATTTTTAATAGCTTTTGAAGATTGCAGCATGCAATTCACCAGTCGTTCTGTGAAAGCATCAATACGATCATACTGTTTAGCCATCTTTACAGCTTGTTTGATCTGTCCCACTATTTCATAATCACCTAAAATCTGTGAATCAAGTCCTGCACCTACCTGGAAAAGATGTCCGATCGCCTGCGCACCCTGTTTGATATAAGAAAGCTGGGTAAATGTTTCTGTTGAACCTTCAGTTTGTGTGCAAAGAAGATTAATTAACTGGTTGGCATGTTCAGCAAAGCCATATATCTCTGTTCTGTTGCAAGTGGAAACAATAAAAAATTCATGTACGCCAAAAGAAGGAGATCGTTCGAGCAGTGTAGCATATTGCTCGTTATTTATTGCGAATTGTCCTCTTATGCCAGCATCGGTCTTACGGTAATTGATCCCTGCGATAAAAAACTTTGAAAGTTCTATGGTGTTGAATGCATGCATAAGTGTTGTTCCTGGTTCGCGGATGCAAAAATACTTTCAGGGACTTTAATACACTAAAATATCTGTCATTGCTTTGTCATTTTAACGATTGATTTTCATCATGATAACGATTGTACGTAGTCAGGAAAAAAAGTAATGGATAAATGCTACAGTTCAATCACTATAAACCACGATTCATGCAAAATGATTTTGGTTATGAACTTTTGTTTTGTATTGCGATTACATTTGCAGACTATCGGAATTTTTATGGAAGGAGCTACCAAAAAAGGAATTGTTTTGATGAATCTAGGTTCACCTGATTCCACCAGCGTTAAAGATTTACGTCGCTATCTCAACCAGTTTTTAATGGATGAAAGGGTGATTGATATGCCCTATCTCAAAAGATTATTGCTGGTAAAGGGAATCATTGTTCCCTTCCGGGCGCCTAAATCGGCAGAAGCTTATCGCACTATCTGGACCAAAGAAGGTTCGCCATTGATCGTAATTACAAAACAATTACAAGCCGCTTTACAACAGCAGCTGGCAGAGCCGGTAGAAATTGCGATGCGCTATGGCAACCCTTCCATTGCTGCTGCTTTTGAAAATCTATTGAAACGGGATAAAGACCTGGAAGAAGTGATAGCTATTCCCATGTACCCGCATTACGCAATGTCATCGTATGAAACAGCAGTAGCAGATGCGAAAGCGGTGCATGCTAAAAGAAAATACGGGTTTAAGCTCAGTTTTATCAAACCCTATTACAACGAACCACATTATATTGATGCATTAGCGACTAATATCCGTCCTTATTTGCAACAGGAGCATGATCATATTTTATTCAGCTATCATGGTATTCCTGAAAGACATCTTATCAAGACCGATCCAACAGGTTGTCATTGTTTGAAAAAAGAGAACTGTTGTAATGAACCTTCTGTTGCACATGCTACCTGCTACCGGCACCAGTGTTTTACAACAACAAAATTGGTAACTCAACAATTGGGTATACCCGAGGGGAAATATAGTGTTTCATTTCAATCAAGATTAGGAAGAGATCCCTGGTTGAAACCCTATACAGATTTTCGTTTGAATGATATGCCTAAGGAAGGGATAAAAAAACTGTTGATAGTTTGCCCGGCATTTGTAAGTGATTGCCTGGAAACACTGGAAGAAATTGAAGAAAGAGGAAAAGAATCATTTATGGAAGCAGGCGGCGAATCATACAAGATGATCCCCTGTTTGAATACGCATCCGTTATGGGTGCAGGCATTAGCGGGTTGGGTGAAAGAGTATAAAGAGGGTAGTAAAGAGATGATCCTTGCTGATAGTGAATAGTGAATGGTCAGTAGTGAATAGGAAGTGAGGGATTGATTGGTTGTGTAATCGGATTCAAATTGAAAATTGTCTTATTGGGAAATAAATACAATGAATTTATTATTCACCACTCACTATTGACCATTCACCATGTATCTCTACCTCAAAGCGATTCATATCATCTTAATCGTAACCTGGTTTGCCGGTATGTTTTATATGCCGCGGCTTTTTATTTATAATACGGAAGCAGGCGAAAAAAATACAGAAGCGAGATCGGTATTGAGAGAACAGTTTTCTGTTATGATGAAAAGGCTCTGGTATGGTATCACCTGGCCATCGGCAGTTCTGACGCTTATACTGGGTTCTTCCTTATGGTTTAAATTAGGTACCACTCCTGGTTGGTTATGGATAAAACTGGCATTCGTAGCGGGATTATACCTGTATCATTTTTCCTTGCATCTCATTTTTCGCCAGCAAATGAAAGGTCTTTTCAACTATTCATCACAGCAACTACGAATATGGAATGAAGTAGCCACTATTTTTTTAGTAGCCATCGTATTCCTGGTAGTAGTAAAACAAAATATCAGTATTGTTTGGGGAACAGGCGGACTGCTTCTTTTGGTGATCCTGCTACTAAGCGCCATAAAAATTTATAAAATGCTACGGGGAAAAAAATAAAACCCTGCCTCCTTTAAAACCGGAAACACTCTTTTTCACCGTTCAGAGGCCATGGTTTTTCCTTAACTTCGCCATCTTTTTAGAACGGCTATGAGTGCTAAATACAGAGAATTTACGGGATTAAATCTGCCGGGAATCGAGCAGGAAATACTGGCAGGCTGGTCTGCTAAACAGGCTTTTGAGAAAAGTGTGTCCCTGCGGGAAGGGGCTACTCCTTTTGTTTTTTATGAAGGTCCGCCGAGTGCCAATGGTATGCCCGGTATTCACCACGTTATTTCAAGAACATTGAAAGACCTGGTTTGCCGCTACAAGACCATGAAAGGTTTCCAGGTAAAAAGAAAAGGCGGGTGGGATACCCATGGCCTGCCGATTGAACTGGGCGTAGAAAAAGAACTAGGGATCACCAAAGAAGATATTGGTAAAAAAATATCCGTTGAAGAATATAACCAGAAATGCCGCGAAGCTGTATTAAGATACAAGGACAAATGGGATGAGATAACCCGGAAGATGGGTTACTGGGTAGATCTGAACGATCCTTATATCACTTTCAAAAATGAATACATTGAAACGCTTTGGTGGTTGCTGAGTGAATTGTATAAAAAAGGATTGCTGTATGAAAGTGTGAGCATTCAACCGTATTCACCAGCAGCAGGCACAGGATTGAGTTCGCATGAATTGAACCAGCCGGGAACGTATAAAGATGTAAAAGATACGAGTGCGGTGGCGATGTTTAAAGCAGCCCCTCTAAATCTCCCCGAAGGGGAGACTTTGGTAAGCTCACTTAGCCAGGTATATGAACTTCAGAAGAATAATGAGGAAGTCTTCTTTTTAGCGTGGACGACCACGCCATGGACACTGCCGTCCAATCTTGGATTAACTGTCGGGGGTAATATTGATTATGTGTTGGTAAAAACATTTAATCCGTATACTCATTTACCGGTAAATGTGATCCTGGCAAAAGCATTGATCGGAAAATATTTCAAAGAAGAAGGAAAAGACGGGGACTTTGAGAGCTATAATGAAAAAGCAAAAATTCTTCCCTGGAAGATTTTAACTGAATTCAAAGGTGCACAAATAGAAGGCTGTGAATACGAACAACTTCTTTCTTACGAAGCAAACTCTTTAAAGACGATACAAGAAATAACTCCGGATGCCAAACCTTTCCGTGTATTGATTGACAGTTTTGTCACTACCGAAGATGGTACCGGCATCGTTCATACAGCCCCGGCCTTTGGTGCAGATGACTTTAAAGTGGGTAAGAAATACAATATCGGTATTCTCACGATGGTAGACAGGCAGGGAAAATTTGTAGATGGTCTCGGTGAATTCAGTAATCGCTACGTTAAGAATTATAAAGATGATCCTAACTATGTTGACGTTAATGTTGACATAGCGGTAAAGTTGAAAAAAGAAAACAGGGCGTTTAAAGTAGAGAAATACGAACACAGCTATCCGCATTGCTGGCGGACGGATAAACCGGTTTTATATTACCCGTTGGATGCATGGTTTATCAAAACCACAGCGATCAAGGATAGAATGGTAGAGTTGAATAAGACGATTAATTGGAAACCCAAGTCAACCGGCGAAGGACGCTTTGGCAACTGGCTGGAGAATATGGTGGACTGGAACCTGAGCCGCAGCCGTTATTGGGGAACACCATTACCTATCTGGAAAACAGAAGATGGAGAAGAAGAAATTTGTATCGGTTCTATCGAAGAACTGAATGCCGGTATCCGGAAAGCAAACGAAGTATTGGGTGGCGATGCCAATAAAAATTATTTGCATGAAGGCATTCTTGATCTGCATAAACCTTATGTGGATGACATTATATTAGTAAGTAAATCAGGAAAGCCGATGAAACGGGTTCCTGATCTTATCGATGTATGGTTTGATTCAGGAGCGATGCCGTATGCACAATGGCATTTCCCTTTTGAGAATAAGGAAACTTTTAAACAAAGTTTTCCTGCCGATTTTATAGCTGAAGGCGTTGACCAAACAAGAGGATGGTTTTACACTTTGCATGCTATCGCTGCACTGGTATTTGATTCGGTAGCTTATAAAACGGTGGTGTCAAACGGCCTGGTGCTGGATAAGAACGGCAATAAGATGAGTAAGCGGCTGGGCAATGTGGTTGACCCATTTAAAACAATTGAAACCTTCGGCGCAGATGCTACAAGATGGTATCTCGTTACCAATGCCTCACCGTGGGATAACATGAAGTTTGACCTGGAAGGCATCAAGGAAGTGCAACGTAAATTCTTTGGTACTCTATATAATACCTACCAGTTCTTTGCGCTCTATTCCAATGTGGATGGTTTTGCATTCAAAGAAAAATATATTCCGGTAGAACAAAGACCGGAGATAGACCGGTGGATACTTTCCTCCCTGAATACGGTAGTGAAAAAGGCTACTGTATATATGGATGATTACGAACCCACACAAGCCGGTCGTGTAATCGAAGATTTTGTAGATGAGCAGTTGAGCAATTGGTATGTTCGTTTATGTCGTCGCCGTTTCTGGAAAGGAGAATATGAACAGGATAAGATATGTGCTTATCAAACTTTATATGAATGCCTGGAAACGATCATCCGGCTGATAGCTCCTATTTCTCCCTTCTTTGCGGATGCTGTTTTTCAGAACCTTGATGGAGTGACAGGTCGTTTCAAAGCAGAATCAGTTCATCATGTTGATTATCCTGTTGCCAATGAAAAGATCATTGATGAAGCCCTGGAAGAAAGAATGCAACTGGCGCAGGATGCTTCTTCTTTAATACTATCACTCCGGAAAAAAGTAAATATTAAAGTACGTCAACCTTTGCAGAAAGTGCTGATACCGGTATTGAGTGGATCCATGAAAGAACAACTGCAAAAAGTGGAAGACCTGATCAAAGCTGAGGTTAACATTAAAGAAATAGAATACCTGAGTCCGGACAATACTTTTATCAGTAAGAAGATCAAACCCAACTTTGTGGCTTTGGGTAAAAAAATGGGTTCAAAGATGAAAGCTGTTTCAACTGCATTGGGTCAATTTACACAGGATGATATTATACAACTGGAAAAAGAAGGTGAATATAGTTTGTCAATTGATGGCGAACCCGTAATATTACAGATTAACGAAGTCGATATCAGCAGCGAAGATATTCCGGGGTGGACGGTGGCTAACAAAGGGAGTTTGACGGTGGCCCTGGACGTGACAATTACACCTGAACTAGAATCTGAAGGGAATGCCAGGGAATTTGTGAACCGCATTCAGAAAATCAGGAAAGACAGTGGTTTTGACCTGACAGACAGGGTAGAATTAAAGGTAGCTGCTATAAATGGCATGAAAGATTCGTTGGCTCGGTTTAAAGCCTATATTTGCGCCGAAATTCTGGCAGATAAACTCGAATTTGTGCCGGAAATTCACGGTGGTATTGAAATTGATATTAACGATGTTTTGCTAAATGTGATTGTTTTAAAAAAAGGGTAACTCATGGCAAGTAAAAAGAAGCCGGCACCAAAAAAAGCCAGTAAACCTGCCCCAAAAAAGGCTGTCGCTAAAAAGCCGGCACCAAAAAAAATAGTGAAAAAACCTATACCCGCTAAAGCGGCGAAAAAGCCTTCGAAGCCAGTGGCTAAAGCTCCTGCAAAAAAACCGGCTGCAAAGCCTGTTCCGCAAAAACATATTGCTAAACCTGTAGCTAAACCAGTTGCTGCTCCCGTAAAACCAGTTGCAGTTGCTGCTAAGGCAGTGGAAAAACCACCGGTGGTTATTAAAAAACCTAATCCCAATGATCCCCAGTCTTTGGTTTCAATAAAGCAAAAAGTAAAACCTGTGATTAAAAAGGAACCGCCTAAGCCCACTAAACTGGTTATTCCAAAAACGACTACCAAGAGCTCTGTGAAGTATGAACCCGAATTTACTAAATCAGTATTAGACGCCAGCCCTATGTACGATAACTCAGCACCTTCCATGAGATATTCTGACGCTGACCTCAACGAATTCAGAGAGATCATTCAGAAAAAATTAGACGCTGCTAAAAAAGAATTGGCCTACCTGCAGGGCCTTATCACCCGTCGTGATGAAGGTGGTGATATGGATGAAGCCCGTTACATGACCATGGAAGATGGCAGTGTGAGTATGGAAAGAGAGCAGTTGAGCCAGATGGCCAGCCGCCAGATCACTTTTATCGATCACCTGGAAAAGGCGATGATGCGTATTGAAAACAAAACGTATGGCATCTGTCGTGTCACCGGCAAACTGATCGATAAAGCTCGTCTTCGTGCAGTGCCCCATGCTACACTCAGCATTGAGGCCAAGCAGATGATGAATAAATAATTTCAACAACTTTCTGAAAATAAATAACCACGGCATGCCGTGGTTATTGTATATAATCCCCGCAATTAAATACGGTTTACTTTTTCTTTTTACCAGGAAACCGGCACTTATTATAAAGTTGTGATTGGTGAATTTGGTAACAATGTCATTTTCTTGTCTTTCATCAATGATTCCATTTATCTGCAAATTCTTTCCTGTTAACTTGCAACCAGATGCTGCAATGGATTATTTTTTCTGCATTACTTTGTACAACCAAACTTTCCAGATGAAAAGTAAGAGGCAAAATTGAGCGTTAAGTTTTTAGGAATAAAAGGAGAAAAACTTGGTGAATGGAGCGTAACAGAAAAAGAATTGAGAATAACAGCTATCACTAATCAGTAGTACGATTATGACAATTTATTTTGGATATGAAAAAGGCCAGGTGTTGCAGGCACTACGGTATCACTTTATCAGTAAACCTGAGATCAAGCTTATGCTTATCCTGGTAAATGTGTTTGCCCTGGTATCAATCACGTTGTACTCGTTACAGAAAATCACCGCCATGGCTTTTTTGGTGGGTTCCCTTTTGTGGATCGTATTAATGATCAGCTTTTGGTTTATTCTTCCCGGCCTGGTGTATAAAAGAGCTGAAACATTCCAGCATGATTTCAGTATGGATTTTGGTTCAGAAGGATTTTCACTGCACCATGAAAGAGGTAACCGTTCCTGGCCATGGAGTGCCTTGAGCAATTATATAGAAAGTCCTCATTTTTTTCATCTCTATTTCGACAGCCGTTCTTTTTTCCTGGTTCCTAAAAGCGGATGCAGGAACAATGATGAAGTGGCGGAGTTGAGAAGTATTTTAAAGGAAAAAATAAAAAAGAAATAGAGGCAGTTCTAATAAAGTCTTTTTTCCATTACATAATGAGGAAGGGTTACTTCAATAAATTCATCGCCGGAAATTTTATAGCCCATCTTTTCATAAAAACCTACTGCATTTTTGCGGGCATGCATACTTAATATTTTATAGCCCCTGTCACGGGCAATGTTTTCTGCAAATGACATTAAAGCCCTGCCAATGCCTTTGCCCTGCAGATCATTTAATACAGCCATCTGCCGTAAACGGACTATATCTGATTTTTCTTCGACCAGCATACAGCAGCCGAGTATATCATCATCTTCAAATGCAGCGATCAGCATATTGTCTTTTTCTTCTTCCAATTCTTCAGCGGTAAAACCAAGGCCAAGGGGTTTGCGGAGAATATCATCCCGCAACTTTACCATTTGATAGTATTCGCTACTGCCATAATCTATAATTTTCAGCGCCATTACCGGGTAAGTAGTTTGATAGATTTTCAAATTACAAAGAACTTGTAACACAGCCAACGACATTCCCTTTTAATTTTTTGTTTCTTAATTCAAGATATTAGGCTATTATCAACTCGTTTTCAATACCTTGCCATAAATTTGGAAAAAAACAGCTTTACGATGCTGATTTATCCAAAAAGTATATTTTTGCACCCATATTAACTAAACTAAAAAGACATGTCAGACATTGCATCAAGAGTTAAAAAGATAATCGTTGACAAATTAGGAGTTGACGAAGCAGAAGTAACCAATGAAGCTTCTTTCACCAATGACCTGGGTGCCGACTCACTGGACACCGTAGAACTGATCATGGAATTTGAAAAAGAATTCAATATCTCCATTCCTGATGAGCAGGCTGAGACCATCACTACAGTTGGTCAGGCAGTGTCTTACCTGGAAGAGCATGCTAAGTAATACATTTTATGTTCCTGCTATTGCAGGAGTAATGGGAATGTTTACCGTCAGGTAAACAGGAATAAATTAACTCCGCCTTCAGACTGTGTTGCCGTGCAGCGAAGGCGGTTTTTTTTACATAATGCAACAAAGCTTATTGGCGTAGTTGTATCTTCGACGAATTAATAAAGCACAAACAAGCCGTATGGAATTAAAAAGGGTTGTTGTTACAGGTATTGGTGCTCTGACTCCATTGGGTAATACCGTGGATGAATATTGGAATGGATTGATCAATGGAGTGTCAGGAGCTGACATGATTACGCAATTCGATGCTTCAAAGTTTCGGACCAAATTTGCATGTGAAGTAAAGAATTTTGACCCTACCCAATTTCTCGATAGAAAAGAAGCCCGCAAGATTGACCGGTTTACGCAATTTGCTTTGGTGGTAAGTGACCAGGCTATGGCGGATGCCGGCTTACATAAAGAAAACATCAATCCCGACAGGATCGGGGTAGTATTTGCCAGCGGTATCGGCGGTCTTATTACTTTTCAAAATGAAGTAATGGATTTTGCAAAGGGTGATGGCACTCCCCGCTTCAATCCTTTCTTTATTCCTAAGATGATATTGGATATTGCCGCGGGGCAAATTTCTATGCGGCATAATTTACGGGGTCCCAATTTCGCCGTGGTAAGTGCCTGCGCCAGCAGCACCAACGCCATCATGGAAGCTCATAATCTTTTACGATTAGGAAAAGCCGATATCATTGTAACCGGTGGTAGCGAAGCGGTGATCAGTGAAGCAGGTGTGGGCGGGTTCAATGCTATGAAAGCAATGAGTGAAAGAAATAATGATCCTAAAACAGCCAGCCGCCCTTATGATAAAGAAAGAGATGGTTTTGTGATGGGTGAAGCTGCCGGTATTGTAATACTGGAAGAACTCGAACATGCTAAAGCGAGAGGAGCAAAGATCTATTGTGAAGTAGTGGGAGGTGGCGCTACTGCAGATGCCCATCATATTACAGCGCCACACCCGGAAGGATTAGGTGCAAGAAATGTAATGCGGGCGGCATTGGAAGATGCCAATATGAAGCCGGAAGAAATTGATTATATCAATACGCATGGTACTTCCACACCGATCGGTGATGGTGCAGAAGTGAAAGCGATCACCGCTGTATTTGGAGAGCATGCCTATAAATTAAATATCAGCGCAACCAAATCTATGACGGGTCATTGCCTGGGTGCCGCCGGTGTGATAGAAGCGATTGCCTGCATTAAAGCAGTGATGCATGATATCGTGCCACCTACCATTAATCATTTTACCGATGATCCGGAACTGGATCCTAAACTAAATTTTACTTTTAATAAAGCACAGCATCGCACGGTGAATGCCGCATTAAGTAATACATTTGGTTTTGGCGGACATAATGCCTGCGTGATCGTTAAGAAATACAAGGGTTGATAAGTTTACGGATTAAAGGGGCGCAACGGTTCTCTTAAAAGCTGTGAGTGAACCGTTGACCTGAAAAGTTTTTTACCTTCTCCTCTTTCATTTTTTTTTCGTAGTTTAAAGTCTGTGGATTTCATAAGTAATTTTTTTAAAAAACACTCCGGCACCGCCTTTAAAAAGGAACTCAAAAATATTTTGGGTTTCAAACCCAACAATATTTCCCTTTATAAAACAGCATTGACACATCGTTCTATCCGCGAAGGAGCCGATGAAAACAATGAACGACTGGAATATCTTGGTGATGCGGTATTAAGTGCATTGATTGCTGATTATTTATTCAAACGATATCCCTATAAAGAAGAAGGTTTTCTCACGGAGATGCGAAGCAAGATGGTAAACCGCCAGCAGCTCAATGAAATTGCTATCCGGATGGGATTAAAAAAAATCACACTTTTTAATAAGCTGGATGGGTCTTTAAAAGTGAGCCAGATATTTGGCAACACACTGGAAGCATTAGTGGGAGCTATCTATCTCGATCTCGGGTATAAAAAAACAGCTATCTGGGTATTAGAAGTTATTATTCTTCCTCACATGTTCATGGATGACCTGGAAAATTTAGAGATCAATCATAAGAATAAACTCTATGGCTGGGCCAATAAGAATGGTAAAGTGCTGGAGTTTGAAACACTGGATGAGCGATTAGAAAATGGCCGCCGCTTATTTACGGTTGCAGCCGTAGTGGATGGACAAAACATAGCACAGGGAAAAGCCTTCAATAAAAAAGATGCCTCGCAAATAGCGGCACAGGTGGCTGTAGAAAAATTAGGGATTGTGAATGCTGATTCTATTGTTGATGAAAGCGATGGAAATAAAACATCCTGATAAATTATATTCGTTCCTGGCATAATTCTATCAACACCCCATTCGTCTCTTTCGGATGTAAAAAACACACCAGCTTATTATCGGCACCGTGTTTTGGTGTTTCGTTCAGTAAAACAAAACCTTCTTTTTTCAACCGTTCCATTTCTATTATTATATCAGCTACTTCAAAAGCAATATGATGCAGGCCTTCTCCTTTTTTTTCAATGAAACGGGCAATAACGCCACCCGGATCAGCACTTTCCAATAACTCGATCTTTGTTTCACCAGTTTTGAAGAAAGCAGTGTTGACCTTTTCTGATTCAACTGCTTCGGTTTTATAACACAGGCTGTTTAGCAGCTTTTCAAAAAGTGGGATGGAGACATCCAGGTTTTTAACAGCAATACCAATATGTTCAACTTTTTGCATAACAGAAGCTTGAAAACAACCGGGTTTACCAAATGTCAATAAAAATGCTGGAAGATGAACGGCTCTTCGCCAGGCTCAGAGTAAACTCGTACAAACGATGCCATGAACACAGATGCCGGGTTCATAAATACGCTTAAAATCAACGCCTTTGCGAATTCGGTAAAATCAGCCAGCAGCCCGAAATTAGGCCTTTAGGTTAGAACCTTTTGAGCTAAATTTGTGTTTATTAGAAACGAATAACCCGATACAGATTATGCTGAAATTTCCTATTTATTTAGATCATAATGCGACAACTCCGTGCGACCCGAGAGTAGTAGAGGCCATGATACCTTATTTCACCAACAACTTTGGTAATGCGGCCAGCCGTAACCATCCGTTTGGATGGCAGGCGGAAGAAGCGGTGGATTATGCTCGTGAGCAGGTAGCCAAATTAATTGGCGCTGATCCTAAAGAGATCATTTTTACATCTGGTGCTACCGAGGGCGATAATCTTGCCATCAAAGGTGTGTTTGAAATGTATGCGAGCAAAGGCAATCATATTATCACTTGTAATATTGAACACAAAGCCGTACTCGATACCTGCAAGCACATAGAAAAAGAAGGTGGTGAAGTAACTTACCTGAAAGTAAAAGATAATGGATTGATTGACCTGGCTGAACTGGAAGCAGCCATCAAACCTACCACGATATTGATCGCATTGATGTATGCCAATAATGAAATTGGTACCATCATGCCGATGAAAGAAATCAGTGCTATAGCGAAGAAAAAAGGCATCCTTGTTTTTAGTGATGCGACACAGGCAGTAGGTAAAGTACCAGTTGATGTGAACAAAGATGGAATTGACCTGATGGCCTTTACTGCACATAAAATGTATGGCCCGAAAGGAGTGGGTGCTTTATATGTTCGCCGCAAAAACCCAAGAGTAAAAGTAACAGCGCAGATAGATGGAGGTGGTCATGAAAGAGGAATGAGAAGCGGTACACTGAATGTACCCGGTATTGTTGGCTTTGGTAAAGCCTGTGAGATCTGCCGGACAGAAATGGAAGAAGAAACAAAAAGAGTAAGTGCCCTGCGGGATAAATTGCAGAATGCTTTATTGCAGATTGAAGAATCATACCTGAATGGTGATAAAGAGCACAAACTGCCGCATGTTACCAACATCTCTTTCAAATATGTAGAAGGGGAAGGATTAATGATGGGTTTTAATAAAAACATTGCGGTTTCGTCAGGTTCGGCCTGCACGTCTGCCTCTTTAGAACCTTCTTATGTATTAAAAGCATTAGGCCTGGGTGATGATCTGGCACATAGTTCGCTCCGTTTTGGTTTAGGACGATTTACTACGGAAGACCAGATTGATTATACAATAGAACAGGTAACCAACACGGTGAATAAACTGAGAGATATGAGTCCGCTCTGGGAAATGTATAAGGAAGGAGTTGATATGAACAGCATTGAATGGGCGCATCACTAGTAGTTGATAAGTTGACAGGTTGATCAGTTCACAAGTTGCAGTCAATCGTCAACAATCCAGTTTAACCAATTAACTTGTAAACCAATAAACTTATTACCATGGCATACTCAGAAAAAGTTATCGATCATTACCAGAATCCTAAGAACGTAGGAACGCTGGATAAAAGCAAGACCAATGTAGGCACTGGTCTTGTTGGTGCACCAGAGTGCGGCGACGTAATGCGCTTGCAGATCGAAGTAGATGAAACTACAGGTGTTATTAAAGATGCCAAATTCAAAACCTTTGGTTGTGGATCAGCCATTGCTTCCTCTTCCCTGGCTACAGAATGGTTGAAAGGGAAATCAATTGATGAAGCGATGACTATTGACAACATGACCATCGTGGAAGAATTGCACCTGCCCCCGGTAAAAATTCACTGCTCTGTACTGGCAGAAGATGCTATCAAAGCAGCTGTGAATGATTATCGTCAGAAGAATGGTCTGCCGGTATTGAAATTTGAAGAAAGTGTAGTGCATTAAGTAAAACTTAAAATTAAAAAGTAAAAGCCAGCCCTGGGTTGCAGCTTTTTACTTTTGACTTAAAAGTATGAGTGTAGCATTAGAGAATGCAATATATGTAAGTGATAAGGCCAAGGCCAAAGTAGAGCAATTGCTCGCCGATGCAGGTGTAGGTAATGATCCTTCTTATTTTTTACGGGTGAGTGTAGTAGGTGGAGGTTGTTCCGGGCTTAGTTACAAACTCGATTTTGATAATGAGCAAAAACCGATGGATCAGTCTTTCGAGGATAATGGGTTAAAAGTGGTAACAGACTTGAAAAGCTTTTTATACCTCGTGAATACGACCCTCGATTTTTCGGATGGATTGAATGGCAAAGGGTTTTATTTTACCAACCCCAATGCCAGCCGTTCCTGTGGTTGTGGTGAAAGTTTTGCGGTATAGTCAGCCCTGAGCCCGGCGATGGGCGGTCAAATAATTGAAAATCCTTTCACAGCGTGAAGGGATTTTTTTATTACACTTTTCCCAATCCTCTCAGCAAGCAGTATATTGCAACCTATACTATGTGGTCCGTTTGTAAAAAAGAACTCCGCCAATTTTTCAGCAGTCTTACCGGCTATATCGCTATTATCGTTTTCCTGTTGGTAAACGGGCTGATGCTTTTTGTATTCAGGGATAATATCCTGGAATTTGGTTATGCTACCCTCGATCGTTTTTTTGAATTGGCTCCCTGGGTGTTACTATTGCTGATACCCGCTATTACCATGCGCAGCTTTTCAGAAGAATTTAAAACCGGCACATTTGAATTATTACAAACCCGGCCACTCACCCGTAGCCAGATCGTGTGGGGTAAATATATGGGCAGCCTGGTCGTAGTATTGATTGCGCTGCTACCCACTATTGTTTACTTTTTTTCAATACAACAGCTCTCAGTTGATGAGGGAATAGATACCGGCGCCACGATCGGCTCTTATATCGGTTTATTTTTCCTGGCAGCTGTATTTACGGCCATTGGTATTTGCTGCAGCAGCTTTACTACGAATGCTGTTGTTGCGTTTATCGTGGCACTGATCGGTTGTGCATTACTCTATTATGGTTTTGATGCCATCAGCCAGTTGCCGGCATTGGCCAATGGTGCAGATTATTACGTGGAAATGATCGGGATCGCTTTTCATTATAAAAGTATTAGTCGTGGGGTGATCGATACACGGGATATCATTTATTTTCTATCGGTAATAATTTTATTGTTGACGATCACTAACCGCAACTTATTAAAACGATAAAAGATATGCTCTGCTTTAGCATTACTATGCCGCTAAACAAGAGTAACAAAGTATAGCATGTATATGAATAAGATGAAGAAAGGAATTACAAACTTATTCGCTTCAAAATTCGGGTGGCTGCTGCTGCTGGTAATTCTTATTGTTATCAATTTCCTTGCGTCTTCTTTTCATACCCGCTTCGATCTTACAAAAGAAAAAAGATATACGCTGAGCAATGCGACAAAACGGTTATTAAAAAACCTGAATGATGATGTTCAGATAGATGTTTTTTTAAAAGGAGAGTTCCCGGCAGGTTTCAAAAAACTGGCGAATAGCACCGAAGAGTTTTTACAGTTACTGAAAGACAGGAATGGTTCTAACATTCATTACCGGTTTATCTCCCCGCAGGAAGAAATGCCCGGAAGTGCAAAGTTGTATGGCGATTCATTAGCGGCCATGGGAGCTGTTCCTATTAATTTAACAGTACAGGCAAAAGCAGGACAAAGTACCAATATCATTTTCCCGGTAGCCCTCCTGCATTACCAGGGCAAACAGGCATTGATCAATTTGTATCCCGGCGCCAGTGGAAGAATTTCACAAAATGAAATTAATAGTGCCGAAGCATTGATGGAATACCAGTTTGCGAATGCACTGGATAAAATAACCCAACGACAAAAACCATCGGTTGGTTATGCAATCGGTAATGGCGAACCGGTTGATGGCCGCACCTACGATCTCGTTGAAACACTGAAAAAGGATTATGACTTTTTTACGTTCAACTTACAAGATCAACCAATGGTTCCTGAAAATTTAGGAGCACTACTGATTGTAAAACCTGTTCTCACTTTTACAGAAGAAGAAAAATTCAAGATCGATCAATTCGTTATGCATGGCGGCAAACTGCTTTGTTTTATTGACAACTTATATGCCGAGCAGGATAGTCTTGCTTTCAAACCGGAAACTATTGCCTTTGACCGGAATTTAAACCTCACAGACCTGTTTTTCCGGTACGGGCTTCGGATCAATACAGACCTCGTGATGGATCTGCAATGCGATGTGATACCTTTTGTGGTAGGAGGCAACTCAGCCAACCCGCAGTATGAATTCCTCCATTGGAATTATTTTCCTTTACTATCACCATCTGGCAACCAGTTCAGTAAAAACCTGGGATATATCGCCAGTCGTTTTGCCAATTCGATTGATACTATTAAAGTGCCGGGTGTAAAAAAGACAGTTTTATTAGCATCGTCACTTAATTCAAGAATTATCAGTACACCGGCGTTGATCAGCCTGAATGAAAACAAGAATGCCCCGGAAGATGAAAAATTCAAACAGCACGATATACCGGTAGCGATGATGCTTGAAGGCAGGTTTAATTCATTGTATAAAAACAGGGCTACGAAAGCTCAAATGGATAGCCTTGCCGTGATGGGAACTCAATTCAAACCAACCAGCGATGACAATAAGATAATTGTGGTGGCAGATGGCGATATAGTGCTGAATGATATTATACCTGATATGGGCCCTCTGCCCATGGGATGGAATAAATTCACGTATGCTGAAACACAAAAGCAAACAGAATACGGAAAATTTTTTATTCCCGCTGCTAACCGGGATTTCTTGCTCAATTGTGTTGAATACCTCGTCAATGATCCTGCTATCAGTCAAACCCGGAATAAAGATATTGTTCTCCGGTTATTAGATTCTCAAAAAGTAAAAGATCAAAAAGCTACCTGGCAATTTATCAACATTGCTTTACCGATTCTGCTGGTTATTTTGTGCGGCTGGATATATCAACAAGTGAGAAGAAGGAAATATGCTGCCTGATCGTGTTGCTTGCCTCTTGCGCCTTCCCGGTTATCTTTGCATCTCATATAAAATTTACTGATGACATCTGACCAGATCACTTACCTCGTTTTTGGAATTGTCTTAGTTCTTGCATTGGTGTTTGATCTGGGGCTGCTGAGCAAAAAAAATAAAAAGGTCACTATTCGCCAGGCCTTGTATCAAACTTTTTTTTGGGTAGGTCTTGCACTGGCCTTTTTCATTTTTATGTGGATAGAGACGGGACAGCAGCTGGCATTGGAATATCTCAGCGGTTACCTGATGGAGTGGAGCCTCAGCATTGATAATATTTTTGTTTTTATCCTGATCTTTTCTTCTTTTGGAGTAAAAGAAAAATTTTATGGTCGTGTACTGCTGATCGGCATTTTGATGGCAGTGGTTTTTAGAGTAATTTTTATAACAGTAGGCGTAGCATTGGTCAACGAATTTCATTGGGTGCTTTATATTTTCGGAGTGTTTCTTATTTATACAGGTTACAGGATGTTTACCGCAACGGATAATGAAGAATTTGATCCGCATGAAAGTAAAGTATACCGGTTCATGAAAAGATTGCTGCCCCTTGCACCGCATGATGGTAATGGCAGCTTTGTAATTCGTGAAAACGGTAAAAAATATTATACCAGTTTATTTGTGGTTGTGATCATGCTGGCAGCCATTGACCTGGTATTTGCACTGGATTCTATTCCGGCGGTGATGGGTATCTCGCAGGACAAACTGGTTATTTATACGTCTAATATTTTTGCTGTGCTGGGCCTCCGTTCTTTATTTTTCCTGTTGCGGGGTGCGGTGAGCAAATTTGATTACTTACCACAAGGCATTGCCATTGTGCTTGCTTTTATCGGGCTGAAAATGGTAGGGCAGGACCTGGTGAACAGATGGGTACCCGATAAAACCATCCAGGTAATTATTTCATTGGGAGTAATCATGGTTTGCCTTGCTGGTTCGATCATGTATTCTATTTTCATGAAGAAAAAAGGAACACCTCCGGATGTTCCGGATGAAAGCGCATAGTCTCTATTTTTATATATTGAATTATTTGGTTGCAGATATTGCCCGTATCATCAAGGCTGATGTTTCATCGGCAGGCACTGCTATTATTGAACATCTTCTTTTTGACAGCCGCAAAGTATACGCACCGGCTACCTCCCTGTTCTTCGCTATAAAAGGAAGCCGGAGAAATGGTCATCATTTTATTGGTGATTTGTATAAAAAAGGGGTACGGCATTTTGTAGTATCAGAGGAGATTAATCATTCAAATTACCCGGAAGCCATTTTTTTAGTAGTAAATGATACGCTGGATGCACTGCAGCAGCTGGCGGTCTATCACCGGCAACAATTTGATATACCTGTGATTGGTATTACTGGCAGCAACGGAAAAACAATTATAAAGGAATGGCTTTACCAACTGCTTCATCCCGATCATAATATTATCCGAAGCCCTAAAAGCTATAATTCACAAATTGGTGTGCCGCTGAGTGTATGGGGTATGGATGCTCATCATACGCTGGCTATTTTTGAAGCAGGCATTTCTTTGCCGGGCGAAATGGAAAAGCTGGAAAAAATAATTCAGCCCGGCATCGGTGTATTGACCAATATTGGTGAAGCGCACAGCGAAGGGTTCAGCGATCAACTACAAAAACTGCAGGAAAAAATAAAACTGTTTGCACATAGCAACATTATTATTCATAACGGGGATAATAAACTTATTAGCGATGCGATCAGGCAAACCGGAAAAAAGAGTTTGTCATGGGGTAAAGGATCGCATTGTGATATCCGGGTAACCTCACTTAAAAAAAGCAGCGGCAGCACTACGATAAATCTCGCCTTTCACAATTCGTCTTACGACTTCATGATTCCTTTTACGGATGAAGCATCCATAGAAAATGCTGTCACGGTTTACGCAGTATTATTATACATAGGAACAGACCCGGTCATCATTAAAGAAAGAATACAACAATTGCAACCGGTGAATATGCGGCTGGAGCTAAAGAAAGGAATTAATCATTGT
>DASVOE010000105.1:0-21858 GCA_036383515.1 Chitinophagaceae bacterium | reverse complement strand
GGCGTTGCCACCGGCAAATCTTTGTTGCACGATGAAAATAGTTGGAGGATACCAATCGCTATAAACAGTAATTGAGAAAAAGGTTTATAAGTGAGTTTCATATAGCTCGATTAAACGATTTAGTATAATAATTTTTAAAGAACATTATAGGCAAAACTGATATAATACAATCCGCCAATACTTGGGTTTCCTACTGCAGTGCGATAATATTGATTCAGCAGGTTAGTGGCTCCCAGCTTAAATAAAGATTTAATAACCGGACGCTTGTAACTGATGGCCGCATCAACCACATGATAAGCCGGAAGGTTTCCTTGTGCGAAATCATTTTCATAGAAGAACCCTTCCTGCCAACGCCAGCTTACGTTAAACCCTAACAGTTTTTGAGGACCAAACCCTGTGTTGGCAAGTGATAACACATAGCGCAATTCAGGGCTGGCAAAAAATGCACGGAAACCACTGGGCACATCTTTCAATTTATCAGAAGAAATATTACCAGAAGCGGTGAAGTTCAGGGGCAATGTCCATTCAACACTAGCTCCCCATCCCAGCGTTTTTACAGTTGAAGGCGAGTTTACAACTATCGAATATCCCTTGTATGTAGGACCGGGAACACCTCCGGGAAATTGAGCAACATCTCTGCGGCTAATGAAATCCTGGTACTTTCCATAATAACCATAAACATCTATTAGCACCTTACGTGAAATCAAAGATTTATAACCGATTTCAAAAGTAGTAACTGATTCGGGTTTTACTTTGACATAGGACACTCTTTTTGTCAAATCAATTCCACTTGCATCTGAAGGGTATCCCGGATTATTAACAAGATCATATTTATCCCATAATTCACGGGTTGATCCTATAAGTCTTCCTGTACCTACATCAAGGTCTATCCATTGCTGCTGGGTGCTCGGAAAACGATAAGCTGTCTGATAGGATAAACGGATATTATGATCCTTTGCCGCTTTTACCAATGCTGTTACTCTTGGGGTAAACCTGCCATCAAAATTTTTGTTTTTATCATAACGGCCGGCCGCTGTTATTTTCAGCACATCTTTAATGATCTCACGACCCAGTTGAGCGTAAGCTCCTACTTCGCTTATCTTAATGGGGTGACCCGGTTTATCAGCAAATAAGGTTCCTTCACTATTTAATACATACTGTTTCCAGTTGCTACCCACCATTAACTCGGCGAATTTTATAACGCTTGACAGGTTATATTGTCCGTCGATCATATAGAGATCGGTGCGATCAAGAAAGAGTCCGCCGGTAGGAATTGGTTTCTTCCGCACCTGATCATAAATACTACTGAATTGCGGAGATCCTGCAACCGGTCTTCCAATATCGGCTGTAGCACGGGCAATATTATGCGCTTCCAGGTCGGGACGGCCAGCCATCTTTGCGTTAATATAAGCAAACCCATATTCCTGGTACCAGGTGGCGCTGGGCTTCCACACTTCATTAAACAATTGGCTTGTAATAGTCATATTATGCGATTCACCTGCATTTTCCTGGGTAGTATAAGCACGCAAATACCATTTGTCAGATTTAAATTCTAGTTTGTATTGCGCCATTTTCAGGTCTTTGAGTGAATAGCGCTGGCTACCGGTATATACTGTATTACCAGATCCGAGGTGTCCTGCAAGAATAGCTTCTATATTATTCGTGAGTTTATAATGCAGTGCACCTGAAAACTTGAAATTGATCGTATTGGGATTTGCTACTTCTTTTTCTGTATATCCTGTTCTTGATACCGGGATGCTTGAGGGAAGCGTACTGATATAGGGAGCCCAGAAGGGAACTTGCTGAGCGATGGCATTAAGTACAAGCGATTTCAGGTTGATGGAAGTTTCATCTCCATACACATTCACACCATCATAATTAGGATCGGTTTCGCGGGTTCCTGCAACGATAGTACCATTCGTACCCACTCTCTTGTAATTACGGTAATCATCGGCCAGCCAATCTTTTGCCTGGATCAATTCTGCGCCGATCTTGAAAGCAAATTTTTCTGTTATTTTATGCGCCCAGCGAAGTGACCAGTTGTAATAAGGTGATATTTTCCGTTGCACATTATCGGTATGCATCATTCCCGTTTTAATCTGGAAGGAAAGACCCTGGTATTTGAAAGGGTTCTTGCTATTGATCAGCAAAGTACCATTCATACCACCGGGACCATACAGGGCAGAAGAAGCTCCGGGTAGTAACTCCATACTTTCTACATCGAGCTCTGTTAAACCAATTACGCTGCCTACAGAAAAGTTAAGCCCCGGGGCCTGGTTATCCATACCATCTACAATCTGGTTGAAACGGGTGCTGCCGCTGCCGGAAAAACCACGGGTTGTTGGCGTTTTGAATGTTAAAGAAGATGCGACAACATCCACACCTTTCAACGTGGTCACAATGTCATAATAGTTTGATGACGGGGCATTGCGGATCGTGGCAAGACTCACCCGTTCGATCGATACAGGCGATTCCAGGATTCGTTCAGGCGTACGGGAAGCAGAGATCACAACTTCCTGGCCAAGGGTATTACCAGGAACAAGGCTCACATCAATAACTTGTGAAGCGGAAGTTACAGGTAATTCCAGGTTATTATAACCTCCTGCAGAACTAAAAGCAAGAGTTACAGGTAGCTTAATCACTGTGATCTTAAAAACTCCTTTATCATCTGTGTAAGTGCCTTGCGAAGATCCTTTTATTATAACAGAAACAGCAGGGATGGGTTCCTTTGAAGAGCTATTGCGAACAGTGCCGGTAACTGTTATGGTTTGTGCAAGGCAGGTAAGCGATATTAAATTAACCAGTAATGCAATCGTTATACGGTGGCATCTTTTCATAGTAAGCAATTTTAGTTTTGGAATAGGATGGAAAAATAAGCATTGTAGATTTTATCTAAAAATTTAATTTTTAAGCAGAAAGGATAAGTTGTTGAAATCTTCAGCGGCTTTCGGAAGCTCCTTTTTTTAAGCCTTGCTACTTTCGGTGATGGCTATATTTTCATTTCCCTCACAAACCGGTTTTTACAGCGGAAAAGTCAGAGATGTATACAGTATCGGCAACGATTGGCTCGTGATGATCGCATCTGACCGCATCTCTGCTTTTGATGTAATACTCCCCCGCCCTATTCCTTTTAAAGGACAAGTATTAAATCAGATTGCTGCTTACATGCTTGACGCCACTAAAGATATCTGCCCCAATTGGCTTACGGATACACCTGCACCCAATGTTTCAATTGGCAAAAGATGTGTGCCTTTCAAAATTGAAATGGTGGTAAGAGGTAATTTAACGGGTCATGCGTGGCGAACGTACTCATCCGGCAAAAGAAAATTATGCGGTGTAACAATGCCGGAGGGTATGAAAGAAAATGATTTTTTCCCATCTCCTATTATCACTCCCAGCACCAAAGCTGCTGAAGGTCATGATGAGGATATTAGTAAAGAAGAAATCATGGCACAAGGGCTTGCTTCTGCAGAAGATTGGAAAGTGCTCGAAGATTATACATTGAAACTTTTTGCAAAAGGAAAAGAGATCGCTGCCAAACAGGGATTGATATTGGTGGACACCAAATACGAATTTGGCAAGGTTGGCGATACTATTTACCTGATGGATGAAATACACACTCCCGATAGCTCCAGGTATTTTTATGCAGATGGTTTTGAGGAAAGACAGGAAAAAGGCGAACGACAGAAACAACTCAGTAAAGAATTTGTAAGAGAATGGCTGATCGCTAATAATTTTATGGGCAAAGAAGGGCAAACTGTTCCGGATATGAGTGACGAATGGGTGAATACTATTTCAAAAAGATATATTGAGTTGTATGAAAAAGTGATCGGTAAAGCCTTTCAGCCGGAAGCATTGAGTGATGATGAAACCTTTAAACGTATTGAAGCAGTGCTTAAAAAATTAAAGTAAATTTGAGTAAACAATAAATGTATGACCAGCATTATTGTAAAAACAAAAAATAAAAAAACGACAAGGCCTAAAAAAAACAGTAAAGGAAAAGAAAAACTGATAGCCGGGATAAAAGAAGCTGTGAGGCAGATTAACCTTATCAAACAGGGCAAATTAAAAGCCAGGCCCGTACAAGAATTGCTGGATGAATTATAAAATTCTTTCGGCATCACACCCAAACACCTGAGCCGCATCCGTAAAAAGATATCGGAAAAAATTTCTTACCCATTACCAGTCAAAACACCGGATACTAACTCCATCTTTGCTTTTCAAAACGCAAAGACATGACACCTGATTCTATCTTCCAGCTCTGCAGCACTGTCGCCATGATTGGATGGCTTATATTAATTATCGCATCACCCTACTGGTTCCAGTTTGATAAACTGCTTATCGGTATTGTCATCACCCTGCTCTGCATTGTATATGCATGGCTCATTGTTGCCAATTTCAATTTTGGTGATACCGCAAAATTCGGTTCTCTTGATGGAGTAATGAGTTTATTTACAGATAAAACCATCGTCACTGCAGGTTGGGTACATTATCTCGCCTTCGATCTGATGACCGGTGTATGGATAAAACGAAATGCGGTAAAATATGGTATCCCTCACCTGGTATTGATACCCTGTCTTATTCTCACCTTTATGCTTGGTCCCGTAGGGCTGCTATTATACCTGCTGATAAGATCCATCAAACAGCAACAATATTTTTTGGAAAACTATTAATGCAAGTTTTATGAAATTTCTTAACGAACTGCAACAACGGAATAAAATACTGTACTGGTTTGGCTGGCTCAACTTAGCTGCCGCCATTACCTGTTTATTGATGACGCAGGTTACAGCTACTACAGTGCTCGGCATCAATGCCTGGATAAAACCCATGAAATTTTATTTCTCCATCACCATCTTTTGCTGGAGCATGGGTTGGTTTATGTATCATTTAAATAGCCGGAAAGGAGCACGAGCTTACTCATTGATGGTCGTTATCGTTTTCATCTTTGAAATGAGCATTATTACCTGGCAGGCAGCCAATGGTCGTTTATCGCATTTTAATATTTCAAGTCCCTTGTATGGAATGCTGTTCAACCTGATGGGTATCGCTATTACCATACTCTGCATATGGACAGCAGTGATCGGCTATCGTTTTTTCAAACAAAAACAATTCAATGCACCCATGGCCTATATCTGGGGCATTCGCCTGGGTATTCTGCTCCTCGTTATCTTTTCTTTTGAAGGAGCTTTTATGGCCGTTAAACTGTCGCATACAGTGGGTGGTGAGCAAGGAGGTCCCGGGTTACCGGTAGTGAACTGGAGCAAACAATACGGTGATCTGCGCATCGCCCATTTCTTTGGCATGCATGCGTTGCAATTACTTCCTTTGCTGGGTTATTTTGTATTGAAAACAAAACAACAGATCATCGGATTTGCTATCCTTTATTTCCTCGCAGTAATGGCTTTATTCCTGCAGGCCATGAAAGGTGTGCCCTTGTTTTCATAAACCCGCTTTCATTTGCACAGGATGTGATAAATTTAGCAGATGAAAATAACTATACTATTCCTCTTGCTGATCGCAATGGTATCATCGTTTGCACAAAACGAACCTTACTTACTTGTGGGCACTTATACTTCCGGCAGCAGCGAAGGCATTTATGTTTTTAAATTCAACAGCGATTCCGGGACATTTAAACCGGTAAGCACTACAAAAACATCCAACCCATCTTTCCTCGCCGTTTCATCTGACCAGCGGTATGTATATGCCGTAAATGAAAATGCCGATAGCACCATGCACACTACCGGTGGCAGTGTGGCCGCTTTTTCTTTTGATAAACAGAGTGGAAAATTAACCGCCATCAACAAACAATATTCAGGGGGCAAACATCCCTGCTATGTAGCGATAGATAAAACCGGTAAATGGGTTTTTGCAGGTAATTACACAAGTGGTTCGCTGGCGTTATTAAAAGTGCAGCAGGATGGCGGACTGGAGCCTCCTGCACAAGTGATCGAACATACAGGTTATAGTGTGAATGAAGAAAGACAAACCTCACCGCATGTACATGCAACGGTAGTAAGTCCTGATAATAAATTTTTATTTGTTCCTGACCTGGGTATTGATAAACTGATGATCTATTCCTTTGATGCAAAAAAAGGAACATTGTCCCCCGCAAAAGTTCCTTTTCAAATGACAGAAGCCGGCGCTGGTCCCAGGCATTTTGATTTTCATCCCAATGGACGATACGCTTACCTGATGGAAGAATTGAGCGGAAGTATATCTGTATACGCTTATAAAAAAGGTGAACTCAGTTTACTGCAAAATATCTCAGCCCTGCCCCACGATTTCAATGGCGATATCGGCAGCGCCGATATTCATGTATCGCCCGACGGAAAGTTTTTATATGCTTCCAATCGTGGTGAATCCAATACGATCGCTATTTTTTCTATCAATCCATCCAATGGCCAGTTGTTTCCGGTAGGACATCAATCTACCCTGGGAAAAACGCCCCGCAATTTCAACTTCGATCCTTCCGGTAATTTTTTGCTGGTAGCTAACCAGAACAGTGATGAGATCGTCATTTTTAAAAGAAATAAACAAACAGGATTGTTGACGGATACCGGCAAACGAATACCGGTGAGTAAACCGGTTTGTATTAAGTGGGTGAAGCATTAATTGTTATAACAGTAGTTATGCAATGGTTATATTGTCGCAACTATCGCAGGCTTTAAAATCTTGTATAAACCAACTTATTGAAAACCGATGAATAATTTTCGGCGACTAAATGGATTCTATGTTCGTATATTCGACAGTACAGACGTTGGCTGCCACTTTGAAACACTCCAAATGAGGACGAATTTTGAATCCTATAAATTAAGTGAGTTTAATTCCCTTTTCGAAATTCCAGTTTATCGGGTGAGCCCAAATTCTTTTGAGAATGAACTACAAAAAGAGTTGGACAGAATATGCAATCCATTGACCTTGTTTGAAAATCTCTTTCCGAAAAACTCAAAAGAGAAATATGAAGCTCATAGACACGAACTTGAACTGCATATTGGCTACCTGTGGAAGTTTAATGAAATCGTTGGCTGGGTGCTGCTTAACATTGACAAAGAAATTTTTAGTGGTGAACTTTTTTATAAAGAAGGAAAAAGAATAATGAAAGGTTCAAAAAGTAAAATCAATTACAGAGGTGAAAGTTTTAGATTTGACATCGTAGAAGAAATGACTGACTTAGACATTTATTCACGCATTCTGACTGAATTAAAAGGATTGACTAAAAAATCGGTTACAAAAGGTAGGTATATTGACACAAATAGGTTTGAAACAATTGGAAAATATATCAATTGGAGAAAGATGTTTGAATATCTAAATGATTAACCGCCTACAATATGGGGTTTCTGCTATTCTGCCTGAGGAATATACCCTCGTCAACAAATCGTTTATCAGTTGCAGTCCGGGTTGAACGAATAAATCTCAACTGTATATCTTAACTTCAACATCAGAATATCTATGGCTTCTGTTCTGGCTGAAGGATGACAGAATATCAGCACAGCAGAAAGCCTGTTCGTTACCTGCAATTTCAGAATGATCCTATATAATGGGATTAGCAAATGATTTCCAAGATAATGATATTGTTTTTGATTCTTTTTCAGTATGATTCATTTGGTCAATCAGACAGTATATGGAATGTAATGATTTTAAAAAAAGGAAATCAACCAGAGATTAAAGATAATACGGCAGCGTTCAGCCAGATAGGATTTCGCTTATACAGGAATTGTTTCTACGATTTAAAATTCAGAGATCAAACAAAAAAAAACGCTAAGATTGATTGATAAGTGAGGCTGGGTGCAGATGCCGGTTCAATCCATATCACCACCGGAATTAATTATCATACACCATCAACGGTAACCCATTTACTGGATTTTGAATGATCCTTGTATCTACATCAAAAACTTTCTTTATCAGGTCTTCAGAAAGAATATCCAAAGGATTTCCGTAGCTCACCATTTCTCCATCCTTTAAAAAAATTAATTTGTCGGCATACTGAACCGCAAGATTTACATCATGCATAACAGCTACCAAAACTGTATCTGTTTTTGTAAGTGATCTTGCTATGGTTAAAAACTCCTGCTGGTAATTTATATCGAGATTAGTAAGCGGCTCATCTAAAAACAAATACCTGTGACCACGCAAAGGCATATCCCATATTTGTGCAAGCACTCTTGCAAATTGAACTCGTTGCTTTTCGCCACCGCTAAGCGTAAGGTAATTCCTATGCTTCAACTCCTCTATTTTCATTTGCATAATTACCTCGTTACAAATATTTTCATCTTTTTTACCGGGATTAAAAGTAAAGTGCGGATACCGCCCCATCATCACCACTTCTTCAACACGTAAAGGAAATCCAAGCTCCGGTTGCTGGCTCATGACGGCTCTTACTTTTGCAAGCTCTTCTTTTTTTAACTCTGCTATTTTTTTATCTGAATAACAGATCGCTCCTTCTTTTGCTTTCAGTTCTCCACTGAATAATTTTAAAAAAGTTGATTTCCCTGAACCATTCGGCCCAAGAATCATAGTGAATTCTCCGGGTAAAAAATCAACTGAAATATTTTTTACAATTTCTTTTTTGCCAACACTGTAACTGATATTTTTTATGCTAAGCATAAAAACCTCCTTTCTCCTGAAGTATGCTGAATTTCTTTAAAAGAATAATAAATACAGGCGCCCCAACAATGGAAGTGATAATGCCGATTGGAATTTCTGCAGGTGCAAGCAAAAGTCTCGCTGCCATATCAGCAAGCGTTAATAAAATAGCACCCAATAACATGGATGCCGGTAATAATTTTTTGTTATCGCTTCCGATCATTAATCGCAGTATATGCGGAACGATCAAACCCATAAAACTTATCACACCAACAAATGCAGTGGCAACAGCAACCATTGCAGTATTCAATATCATTATCCTTCTCTTTAATTTCTCCGTATCAACACCTAAATAAGAGGCTTCTTCTTCCCCCAGCAACAAGGCATTTAATTGTTTTGAATAACGAAGCGCTATGCTAAAAATAATGGCAGCAACTGCTCCTGTAATAAAAACCTGTGTCCATGTTGCGCCTGTAAAAGTTCCAAGATTCCAGAAAGTTATACTTCTTGCCTGCGGATCACGGGCTATATAACTCATAAATCCGGTGCCGCTTAAACCAATAGCATTTACCGCAATACCGATAAGGAGTAAAGAGGTGATAGAAATTTTTTGTACACTTTTTGCCAGGGAATAAACAAGAAATGTTGCAAGTAATCCACCTGCAAATGCAAAGAGAGGAACGAGTAATGGGCCGGCTATTTCTTTCATCCCGATACTCATGCTTCCTGCCAGCACAAAAACTATAGATGCTCCAAAAGCTGCACCGGCACTCGTTCCTACAAGGCCGGGCTCAACAATCGGGTTTCTGAAAAGCCCCTGCATTAAAACACCTGATGAAGAAAGTATAGCTCCGGTGATGGCACATAACAAAACCCTCGGCAATCTTATTTGCAGAAAAACACCTTCATAAATAGTTGCAGGGCTCTTTCCCTGGAAATAATGTGCGATTGCAGAAAACATAGCACTCACTTTTATGGAAACCGCACCAAAAGCAACAGCGCATAAAAGCATTACGATCAGCAATACAATTAAAACAGGAAAGAAAAATTTATTTCGTCGCAGCATTTGCAGTAGGGTAAATAAGGTTCATCAGTTTCAAAATATTTTCACCGGTTCGTGGGCCAAAGTAAACTAAATCATGTTCTTCAAAACGGATAACACGTTTATTTTTCCCCGCATTGGTTAATGCAACACCAGGAATTTCTGTAATGAATTTATCCATGCTTCCCATCCTGTCAAATCCAAAATCAGTTGCAACAATAATATCAGGATTAGCAACGGCTATTGCTTCTGCGCTAATTTGTCTTGCGCCCTTTGCATCATAATGTGCAACGTTACCTCCGGCTAACTCTATCATTTTATCCGGTACTCCTCCCCTGCCGCTCATTACAAAATAATTATTGTTGGCCCTGCCAAATTGTATCACCATTACAGAAGGCGTGTCTTTTACCTGCAAGGATTGCAACATAGTTTTTGCTTTTTCAAGGTCGGCATCCAGTTTTTTATTGATTGAATCTGCCTTTGCATCAATGCCAAAAAATTTTCCAAGCTCACTCAATAAAATCTTTGCACTGTCAATTGATCTTCCTCCACGATAACCTTTTATATTCAATCCTGTTTTTTCTAATTGTGGTAATACATTGGCAGGCCCCATATCAAAGTCGTGCAATACAAGATCAGGATTCATTGAAATGATCCCTTCTGCACTCAATGCCCTGTGGTAACCCACTGTTGGCAATAGTTTAGCGCTGTCAGGGAATGTGCTGGAAAGATCAACTGCAACAATATCATGTCCCTTACCCAACGCAAATATCATTTCATTCAGTTGTTTTGATACACAAACGATACGCATATCTTTTTTACCATCCACTTCTTTATTTCCGAACCTTCCGCAGGAAAAAAGAAAGATGCTTATCGTTGCTAAATAAAATATTCTTTTCATAATTAGTTAATTAAAATTAAGGCAGCCTTTACGGACTGCCTTAGACCAGCGGTTTAAAAATTATACTTGAGATTTATTCCTCCATAATAATTTGCTTTTACAGGCCCAACCAAATACGCATCAGGAATTTGATTTACAAAAACAGCAATAGGATATTTTGTATTGCCAATATTATTTACACCCACATACAAATTCACGTCAAAATGGGTAGAAAGGCTATGCAGAAAGCCAAGCTTTGCATTAAGCAAACTATAACTGGCTGTATTATTTTTTCCATCGGATGTGACAGGGAAGCCATCTTTATAAAAATAGGTCATGTTTGCATAAAGGCCGGGTTGAGTTGCAATATCAAATCCAACATTCGCTACAATCGTTGCGACGCCTGCAACCGCTTTCCCATCATAATTTACAACAGAATCTTTTTGAACAACTCCTTTGTAATGAAAACTGTAAGTATCATATTTAAAATCTGAATAAGTAAGGTTAGCAAACGGTGCTATTGATTTTATAAAGCCATTGCTTGATTGAAAGGCATTCCATTTTACAAGCGCTTCTATTCCTTTGTCATCCTGCTTTCCGCTGTTGGCTACATAAGTATACAACGTTGCTGTGCCTGCAGTATTTAAGACATTTATTGCCGTCATTTTATTAGAGAACATCGCATCAAACAAAGCAACCTGGTAAAATAATTTGTTGTTGAGCAATGAACCTTTTGTTCCTACCTCGTATTGATTGCCGATCTCAGGCTTTAAGCCCGGAACAATTGCTCCTGTACTTGGGATATAGAAATAAGAACTTGTTGGCGCTTTGTATCCCTTGCTGTAAGATGCATACACAGAAAACATTTCGTTGAACACTTTATTGATTGCAAAGTGCGGAGAGAACATTCCTTGGTAAGAAGTATCAAAGGTTGCAGGCAATCCATTTGCAACATAAAATCTGTCATTCAAATGTATTCTCATCGTGCTGTAACCAATACCGCCTGTTATTGAAAACCCCTTAGGCATTCCTAATGTCCATTCTGTAAAATAAGATGCCGTGCTTGAAGTGGTATATTTATTACTTGTTGATGCTCCAATTATCCAGTAAGGACTGCTACCATAAGTCCATGCCGCATTTGGATCGGCAGGATTTTTAATCATAGTATACCCAACTGTTTGTGCAGTTTGGCGCTGCATTTCAACTCCTGTTATTCCACTTAAAGAAACTGCATTTGATAAAGAAAATTTTGTATCAAAGGTTGAGCGGAATCCATAATTAACAGGGTTCTTATCTGTCCAGCCTGCGGCAGAACTTGAATTGTTGCTAACCCCGCTTCCAAATACGGTTGTAGTGTTTGATAGTTGTTTGGCAAAAGTATAAGTATGACTTGCACCGGCTCTGAAACTTGTGATCTCAGAATGTCCGTTTCTTTTTATATACTCAGGATTGCCTGAAAAATCGTTAGCATTATACTGCGCTATAGTAAGCTCTCCGCTTCTTTCATCGTAGCTGTGGCTGTACCCCAAAAAGGTGCTGATAGATTCTTTTGCGTTTGACCTGAACTCTGCTGCAACATTTACAAAATCTTTTTTTGATGCGTTATGAATAGTGTATCCATCAGTTTTTTGATGGCCATAATTTATAAGCAAAGAAGAGTGCTCGCCCGCTTTTTCAAAATGTGTTGTATATCGCTGCAGACCATAACTTCCTATCAGTACGTCCTGGCCTAAAGAAACTTTTTCTTTTTCAGGAGTAATCGTTTTAAGATTTACAACTCCGGCAATAGCAAGTCCATAAAGGGTTCCGGCGGGCCCTTTGGTTACTTCCACATTTCCTACAGAACCAAAATCAATATCATCCATCAATGTTATTCCCTCTGCATCTGTTATGGGAATTCCATTGAGATAAACTTTATAACCCTGTCCATCGAAATTGCTGTTGATTCTTCCTGTTCCTCCGCTTCCATTTCCATAACCCCTGATGTTGAATGATTGTCCTGAAGATACCGCACGCCTTTGCATGATCACTCCGGCAATATTCCCATTGATCGCATCATCAAGAAACAATCCCGTGCTGCGCTTTAGCTCTGGCGTTGCTAACTTGGTGAAAGAGGAAGGCTGGTATAAAATTGATTTATTTTCGTTTGAAGTAGCGGTGATCTCAACGGCATCTAAATTATGACTTACTGGTACAAGCCCAATGCTAAGTTCATCATTACAATTTTTTACAGCTATCCTGTATGTTTCATATCCAATAAAAGAAACTGCTATTGCAGAAGGCTTGTTACAATTAATGGAAAACATCCCTTCGTTATCTGTTGTTGTTCCTGACTTAGCGAATGATATTGTTGCACCGGGAAGAGGTGCTTTAGTAGAAGCATCAAATACATGCCCCTTCAATGTTTGAGCAAATGTTCCTGAGAAAATAAAACTAATTATTATCGTATATATAATTTTGAATTTCATGTTGTAAAACTTTAATGAATAGTGTGTGCACGCAAATGCTACACATGAAAATGTAAACAGCAATCAATTGGAGGAGATCAGGCCTTAGGCGGAGGAGAAATACGCTCAGCCATATTATCACAGAGCTGCGAATCAAAAGAATGAAAAGATGTTACTATAAAAGCAACATTCAGAGTACTGGCTCTTTCCGTGTTATTTAAAAAAAGATTGAATGAATTACCAAATCCCCTTTTACTTTTTTTATCCGGGGAAGAATTATTTTTGGTGTTGAGATTATAATTATCGATAAGTGATTTTTCTTTTTTGTCGTTGATGCAGTAAAGCATCACCTTACCATCCATTGTTTTCGTTATCACTACATCATACATTTCTCCATTAAGAAAAAATTCTTTCCCTTCCTCTTCCCAATGAATGTTCTGATCGTTGAGAGAAATAATTTCTAATTCTTCCTCTTTCAATTGTCCCAGTATCTTTTCTTTTATAGCTTCCTTCTGTTTTTTTTGAGAATAGCACATCACAAAATAATAACCTACCTGATTATAGGCTAAAATGGAAATGATTATTATAAGAGAAAGCTTTTTCAGCGCAGTTAATTTGAGTTACAAATATATTGATTGATTAATTAAACTCTCTCGCCAATATCTACTTAAGTGGGTGAAGCCTTAATTGTTATAACAATGGTTATGCAATGGTTGTATTGTCGCAACTATCTGCATGCTTTAAAATGTTGCATAAACCAACTTAAAAAATGAAACCCACGTGAACAATTTTCGGAGACTGAATAGCATCCTATACTCGTATATTCGACAATACAGACACAACTGGGTGAAGAGGAAATTATTTCCTTAGATATTTTGCAATCTTAAATCCGAGAAAAACCATAATTCCAATCACTACAAGAGACCATAGTAATAAAGTCCAATTAGTTGAGTTAATTTCCATACTTCAAATAATTTAGAGAAGAATATTTCTTACTTACTTCAAGTTCCAGAACAAGAACAAGTTAATTATTTTTTTGATATACCATTTTGTTTTTCTATAATTTACTTTGCGAGTAGAACTTAAGTATTTCAACTTATTTCCAAGAATTGTATTATTAATAATACAAAAAACAAAAACATACAGCCGCTAACAAAAGTGTTGTAAATGGAGCGGACATTGAAGCATCAACAATGCATTATCATCAGCTATAGTTCGGACACAACGTCTAATTTTCAGCTTTCGGAGTATAGGAAAATATAACATCAATAATAATTGCTGACAACATGAGGGATACTATAACTTACGTTTTCAACCAAGTCCAAAAAAGAAAGATTGATATCCCAAAAAACCGGGAAATCTCTGTTTTCTCCTGGCTGCACCCGCAGTTTTACCACCCCTGACTGTATGTTTACGGCTTATGCAAGTCTTTTCCACCTCCGTTCGGAGTTTATCCTAATTCTTTATACCTTCCCTTACGTAAGGCTCGTAAACACTCTTTGCAAACCAAAACTTGCTAGCATGAAACCTTTCACATTATTTGTAACATTCTTAGTTATTGTTTTACTTCCTTCCTGTAAGCAACATGAACAAAAGCCAAAAGCTACAGTTGACACAACAGCTGTTCCGGTGGTGGTTGCGCCTGTTGTAAAACAACCCATTGATTCCAATGTACTGCAGGTATATATTGACAGTACAGGATTAATAACAGCAAATGGTTCTATTATAACTCTTGCTGGTCTTGATTCAAGTCTTAAAAAATTAAAGGCAAGAAGCGGGACAGTTTATTATACCAGGGATAACCCGGTAGGCGATCCTCCCAAAGAATCGGGGAAGGTGATCGAAATGGTGACCAAACAGAATTTGCCACTTAAGTTTTATACCGACAAAACATTTACCGAGATCGTAAGAATGAATTGAAACCTGCCGGGCAGACCCGCAGAACCAGCCATATTTGTTTAGCTGGCAGTAAAATTTTGCTGCTACAGAACCTGTATTAAACTATGTACATGTTTCAACATGCTATAACCCAACCTGCAAAACAACTAATTCATAACTCACAACTCCCCCATCTTCCTGCTCCTTGCCTTATTAAAAACATTTCGTCCTTTATCAATTCCTGAACGCAATCGCTTTTGTTCTTCTTCCGGCAGGCGAATAAAATCCTGGCAGGCTGTACTGCAACAGGTTTCATATTTTTCTTTACAGGCATCACATTGAATAAATAAAAGATGACAGGCATCGTTCACACAGTTCACATGTGTATCGGCCGGCTTTCCGCACTGATGGCATTTGGCAATGATCTCATCAGTGATCCGTTCGCCCAACCGCTGATCAAATACAAAATTCTTCCCGTGAAATTTATTCTCCAGCCCTTTCTCTTTTGCCTGGTTGGTATAATGAATGATGCCACCTTCGAGATGAAAAACATTTTTAAACCCCTGGTGCAGCATAAAAGCCGATGCTTTTTCGCAGCGGATACCGCCTGTGCAATACATGATGATGTTCTTATCCTTTTTATCGTGCATCATATCCACCGCCATCGGCAGTTGTTCGCGGAAAGTATCACTGGGTACTTCCAATGCGTTTTCAAAATGACCTACTTCATATTCATAGTGATTCCGCATATCAATCACGATGGTATCAGGATCTTTGGTTAGTTCATTGAACTGCCCGGCATTTACATACCTTCCCCTGTTGGCCATATCAAAATTGGGATCGGTGATGCCATCGGCAACAATATTTTTCCTCACTTTTATATCCAGCACATAAAAAGATTTGCCGTCATCGTCAACAGCAACGTTAAGCCGCAACCCGTTTAATTCTTTAATGGTGTAGAGATAGCTTTTGAATAGTTCAACATTTTCGGTGGGCACACTTACCTGTGCATTGATACCTTCCTGCGCCAGGTAGATTCGGCCTAACACTCCAATCTCCTTCAAGTCTTTGTATAAAGTATTCCGGAAAACAGCAGGGTCTTCAATTTTAAAATAACAATAAAAGGAAAGGGTTGTCCTTGGAGTAGGGTCGTTGATAATACGTTCTTTCAGCTCCCTGCGGGAGATACGGTTATGTAGTGCTGCCATGCTATTAAAATTTTATCCCGCCATTAGCGAGACCCAATTTCAGGTTGGGCAAAATTTTTAAACGGGGCAAAGATAAGCTAAGAAATGAAAGAGAAAAAGAGGGCAAACCAGTTAACTAATAAACCAATAAACTAATTAACAACTTACGGCCAATCATCACCTCTCGGCTTTAATGACTGACGGAAACCAATGCGGAAACCGGTATCGCCTCTCTTCCCATCAAGTCTCGACATTACATAGTCAATGCGAAACTGCTTGAAGATATTATCGAAGCCAACGGAATATTCCAGATAATTCCTGTCCTTATCCAGGTAAAAAGCATTAGCAGCCACGACGAGAAATACATTCAGCTTTCTGAAACCCGGTATCTTGTTAGTAAGAAACCCATTGAAATTATGCTGCAGGTGTGCCAACGCATAAAACTTATCCGTGTTACTGAACTGATAAAGGGGCAATAGCTGGAAACTATTCAAAAACTCCGTAGCAAAAGTGGAAATATTACCATTGAAATGCTGGTAATCGGGCACCTGCACTTTCTTGTTATCCAAAAAGCCCCCTATTCCCAGTCGATAACTGAATTTGCCTCTTAGTTTAAAATTAAGATCGTCCTTTATGCCGAATTTCCATTTGCTGAAATCACCGTCGCTGCCCAGGAAATCATCAATGCTGCGAATGTATTGAAATGAAAAAACAGGATACTTGGATCCCAGGTTTATCCGGCGATCCGGCAATTCAATATATTTTGTACCCGGTTGCCATGTTAATCCAAGCAGGGTTACAAAAACCTGGTGACGGATGATGTTCTGACTAACCAGTTCATTGGGATAGTTGGGTGTATACTCTTTATTACTTTTATCCCGCCATGTATAATCTGTTTTGTTTTCGAGCGGCAGCCTGTCCTGGTATTGGAAAGCAAGGTTCCATGTAAAAGCGTTTCCAATACCCCTGGTGAGACTTCCCCTAAAGTAAATAGCTTCATAGATCTTCATCCGGTTATTTTCTCCCAGCAGTGAGGATAAGGTGTTACCTCTTGGACCAATGGGGCTATTATTATTGAACTGGAATATTCTTTTGCCACCGGAAAGACTCAACGACGAAGGCTTCCTTTTTCCAAAATGATAAATTGTTGTGAGATGAGCATTAAAATGTTGATTGGTGAATCCGTAACGAAGATTAGGCGCAATAGAAATACTCCGGCGGTTGATAAAAGTAGTGTCCAATTGTTTGGTCCAGACAGCACCGGTATTGATCACAAACCCTTCAGCTACGTTGAAACTAAACTGTTCCGTCAATGGCCGGAAGGAGAAGCTGGTTCTTTTACGCTGTGTCACCAATGTTTGTTCAAACAATAAGGCGCCAAACATATTTATCTTATTGCGGATCTTATCCAGTGAGTCCATGTATTGGGGATCCTTGCGAACGATCTCAAGACTATCCTTACGCTTGTAATCATATATTTCGTCGGCCATCAGTGGTATGGGTCTCGCTTCTTCCCAATAAGCAGCATCTTTTTTGTTGGAGCTATCCGTGTATTTCAGAATAGTGCTGCTGAAATATTTTTTATCAAATTCCCGGTCGATATTGAAGTTGGAATAAATATTAATGAAACTTCCATAGGCATCGAACCCGAATATTTTGGCCGAAGGATAAATGACCTGGCTGCTGATAGCCCATATATCATTTTTCAATGGCCTGTATAATTGCTCTACCGTTAATGAATCAATCAACTGCATCTGCGATTCTTTGGTGAGCAGCAACCGAAGAGAGTGAATACGCCATTCATCCTCCACAATATTGATATGCCCGCTGAAAAGAGGTTCGTATTTGCGCCGGGGTATAACAAGTATCCGGGTTACTTCTTTTCCATCTTCATAAAAAGAACCTTCATATTTATATTTATAAAAATTCAGGGCATTGTCTGAAATAGGTGAAATAAATCCCCGTGGATTAAGGTTATTGCCAATGAATACGTTGTTATCATAAAAAGAAAAGAACTGCGGTGCACTTAATCCGTAGCCATCACTCTGACCACTAACTTTAGAAGATATCACTTCAATACGTTCCTTTGCTGGTTTATTGACCGTATACAACGAAACCGTTTCAGACAGGTACAGCATTTTTTGTTTACTGGTATCGCCATCTTCAAAATCAACTTTTTTTCCAAAAAACTTTTTAGGATAGCTTCTAACTCTTAATTGTCCTTTGGTATATACTTCGCATTGAAATTTATTAAGCTGGTCCTGGTAATAGGTTCTTTTTTTAATCGTATTACGGATAATGCCATAAGCAGGGTCTTCGCCAGTGGATATGATAACAGCCTCCAGTATCACTTCCTGTACACTCAATTCAAAATTCAGCACCACATCAAGGACGCCGCAAACAACAACCTTCTCTTCCTTTTTATAATTAACGCTTTGGCATACCAGGGTATACTGGCCGGGTTCAAGCTCTAAAAAATATTTTCCTTCATTGTTCGCATTGGTACCCCGGTTGGTTCCTTTTATAAACACGGAGGCATAAGGAATTCCTTTTCCTGTAGAATCAGTAACAATGCCACTGACTTTTTGAGAAAAAGAAAAAAGAGAAGACCCAATAAAGAAAACGCAAAAAAGAATATTCCGCATAGTTTCCGGTGGCTTCGGGTGTTTTTTGAAGATAAGCAAGTTTTTTGAACTGAATCAGGAAACCTGCTTGCCGGTAGAACGTAAAAAGCTTCCGGTCATTGCTCCCATGCCCGCTACCAATGCACCAATGAAAGCGGTAACAAAGATCAATGCTATTGAACTTCCACCTAAAGGCAATAATGCTGCAATTTTTTTAGATAATACAGCATCGTTTTTAATATCAATCCACCAGGCAAGACCTGCCCATAAAATGAATACACCAAGAAAACCTGAAAGAAACGCTTTACCTACTTTCTGATGAATTAACAAAGCCACTAAAAAAGCTGCTATAGCCAGGCTCCACCAGTCAAGATAAATGCCGGCAATAAAAGCTAATAAACCGGTAAGAAGAATTGCAACCAATAATTTCATATAAGTTATTTGAACATTTAAAAACCCGGTAAAGTTTTTACTCCCATTCACTCCTCACTATTCACCATTCACCTCTATCCCTTTCCAAATCTCATCACCCACTTTACTTTCTTATCCATTTTATCTCCTTCCCGCATAAACCAAAGTGTATAGTATTCACCTTTTACCCAGGTATCCACAAAATTGTCATAGTATTTACTCCCGGGATTACCACTTTGTCCTGCAGGGTATACTCCATAAGCTTCCATTGGTGAAGAAAGCTGAACGATCATCCGCCAACTGGGGCCGTGACTTTGCGTTACTGCATTAATAATATTTCCGTAGCCGCCCACCGGTAAATCAAGCCGGGCAAAAGGAAGAAGTGCAGATTTGCCTTTATCACTGATATGATAAATACCGGGATGTTTAAACTTGCTCCATGCTAATAACCCGGCAGCATCCTTTTCCTTCAGGTTAACTGTTGCTCTTTTTAATGCTTCCGTAACAACATCAAAAATTGTTTCTACTTTATCTGTGTTTATGTTATCAATGTATTTAAGCGCTGAATCTTTTTTTAATAACTCCATGGTGGTCTGTTCTTCTGGCCAGGGTGCCGGCGGGTTCACTTTTGTAAGTTCATCTTTCCAGATTCCGACCTCTAAACTATCCCACCAGCACTGATAAATAGTTTGTCCTTTTGAATCCGGTCCTGCATACAAATCCCATCCTTTTGCAATATCAAGATATTTTTTTTCATCTGCATTGAGCTCTCCTTCTTTTACATATTTCAACAATAAAGGAACAGCATCTTCAGCCAATGAATTAAAATAATCATACTGCAGTTTCATCATATCAGCGGTGGTGATACCATTCATAGCAGCCAGCTTATGATCGATGGTGATACCCCGTGGTGTTATATAGCTTCCCGGGATAAAATAAGGATAAGTAGAATCTACGGGTCGTTGATTAGCGCTTTGCAAATAACCCCGTTCCGGGTTTTTTGAATGCGGATTTTCAGCCTGCGGAATAAAATCCTGCCACCTGTAACTGCTGTCTTCACCCGGCATCACATACAAACCCTGTTTATTCCAGCGTGCCGGAAATTTTCCCTGTTGCCATATTGCAATATCACCACTCCTGGAAGCAAATACAAAATTTTGCCCGGGACAATCAAATGTTCTGATCGCATCCTCATACTCAGCATAGTTCTTTGCCTTGTTCAATTTATAAAACGTTTTGCCTTCATTGCTGGGATCATGCGCCACCCAGCGAACAGCAAGATTCCTGGTAGCAGAAAGATCATTGGAAAAACTTTCATCATACATCACAGGACCAAAAACAGTATAGGCGACGGTATCATACACAGTGCTGCCTCCTTTTACTTTGATAGTTTCAATGCGAATCGTTGCAGGTTGCCAGACACTGTCAAACCAATATTCTTTTTTGCTTTTGTCTTTGAATTTTATTTCGTAATAATCTTTTACATCCCGTTGTGAGTTGGTCACCCCCCAGGCAATGTTTTCGTTAAACCCGATAATAATAAAAGGACTACCCGGTAATGAAACGCCATACGAATTGTTGCCGGGAGATACCAGTTGCATTTCGTACCAGATAGAAGGTAATGATAGCTCAAGATGCGGATCGTTACAAAGGATCGGGGCGCCACTTTGTGTTTTGCTGCCGGCTACCACCCAGTTATTACTTCCATTGTTGGGGTTTTGTTTATCAATCACTGTATCACTTACCATTTTTTTCAAGCCGAGATATAATGAGTCGGCGTTTAGTGGTGCAACGGGTACAATAGCTGGCGGGTCGAATTTTGTTCCGATAGGGATGATTGGCAACAACGAATCCGCTATCTGCGGATATATCCTGCTCATTTCATCTTCTGAAAAAATCTTTTTGGCATTAGTACGGGCCAGGTCATTTTCGGTACCGGAAGCAAGCATTTCGGCCATCATTTTTAATAGCAATGCAGTTCGGATCGGCGCCCATTTCTCGGGCTGCAGATCCAATAATTTATATTCTAAGGGTATAGTGCTTTTAGTAAGTGAACCGATATAGGCATTCACCCCGTTTGAATAAGCATCAAAAGCTGCTTTACTTACCGGGTCTTTTTCAATTTCCTTCAATGCATTCTCAGCAGCATACTTCATTCCCAGCCTTCTTTTTTCTTTATCATAATTGATCGCTTTGGCGCCGGCTATTTCACTGGCCCGGCCTTCAGCGGCTTTGGTTTGCAAATCCATCTGGAACAACCTGAATTTTGCATGCAGGTAACCCTGGATGAAATAAAGATCTTCGTCATTCTCAGCAAAAACATGGGGTACTAATCGTTCATCAAAAAAAACTTCTGCTTTTCCTTTTAAACCCGGGAAATGCAGGTCCGCTGCAAAATCCTGGTCGGCCGGTTCAGCATTTTGCCAGAAACCTTGTTGAGGGCTAAGAAATTTTCCGAACGGGGGAATATCTCCCCATTTTTTATTTAGAACGAATACAAGACCGGTGGTTATGACAGCAGAAATAGCAAAAGGTATTATGCGCATAGAGGATGGTAATGTGATTGAAAGATAATCAAGAACCTACAATCAGTATAAGAAATTTTTCAGAATAATCCTTTATTAATGGAAAAACTAAAGGACCTTTAAGAAGAATACGGATTTGTTTGCCGGTATGGTTTCTTCATCACGAAAGTATTGTTGTTTTTGGTATGGTTTTTTATGCCTCTGTTCTATCAACAATCATTGATAACCTTTAAATAATCATTTATGTCAACAAAAACCAAAGTTGCCCTGGGCATTATAGG